>JAIKZQ010000041.1 GCA_024682075.1 Lachnospiraceae bacterium
TTGTGTCAATAGAAGCCTTTACTATGTCATAAGCCTTACTCTTTATCGTAATGACCTTCTTCTTTCCGGTCTCAGTTTCAGATATTACTGTAGTATCGCTAATGATGTTTACCCTACTTTCAAATTCCCGATAACATGCAAGAATCACACCTAGCATATACTTAACGAAGACAGTCGGATCATCCTCTTCTTCATGCCAGCCCGCTGATGATGCCTCGAGGGCATCATAGTAAGCATCTTTGGTCTTTTCTATATGTTTTTCTATACTGATATACTTTCCTACAAGATATCCTGATTTATACAAAAGCAGAAGTGTAAGTAATCTGCTCATTCTACCATTTCCATCATTGAAAGGATGAACGCAAAGAAAATCATGTAAAAACACAGGAATAATAAGTAACGGATCAACCGAAGTATCTTCCATCATAGCATTGTAGTTCTCACATATCGCATTTATACATGGTTCCGTCTCATATGGTGCTACCGGTGTAAAACGGATTACTTCAGTTCCGTCCTCTTTTGTTTCCTTTAGGTAATTCTGAGTGATTTTGTATCTACCGCCGTTTCCGGTTTCCGCATACTGCATCAGATCACGATGCAGCTGAAGTATGATATTCCCATTCACAGGAACATACTCATAATTTTCGTGAATGGTGTTCAAAACATCTCTATAACCGGCTATTTCTCTTTCATCACGATTTTTAGGCGTTGTCTTTTCCTTCGCCAATTGTCCAATTCTGGTACTTGTCGTTATAATGCCTTCAATCCTATTTGATGATTCAATAGACTGAACCTTGGCCACCTCAACAAGTTTTTCCATTTCTACAGGTTTTTGCCTCAGAAACAGCTCCTGTTTCCCTTTGTATTCATGTATCTGAGAAAGGTAATTCAGGATTTCATTATCCCAACGATATGTTTTATATTTTTTGTAATCAAATTGTCTCATAATGCTCCTATGCCTTTTCTGTTCTCCTAAATCATACTCATTTATAGGAGAATGTCAATGCATAGGAGATAATTAATTTATGATCTCAATTCTGCGTCTTGAAGCCTCTCTCTGCTCTTCGGATAACCTTCTTGGCTTATGGGTGTGAAAAAGGACCGGATTTTGCTCCGGTCCTCTTCATGATCATTACCACAAATGATTAATTTAGTATTTCCGGGAAAAGTATCACATACTCGTCCCTGTTTCAAAATCCCATGGTTCCCATCCATTGTCCTCATTATATTTTTCTGCCAAACCATTGAATATTGACACTCTATATTGTTTCCCAAAATCGTCCCAATATGCAAAATTATCCTCAACATATAAGGTTTCGATACCGCCTCTTGTTCCTGCACTTAAGAATGACACTTCTCCGTCAGGATCGAGGCGATAGAGGTTGTAGTGATAATCCTTTTCATTCTTAAACTTATCTATATGACCATATACAAAACAAACTAACGATCCGTTCTCTATCTTTACATACTCACAGATCTTCAAACCGGATGTGAGCACAGTCTTTTCCATATCAGCTGTATAATCTGCACTCTTCTGTTTTTCAGCTCGTGGATACTTCTTTCCAAAAACACAGCAGCTTTCATAATCTATCATAAATATAACCTCCAATTGAATAATTTATCCGTCCTTCACTCCATCAACAGAAGCCACATATTTATTGCATTTGCGGCACAATTCATAAATCTTTGCAATTTGAATCATACATATCCTAATTGTTTAGCTTTGTTTTCCATTGCAAGACGAAATGCCATATGATCCGGATACTTTTCAAGGAGTCTCTCGTTCGTCGGAAGATTTCCGCTTCCGTACCAGTTACAATCTTTATCCAGAATATGGCAAACAAGAGCACATTGTGGTCCGTCTTTTTCAATTGCATCCTCTGCTAAAGAAGCAAAAATCATTTGATGATCTCTGTTCGTAATATCAAAATATGAAAAATGCTTGTCCACCCAATTAACATCGCATATTTCTTCAAAAACAGCCTTTGATGTTTCATCATCACAATACATAACTGATAAAAGTGTCGCCCAGGCGCCCATATGATCGCCTGCACTTTCTAATTTGAAAAAACGTTCATACTCTGTTTTTGCCTTCATAAATAATCCTCCCCGGTTGAATAATGTAATAGTTTTGCTGCATTGTATTTACAACAGATTTGGTACTGTTTCCAATTATTTCCTGTGGCAAATAATCACAGGTCACTTCTGCCTTTCGTAATAAAAGGTCGTGGCGTCATCACCCTCACCCACGACATAAAAGAAGGTATTACGCTTTAATGTGACCGTGGCAAAAGAAATCTCGCCCACCTTAAACTCGTATGTGCCGTCACCGTTGTCAACAAGATCCATATCAAGATTAATCTCTGTTCCCAGAAGCAGGCAGGTGTATTCAACTTGGTCGCCACTGATACGATATGTCTCCGCAATACCAATTTCTTCAAGTTCGGATTGATTCATGATCTCACCGTCAGCAAATTCTTCCTTTACTAGGACCCAGTCTCCCTCGATCGTTGCATTGCCGCATCCCGAGAGCATTACGCTCATGATCACAATGGTCATAAGAAGTGATAACTGTCTTACTTTCTTCATCTCTCACCTCATTTAAAAAATCTATATCATCCGCGAAAAGCATATTCCGTACCATATGCATAGGGCAGTCTTGACTCAAGGTAATCAAACACTGTGGCATCACCATCCGAAGGGTCTATTTCCCTCAAGTGAACCGAGGGAGTTATGGGATTCCAGTCCATATAGCCTTCGATCGTAAAGACCGTATCGTCAGGCACCGGCGTGTTCGTCATATAATCCGTTGTACGGTTAAACCAGACGTGTGTTGATGCTTCGTACTCATCACGTGATGCCAGAACGCCGTCTATGAAGTCCTGGGAATGATCGTCTGTTGAAAGATCCAGATCATTCCATGTGCTGTCAACTTCGTACCACTCTCCGTCTAGCATCACAAGATTCCATTCGTGAGGTCCCATATCTCCGGTCTGTGGCGAGCCCGCATTTCCCTGAACGCATACGCAAGGTATTCCCGCTCTGGTCAGAAAATACTGAAAGGCCTGTGCATAGCCTGAGCAGACGGCAGCATTATCGGTCCCGTTGCTGTCCTCTACAAGAATTCCATATGCGGTCCTTCCGAGATCCACTCCGGCGTCATCGTTTTCATATACATAATCATCATATGTCGCCATCTCGATCAGCTTATCGTGGATCTGTAATTCTATCTCATAATCTGACCGGTCAAGGTCTATGTCACTCATAAACTCATCGGCAGCACGCTCGAATTTATCGATAAGCCTGTTCTCGCCTGCAGGTGCCGGTTCAAAAGAATACTCGAGCACGACCATGTCAGGATACTGAAGCACGCTTATGTCCAGCCTTGGCAGTTCATCCGTGCGAAGATAGAAAAATTCCGGATGATCATGAAGCATTGCATAATATATGCAATAAAAATCGCCCTCCAGCTCGTAATACTCATCAACAGACATTTCGTCAGTGACCATATAGCCGGGGACGTCTTTATTATCTACAAGGTCCATATATACATCGTAGATCTCTCTTTCACTTTCACCGAAGTTATCATAGAAATATGAATAGTTTTGTTCCCGCGGCGGCCTATTCTCGTCCTCTTCGGCGGACGCTTCCGAGACACTTCCGTTACCCGAGCCTTCACCGGACGTGCCGTTAAGATTATCATCCAGCTGCTCCTCCGTCACACCGCCTCCACCGATCGTGTCCTCAAGCGATGTGTTGCCGTTTAGAACATTTTGAATCGTGGAATTACCACTCTCATCACCCAAGCCTAACGAAGGAAGATTTATCCCTTCGGGAAGCTTTTCCTGAAGAGCCTGATACAGCTGGGCATAATTCGCAGTCTCATCTTTGCGGATGCACTTATAGAAATATGTAAATATGGAAATTATGGAGACAATGATGACTATTGTCACAAGAAGAGCATCATATGATCCGTCTTCGTTATGCATTCCGTTATTTCCGCGAACGTTTCTCTTAGCCATTATCCTATCCTCGCAATAAATGGTTAATTCCCTACACTATTTTATCATTTATTGTTCACTGCATCATAGTAAACCTGCATATTTGCCGCACACACAAGAGTATCAGGTGCATCCTGTCCCAGATGCTCAACCATGAGTTCTATGCATACTCTGTTAATCTCCAGAGCCTTTTCCGCATTGCCGCTGTTGTAATATGCAAGTGCAAGGTCATTGAGTGCTATCAGTGTGCTGACATTCGTTTCACCTTTAGACGCTTTGTTAAGAAGATATATCTCATACTGAAGTCCGACAACAGCAGGCATGTTACCCATTGCACGTAAGGTTGCAGCATAATCGTGCATGATTGAAATAGTCTTAGCTGATTCATCGTTAACGTCTTTATACAATTCTCTGCGGATCTTCAGCAATCTCTCATAGAACTCTACGGCCTTATCATATTCCCCGGTCTCACGGTATATAAGCGCAAGGTTCTGCATTGCAGCCTGCAAATACGGATGAGAATCATCATAAAGCCTGCCCCAGACTTCATACACTTTAAATTCAGGCTCAAGTGCAGGTGCATAATCACCCATCCTGATATGATCTGCAGCAATGTTGTTCAGACTTAAGATAGTGTCGGAATGATCCTCTCCAAGCAAGGATGAGCGCTTATCATAAGCAGCCTTATTGATCTCCAGTGATTCACTATAGTGTCCAAGTTCACTGTGCAGAAATGCAACATCGGACATGATGGTATATGCCTGAGGATTCTCAAGCGCCGATATGTTGTCACAAATCTGCCTAAGTCTTGGCAGGTTAGTTTCAACTGCCTGAATCTCCCCGGCCTTTAATCTGTACTTGTTCAGATTCACAAATCTGGATATGGTATCAAGATGCTCTTCACCCAGGACTCTGACGCTTATGTCATATGCTTCCTGTTCCATATCGGCCGCCTGGGTTGCAAAGCCTTCATTGTTTTTTATGTTGGCAAGATTGCTCATAAAGAGAAGCGTGAGCGGATTATCACATCCCAGGTTCTTCTTTGCACCATCACACACCTGCTCTTCGAGCTCTGCAGCTTTCTTACGATCATAGGGAGTCATATTTGTAAGTGTCAAGGCAATTCCGTTTTGAACGATAAGAGTCAGATCATTATCATCACCGAACAGGTCCTTTGAAGATGCATACGCTTTTTCATACGTATCCATTGCCTTGGCATATTCACCCTTAAGCTGGTACACTGAAGCAATGCTAAGCAGATCGGTTATGCTCTTCCTGTCTTCGCCACCGTTTACATCCAGCAGACATTCACGTGTTTTCTGAAGGATGTCAATCGCATCATCGAAATGTCCCAGCTTTATATTCAGTATTCCGATATTGGATAACGTTGTAAGGGTATACTCTTCATTTTCTCCGCGAGTCTTTTTCCAGACTTCATAGACCTGCTTGAAGCGCGCAAGCGCCTCTTCATAGCGGTCCATATTAAGATACGACACCGCAAGATCATGGATCCACTCATTCAGAAGATTGTCCTCCGGATCACTTATGGAGGAATAATACTCAACAATCTTCTCACTCCACTGCAAAGCCAGGGCATAGTTTCTCTCAACGCCCATGCCATCACGATACATATTTATGAGAGCTTCCATAGCTTCAGGGACATCTGCCTCTGCAGCCTTTGTAATGAGTTCAACTCCCTTTTGCTTATCAACCTCAACATCAATACCATCCCTGTATGCAATTCCTATCAGGAAATTGTGCTCGGGATCATTATCCGAAGGCTGCTTTGCAAGTTTTCCGAGGGTTTCGATGAATCTGTCATAGAATTCCTTACTGTCTTCACCCGCAACGCACTCGGGGATATCCGTGAACATCTCAGACAGGAGCTTATGATCGGTCGCAACCATCTCGACGGGAAGAATTCCCTTGCCGCTCTTTTTTGCTTCGGGATACTCTATCTGCTGGACGTAGTTGCCTTCCTCAGTGATGTTGGGAGTGATGAGAAAAGCAAACATGTCACTCTTGGACATTGCATCGGCAATCGACTGCTCAAAGTCCTCACCGGGTTTCAAGTACTCGTCATACCAGATTGCGACATCACGGCAGAAAGGATCCTTATGGATCAGTCGCATGAGGTTATTGGCGTATGTCCTGTCCTTTTTTCTGTAGCTCAGGAATACATATGCATCAAAAGCACTTCTTACCTTTTCGGCAAGTTCTTCACCGACGAGGACGGAAGCAAGGAACTTCTTAAGCTTCTCTTCATAGCTTATTGCCGTATCATCCATGGAATAGACATCCAGATACTGAAGTTTTCCGAATTTATCGGGGCGTGAAAAGATGATCTCAAGTCCGGGCTCAAGTGCAATCGGCAGGACAGGGATATGATTATCCATGGCGAATCGGAAATCCACATCCATTGCCCTGTTAGGCTCCGTCAGAAGTTTCATGCTGACCGGAATAACGAACAGGTTCATCTGTCCGAGATCATCAGCCATATATTCGTAATCCGCATCGGACATATCTTCCGTGTAATAAACGGCGCAGTCCTGTGTCGCAAAGATATCGGAGCAGATCTTATCAAAGCAGGATTCAAAGTCATCTTTGTGACATGTGAAATAAACCCTGTTCTTACCTGTAGGTGTGGAATTACCTTTGGTTCTGTAGCTGATCGTCATAGAATCATCCTCAAATCACAGACTGTGTTCCGAACGTATCCTGTTCATCAAAGCGTCAATGGAATCACGTGCTTCATACAATTTGCCAAGTTCGGTATCCCTGCAGTATCCGTTCAGTTCACTCATAAGCCTTTCTATATTGGCAAGGTTCTGGCTCGGCGAATCATGAGTATATTCATCGATATCATTACGCATCTCATAATCCAGCTTGGAAGCTATGAAATACTCATACGACATTGCAATCCCGAACACTCCGGGATAAGCATTTCTCTTATACCATCCCTTACGGATATCAATCGAATCGGCGAGAGTCTCCTCGAACCGGTCAAGATCCTTCTCGTATCCAGTCAGTTCATAATGATAGCGATAGGCTCGCGACAGATTATAATCTATGAATCCTAGCCATATGTGGTTTGATGCAAGGTCATACTTCTTGGCAATCTTAGCAGCCATCTCGAAGTTGCTTATAGCAATCTCAAGGCTTTCTTTTCCTACATCAGTGCCTTTTCTAAGTTCATATACCTTCATCCTTGCAAGTGCGGAATAATCATAAGCCACGACCCTCACAAGCCAGTTATAGGGTTTAGATGCCATGTCATATTCTTCGATCAGTTCTTCAAGTGATGAAGCAATCCGTGCATAGCGTCTTGAGAGTGCTTTTGCCTCATCAGGATATTCCGAAGGCGAAGCCAATACTTTTCTTGCCTCACTCTCGGTTTTGATCTGCGTATATTCAATGAGCTGTTCAAAATAGACAGTTATGGACCTGCACTCTTCCATATACCTGTCCGCAGAAGCCACGACAAGATCATCCGGAGACTGTTTGATCTGTTCACGCATGTCAGAAAGGAACTTGTCCAGACATTCGTCATTGCTGAATATAGGAATAAACGCGATCCTCTCGAGAAGATACATAGCGCGCTCAGGAAGATAATCAAAGGACTTTATATTCCTGTCCCATTCATTCAGGATCTCATGAAGCTGAACATCTGATTTCTTCTCAAGGATCTCTTCCGGGATATCATCAAGGATCTTTCCGTCATAATAGTAATTCTCATCAACAAGCTGCTTACGGGTATCTTCCAGCTTAAGGATGTCGATTATCTCATTTGATACCTGCACGGCTCTTTCGGAAAAATCATCCGCGTCAAAATAATTGATATTGATCTCGGTCTTGATATTGGAAGGAAAATCATCCGGAAGATTCAGAAGGTTGCTGAGGAAAATGCACTTTTCCTTGCCTTTTAAAGACCATGCAATACCTGTCTCTATTAAGACATTCTGTCTGACACGTGTCTGATCCGCGTCATCGAAAGTAAAGATTATCACGCATAGAGAGGACTCATGAACCATCCCAATAACATGGCTCATGATGGAATCCGAATTCAGAATGCTCTTTTCAAGAAGCATGGGCTGCATGGGAAACTGATTGTCCTTGTGCATCTTACTTATCTGCTCACCGAGGCCGTGTGCAAGTTTCTTTCCTGTGCCGCCGTATATGATCGCTATCTTGCTGTATTTTCTGATCATGATCCCCTCTCAAATATATGAATCAGTCTGCAAATACCGGTTCCTCATCTTCAAACCACCATGTCGCGCCGGATTCATCAGTATAGCCTCCAAGTCCCGTTGCCTGGAAATTATCCAATAGCATTATCTCTTTGTAACAGTCATTGTAAAAGAACGATCTGGCATATGAATAATATCTCATATGATCATCCACGATACTTCCATCCGGGCAATACCAATGGTAGTATCTGTATCTTGTTCCGATCTGCTCTCTTTCCACTTCAGAGACTTCCTCACTCCCTGCGAGAACCGTATTCACACGGTACACTGTCCAGTTATCCATTGACCTCGCAAATATGTATCCGTTTCCATATTCAATCTGAGCATACTTATAATCAAGGAGCGTTCTGCCTGAATAAAAATCCACGACGCCGTATTTGCCGGTAGAATCAGACTTTACAGCAGCAAGTGCAGGGCAAAGCACATCAATAGTTTCACCCTCAAGTAAAAGGCTGTACGAAAGAGAATCCAGTGCATATCCAGATTCACCCGCATGGATGCACATTCCGGTTGCTTCCGTCATATCTCGACAATAAGAGAACTGAGCACCATTAAAAGCAAATCCCGAGAAATATTCATTTCCATTGGATGAATAGCAGACCACACCGGACCCTTCGAGCACATATTCGTTATATGTCTTTCCCAAATTCTTCAGAAGTTCTCCACGTCTGTTGTATAAATAGAGGTCACCATAGAGTGTTCCACCAATTAAACCAAATCGTTCCCAACAAACCTTATCCAATACATCACTGACAATGCGGTTACCATCCATGTCTAAGATGTGGTATCCATTTCCTTCTTTTTGCAGCAAATATCCACTGGTGCTTTCGAATGCATCGAGCAAAGCGCCCGAGCTGGAACAATACTCCGAGTTCTCATCATACAAGTCGTATGACTCTCCGTCTTTAATGATGTAGTATCCGTTTCCAACATTAAGTTGAGAGGAATTTACAATTGACAGAACTTCGTTGCCTTCCTCATCATACAGCGTTGCACTTCCGTCTTTTCTGATGATCCAGATGTGAGAGCCACACGCCTTATAACCTTCTATTAAAGGATTGTCGGAAACAATAATCGGGACAAATCTACGTTTCAAGAGATCATATATACGTGCCTCACCTGTATATCCAATTCCTTCAGAAGTCATGAAAAAGGTATTATTTTCATCAAGTGTGATATCTTGAGTATAAGAAACCCTCAGATAACGACCACCTTCAAGTCCATCCATATCAGAGATGAAATCAATGCCTGCGGCTTCTCCGGGAATCAGCCACTCGCCTTCAATGGAGACAAGACCTATTGAAGGCACACTATATGGTATATTCTGTATTTCAACAATGTATAATCCATCTCCAATGGGAGTTACAGATTCAAACGTTTCAGGCAATGAAGAGCCATCCACAGTCACAACCTGTTTTGTGACTATACTGATAGTAAGATCATCGATGTAAAATTCTTCTGTCGATACAAAACTCCCCACCTCAGTCAGCGTATATCCCACAGGCATTCCTGCAGGATATTCAGACAGACTAACTCTTTGAGCAGGCCGAATTGAATCCTCTTCTTCCGGCTGTGATTCAATTTGCTGTAAAGCATCATTATTGACAGTAGTATCCTCATTATTGACAGCAGTATCCGCTTGATCATTACCAAAAACCCATTTATGACCGGCCAGAAATATGACATCATAAATGACGACACATAAAACAGCCACAGCAGCCACTGAAATTATTGTGATCTTTTTGCGCCTGCTTTTTTCAGAGTCATCTATAGTCTTTTTCTTTTTTATCTTCTTTTCTTTATTACTTTCTTTCTTATTTGTTTCTTCTTTATTGATTTCTTTCTTTTCAGACGTTTTTTTCTCGGCAGTTTCTGTAATTGTATCGGATTCTTCCGTGACAGAAGAACTGTTTCCTTCAGGCAGATTGTCGGAAGTCATCTGCTCTTCTTCAGTGTTTGTTTCTTCCGTTTTTGATTCATCAACCCGGGGAGATTCCTTCCTGATTTCTTTCTTGCAGCCATCAAGGATCTCGGATTTGATTATCTTACGAATGAATTCTTCCTCGGTTCTGAAGTTATAGCGAAGAATGCACTGCTGCGCTGATATCTGCAGTTCAACGCCGAGAGGAAGATCGGTCTTTTCAGTCATTATCCCCAGGAAGTTCTTCTGTCTGGACAGTGCAAATGTGATCTCACGTCTGCAATTCGCAGACGCCATTGAATTCGGAGTCACGAAAGCAAGAACAACATCCGACTTATCCAGATGTTGTGCTATGTTTTCGGGCCATTCGCTTCCGGGAGCGATTCCATCATCGTACCAGATACGATAGCCTTCCTCTTCAAGTCTGCTCAGGATTGCAAGCACATCCTCGCTGTCCTTATGAGCATAACTGACGAATATATATTTTTCATTTCCTTCGTAGACTTCAGGCTTCATAATCATTCAGAACAAACCGTCTCAACTCTGTAAACTGTCCACGTATCCATATATCGGGCAAAGATATATCCATTCACATACAGTATTTCCGAATACTCGCATTCCAGTAGTGTATGCCCCGTAAACAGATCGATCACACCAATCTTGCCGCTGTCATTTGATGTATATGTGCATAGAGCAGTACTCAGATAATCAATCTCACCTTCTCTTAAGCTGAATGTGTATTCATAATTATTCAACGTCATGGCACCGATCTCAGTATGGATCATCATGTTTTCAGCTTCCACGGAATTTTCATAACCTTCGACCAGCAAGCCGTTATATCCCACCAGATCCGTTCCTTTGTCCAGGTGTATTCTAAAGAATGCCGCACCATTGATTGCAGAATAAAGTCCTTTGCCCTGATATAACATTTCACCGGTCACTCTGAGCAAAGCATACTTATTCTTTTCAACTGTTACATACAGAATACCGTATGCTTCCTGGTTAATCTTATAGAAACCACCCGAGCCGACAACATTTCCATCCAGATCAAGAGCATACTCCGCATCGTCATCATCCCTGCACAGATATCCGCGGGTACTGTCGATGACACGAAGCGTGATTCCGGAGCTAAAACACTCATTGCCATTTTCATCATAAACAACCTGAGTTCTTCCGTCTTTTATGATGAAATATCCGTTGCCAACCTGAAGGCCATTCGTATCCTGAAGGTTAAACACCGTATTTCCGTGAATATCGATCAATGCTCCGGATCCGTCCTTGTTCACGACCCAGACATGCTCGCCGCAGGCCATATAGTCTCTCAATACCGGATTGTCAAAGTGCAGTTCCGAAATAAAACTCCGCGTCTCGGTATCGTAAATCAGAGCATAGCCTTCATATAAAACATCGCCATCCGCCGGAGTGCTTCTGATAGTCCCATCCGTAGTAAAGCAAATGTAATCATTAGGATCATCCGTTACACTTCCTGCATAAACAACACGCAGGAATCTTCCGCCGTTAATTCCGTCTCGATCAGAAATGACATCAATCTTAGCTGCAGCACAAGGAATCAGAACACCTTCTTCCAGTGATATAAGTCCGGTCGAATAAACGCTTCCTTCCTCGGTGCATACGATGCTCAGTCCATTTCCGATAGGCGTACAGGAAACGTAGCTCTCCTCAAAAGATTCACCCTCTGCAGAATACAAGGTGAACTGCTGACCGTTCATAGATCCTATGGAACCCCTGGCTGCCGTAAGACTATCTGTTGAGTCAAAGTTGCCAATCATCTCAAGATTATATCCAATAGGTGTCCCTGAAGGCAGTTCGGATGCTCCGACCATAGATTCCTTTGGAAGTTCAATCACAGTCCGTGAGTTTGATGATTTTTTTACTATTACAACAACAATGATCAAAAAGATAACTGCAACCGGAATCAGTATCGGAAGCACATTCTTTTTCTTCTTGACGTTACCTTGTGCTAAAGGCGCTCCCTGAGGAGTATAGCCGGGCTGCTGCCCAAACTGTGCACCCTGCGGCACATAGTTTGGCTGCTGTACCTGTGAAGTCTGTGGCGTGGTATACGCCTGCTGAGCAAAAGTGTTTTGAGGTGCGATATTTTGTTGCTGAACAGGAGCACTCTGAGGTGCAGCATATTGCTGCTGTACAGGCGTGCTCTGAGATGCAGTGTATTGTTGCTGAACAGGAGTGCTCTGAGGTGCAGTATTTTGCTGCTGGAGAATCTGCGTCTGAGCAGGTGCGGAATCCTGAAGAGCGGGATGATCTGCAGTTTTGCACTCTTTCAGTATCTCACTGCCCAATATCCTTGCAAGGAATTCCTCCTCGGTTCTGAAGTTATGTCTCAATACGCTTTGCTGTGCTGAGATCTGTAATTCGACTCCGAGGGGAAGGGTAGTCTCTTCGATCATTACAGACAGGAATTTTTTCTGTCTTGAAAGAGCAAAGGTTATCTCCCTTCTGCAATTGGCAGAGTCCATGGAATTAGGCGATATGAATGCCATCACAACATCTGACTTATCCATATGCTGTGCGATATTCTCAGGCCACTCACTTCCGGGAGCAATTCCGTCATCATACCAGATCCTGAATCCCGACTGTTCCAGCCTCTCCATAATGGGCATAACCGTCGCGGAATCCTTGTGAGCATAGCTTATAAATATGTATTTGTCTTCGCCTTCGTAAGCAATGGGTTTCATTACCGGTTCGTTCCGTTCTTTATTTCTTCAGGATCAATCGGCAGTGGCTTTGCCAAGCGCCGCTTTCTCCTTCTCGACCAGCTTGTCGATCTTATCTCTTACAACAGAGCCATACACTCCGTCTTTTTCTTTTTCTGTCTGATCCAGATCTTCAAAAGGAACAAGAAGATTATGCTTTCTCTTTGCATTATCTCTTGTATCATCGTAAGTCCAATGATTAATATAATGGAATCTGCTCCAGCGAATGTGTTCGATCTCCCAGAATTCTTCTTCGTAGAACTCTCCATCCTCACGGATCTGCTTCTCAATCCAGTAATGGTCACCTCTGGCAACACTGGAAGCTTTTTTGAACCCGTCGATCTTATCCCATTCCGAATTGACGTCCAATTCGTTGAAGGTATTTTCGGGTTTGCCGCCGTATCTCAGACCGTAATCATAATTGAAAAGCTTACCGAGACTGTACAGACGTTCTTCTTTAATGTCTTCCTCAGTCAGATACTCTTCAAGATATCCGAAACGTATCAGCTTGCCTGCAGCATAGAATCCGCCCCACTTGCGTCCTTCGGCATTGTAATAGAAAACTTCCGTACTCTGATCGCGGTAGATTACCTCCTGAGCGATCTGCATGGCATCATCTTCCTGGGAAATGATCACCCTGTCAGCCTTGGCTATCTCATCAAGATCATCCTCCCACTTTTCATCATGAACAACGACACGGTCGTCATTCATCATTATGAGTGACTTCAGGAACACCTTATCCGACTCGTTGCATCCCCATATGTGATATGTGATCCTCTGATCAAGAGAGAAGATGTTATTCAGATAACCGTAACGGAAGATTGCCCTTCCAACGTTCCCATATCCGACGATTGCAACCGAGTATTCTCTTATCTTCCTAACGTCGTAGAGATTGTACTGTTTCCAGAATTTCCTGGCCATCACTTCATAGATATTAACTATGCGGACACCCGGCATATCTATCGCATTTAACAAAAAAGGATCCATCTCCCTTACAAGGAGGTAGACCACGCTTTTCCCGAATGTATTCTTTCTTTCCTCAAAAAACTGAAGAGTCTTGGGATCGTCTTCAAGGAAAATGATATGATACTTTGCCTTCTCGGCGCTCTTTCTTTTTTCAATGCGTCCAAAGAAGCCGTGCTTTAACTTTTCCTCAAGCCTTTCACCGATCTCGTTATCGGTATACACAGCCGTGGAATCGGAAAAGAAATACATGACAGCTCTGTCAAGAGTTCTGTATACGGATCTAAGGAAGCTGAGGACAACTCCAGCCGCGACGATAAGAGCCGTGAGTTTGGAAATCATGACCCAGATATTATCGACATCCGCCGCAGGATTAACGAAATACAGAGCACAGGATGCATACAATGCCTCGAAAAACGACATTTTTCCGACGATGTAATATCCTATCATTCCGAATGCCAGGGGAACCCAGCAAAATCGTTTAATTATCTGACCAATCTTTTCTTCCATGTTTATCCTTCTGAATAACGATTACTGACCACTGAATCAACAGCGCTATCAATAGATATACTCATCAGTAATCTCTACACCAAGAACTTTCAGTATATCCCCATCACCTGACTCCAAGCAGGTTTTCATGGCTGCTTTTATGTCATCCTTTGTAATGGAAGGAGGCAACATTTCAGTGGGAATGCCCTCGCCAAATTTTTCCTTAAATTCTTCCATTAATTTGTCATATTCGGAATCAGACTGCTGAACCGGTGTGTCCGCTATCATATTCATGAAATCTTCCAGTTCCATTTTATGTTACCTTTCTACATTGTGATCAATTAGAAACCGAGCCTATCAGTTCTTTGAACTTTGCGAATGCGTTTGGAAACATACGGGATAAAAACTCTGCTTTGCTTCCACCACCCATGGATGCCTCAAAAAAATGTGCAAACGCTTCCGAGGTTAGCGAGCCTTTTCTGGACCAATATTCTCTTTCATGTCCATAATATCCTTGTAATTCTCCGCCGGTAATTGCATCAATCAGATCAGAGAAAGAGTGAGCAGAATCCTGTCTGATATATTTCAAAAATCCCTTTTTCTTTTCATCAGACATATTCTTATATACTGACAGAACTTTATTGCCATCATCCCTCAGGGCTTTTTCAAACTCAGCGTTATCCGAGAGCTGAGTTTTATATCCCGAAGAAGCATGATCTATCATATGTCCGAGTTCATGATAGTATGTTGCACCTGCACCCCTCGGATTATTCAGATCCGCAGAAGCATTATAATACACGCCTCTCGGATGTGCCGGTGTGCCCACCGGCGAATAATGTGCTGTCAAATCACTTGGATATTCTGAATTCTGTATCTCCAAATTCCCGGCAAATTTATCAAACACTTTCTTTGCTGTCGGGTCAGCATTTTCATATCTGCTCTTTATGACATTTTCGTAGCCGTCGGGAATCTTTCCTCTTACAGAAACACCCAGGCATTTCTGACTTCCGGTGCCTTGATCGGTTTTCGGATCACCTGAATTACCTCCGGCTTCTGAACCGGAATTACTGTTTGGTCCCGAATTACCGCCGCCGGCTCCTGCACCGGCCACAGCAGCTCCTATTCCAAATGCTGCCGCCGCCCCGGCAACCATCTTTCCGACAGCGCTTCCTATGCCTCCAAAGAGATCGGAATCCATGATCTCACGATATCCGTCCGCAACATCACGTATCAGTTCCGCAATGTCTTCTGCTGGCTCGGATGCCTGTTCCACGGCACTTGCAATGTCCTCGAGAGCTGATGCCAATTCAGCCCGGTGAGGTCCCAAAGTATCTGCATAATCATCGGTCGCAGATCTCATGGCGTGAGTTTCACTGCGTATGGTATCTAAGCATTCTTCAACACGGTCTGCGCACGCATACAATGCTTCAACGCCATCATCACTGACTGCATATTTAGCCATGATAATTCTCCATATCGACGTTTAAGTTTCATTTTCTAATTCATCAAGAATACTTGGCATATGAAACTTTGGACATTTGTAGACATTCTTTGTGATATCTTCTATCTGATCCATAGGGCAAACATCACTTCTTTCCCCATTATTATAGTATTTGCACAGTTCACACTGGCTGGAAGCCACCTGTAATTCACCTTTTTCATAGCAAAACTTGCTCATGCTATCTCCTTGCAAAACAGCGATCGTTCAAATCAAAGAAGTATTCTTACATCATTTGTACATGGACTATTCTTTTGCCCTTTTCATCTCTTGAGCAATCCAAAACCACCATAGTCCGACCACAGTCAAAAAGAACTTCTCTTTCGGTATTGACCGCACTGATCTCTTCTACACACGCACCTTTTGCTCCCTTCGGAACATCTATCACCAAAAGCACGTCTTTATCAAATGCCTGTTTCTTATCAAGGCTGGTACTCAAAAATCCCTTGTCAGCATACACTTTTCCAACCATCTGATCATCAGATAATGCTTCCAATTCTCCGAGTGCGTCGGAAGAAATGCCTCTGTAGACGGTGCAATCCGTGGGGATCGATGATCTGTCCAATGAGTTGTGCAGATTTTGCGCGAATTTTTGATTATTTCCGACAAAACCGGGACCCAACCCACGAAGAGTTCCGTTTATATTGTCATAAGCCATTCCGGTATATTGGAATACCGCGGTCTTCTCATCCTGAGACAATCCGTCGATCCAATCGCTTCCGGCTTGTTTTACCAGATCAGCTTTTTCTTCAGCACTTAACGCTGAAGACGATGCGGAAGCCCCACCACTGCCTGACAGTGCCGAGCTTCCGGATATCGAGCCGCCAATCATTGACGCGCCGGCTCCGGCTGCGACGGATGCACCTAAAGCAGTAGCGGGGGAACTCAGTTTCCCCCCGCACCAAATGGATTACTATCTATGACTTCCTGATATCCTTCAGCAACTTCCTGCAGCATCTCAGCAATATTGTTTGCAGGTTCGATGCACTGATTTACGGCACCGGCTATCTCATCAAGTGCTGCTCCAAGCTGTTCCTGGTGAGGACCTATTGTTCCGGCATACTCATCGGCAACGGACCTCATTGTATTGGTTTCGCTTCGTATCAGTTCACCGCCCTCTAATATACGGGAAGCACAGTCATTCAGAGCCTGAACTCCTTCATCACTACAAGCATATTTAGCCATAATCTCTCTCCTTTAATCGCAACCGTTTGCTCTGGCAGCTTTCTCACGGATCTGTTCCATTTCGCGGTTAAGTGCGGCAATGACTTCGTTGATCGACTGAAGTGAGTCATTTATCTTGCCAAGTGCAGTGCGAAGGTTACCGTTGCTTCTTTCCGCAGCGGGATCATTATCAGTGTTATCAACGCAATCCTGACCCGCTGTGTACATACCGTTTACAGCCTCAAACACCTTATTGGTATAGGCTCTGAGCTGCTCGATCACTTCCTCGTAGCTTTGTTCATCTGCTCCCTGCATTTTGCTTTCCTCCTATAATCAATTAAAGGGACTGATCAATTCACCGCTTTCCGAAACACCCCATCCATCCCAGTCAATACCCTGATTCAGGTATGATCTGAATGAGAAGCCTTCAAGAAGGTCATAGTACTGACAGATGTGTTCGTCCAGCGTACTTGCGATCTTGGAACCGAATACTTCCCTGGAATCTTCGGCAGACATCTGGAAAGATAATCTGTGTCTGAACCATTCAGCCTTGAGCATTGCTGCTTTCAGATCGGCGTAATTGTTAAGATATGCTGCAAAATGATATCCGTAACGGCTTCCCTGCTTCAGGAGATACTGAAGATCGCCAAGTGCATTGTATTCGCCTGTCTGCTCGGTCTGCTGTTTTGAATCCTTCTCAGCTTCTTTAATCTCGGAAGCTGCTTCTTTGGTCTGTGTCGCTTCGCTACCGGTTTCACCCGACTGCTCTGTTCCGGGCTGATGATTCTTTGCCCATTCCTCAGCTGCTTTATCGAAGAAGTCTTTCTTTGCCTTTGCAAGAAGCTCATTCAGTTCTTTCCCGGCCAGACCGGAATTCTCGCTCTTGATCCTTCTCTTTTCTTTTATCCAGGCGGAAGCAACCTGTCTCTGTGCTTCTTCGTCTTCAGTCAGCGACTTTACGGGTTGCTGCATGGCTGCCATCTTTGATTCCAGTGAACCGTCACCTTCCACAACAGCCTGCGCGGGTGCGCCGTCTGCAAATGCAAAATCTCCGCAGATCCTTTCCATGCCGAGCAGGAGGATCAGATCACTTCCCGATTCTTTGGCAGCGACCTTCTTCTTCAGGCTTCTGATCGAATCGCATATAGCCGCCATATCCCTGACAACGATGCCCAGCTCGGAGAACACAGGCTCATATGTCTTAAAGATCTTGCTTCTAGAATAGGTCCATATCTGAATCTTCTGGCCCTGCATTTTAAACTGTTTAGCCATGGACACAAGGATCGATGCAGCACACATCTGCTCATTCAGTGATGAGAACAGAAGGATGTTCTCTCTTGCTTCCTGAGTGATGCTTACAGGCCTCATGTCAGTCATGAGCCTGGGTCTTCCGAATGAAACAAGTATCTCGTCCTTGTCCAGTCCTCTTTCCGCCCTTATGGCATCAAATCTTGATCTGATATCACTTTCGACATACATGTCATAACTGTTGCCGTCTACGACGATCGGATGCTTATCAACATACGCACCTATGTCATTAGGGTTGTATTCATTAACCTTATGCATCTGATTGTTTACTTTATTGATCAGATCTTCCTGCTTCTTGTAAGGCTTTCCGGGACTGTCCTTGTCATCAAAGTAGAGAACGGTTGTCCTTCTGACCAGAACCCTGTCTTCTTTCTCGGACTTTTCCCTGTATTTGATCAGAGCATGATATACCGGCAAAGCATCAATCCAGTTCTGAACCTGATCGGTCTTCTGGGATGCCGACAGTTCGAGAGTCTCAACGATCTCGGATTTAGCTGCCTTCATAGCTATTCTCATCTGTATCTGAGCCTTGGCAGTGGCAGTAAGGCCCGTGACACCTGTGGTGAAAGTCTGGCTGGAGAACAGGAATTTCATTCCCAGAGCTCTTCCTTTTGCAAGAAGATTCTGAAGCTTTAATCTGTACTCCACAGAATCGTTGATCGCCTGTGACATGATCGAGAATTCATCAAGTATCACGAAAATGACAGGCATATATGTATCCGTGGGAACTTTCTCAACCTTTTTAAGCTCACGATTCTTCATGAAGAATCTCTGACGTTCCATCATTTTCTCGGTGAGCCTGTCAATAAGGTCAAAGATCAGTTCCTGCGATTCATCGAGCAGGATGTATCTTACATGAGGAGGCATGGGATTGATGTATTGGGCAAACTCGGACATCTTGAAATCCGCAAGCCAAAGTTCCACATCATCCGGATGATAATTCTTGATGATGCCCGTGATAAGGGAGTGCAGGAAGGTGGACTTACCGGATCCGGATGCACCCATGAGGAACGAAGCAAAGTTCTCATTTTCAAAGACTATGCTGTGAAGCTGATCCTTGCCGTCTACACCGTACGGAAGATCAAGAAGCTTTTTGCCTCTGGTGTATTCAACCTCGCCTTTAAGCAGGCCTCTTTCGGAGTAATCGGTAATCTTCTTTCCCTTGCCATGGCTGACACTTCTGATTGCATCGCAGTACTCGGAAGGCAGCTGATATCTGAAAGGATACCATGCGAAACTATGCCCGGCTTCCTGACCGAACTTTATCGTAGTTTCCTTCATCGTCATGGAAATGCTGATGATGTTCTCACCAACATAATCGGAAAAACCGAATTCCTCTTCTTCGTCTTTCTGCGCGGACACCTTTACGGCAATGAAAGATACGCCGTAGCGCTCATAATTACTGAAGATCCTGCGTGCATATTCCTCATCATCGCCCTTGAATTCATTAGGCCATCCGACCAGGACAACCACGCTTCTCTGGATCTTCTTTTCCGTGCCGACAGCACTGTTGTACTCTGAAACAGTATCATAGTTTTCAAGAGTATCATCTATGTCACTGAATGAAGAGATGATATTCTCCAGAGTCTGCTGGATCTGTTCCTCATTCTTCGGAATAGGCTCGAGAACCGCAGTTCCCTCCAGACCCTTAAGTCCTCCGACAAGTGCGGAATTCTGTCTGACAGCATCAATGATGTAGAGCTTCCTGCTGCCCACAGGTGACTTGTCTATGATCTGGAACAGCAGATTCCTGATACCTGCGTCCATTTCATTCATCTTCTTCCTGGCAGGGACGCAGGATATGGTCATTGCGAACTCTTCTGAACCCGTGATCCTTTCAAGAGGAAGGTAAACCTTGCTGGTTTTCTCGTCGAAAAACATTCCCAGCTTGAGTTTGAACTTCTCCCGGTTTTCCTCTATGACATTTATTGCAGTGCCGAATGCTCCGGGGAAAAGGAAATCAGGATCCTTCTCATGATTCATATAAACCGCGGGAACACTCTGGTACATTCTGGATTCGTTACCTTCAAGAACATTAGCGGCAAACGAGTTAACTGCATCGCTCTCGAGGTATGCCCTGATCTTCTCCTTTATGCCGGCGATCTGCTCATTCAGTTCCTTGATCTGCGCAGGAGCACCGATATTGTAATCATTGTCCAGCTCGACGATCTTGGCCTGGAATTCTTCCTTTTTCTTGCCGAGGAACAACAGGTCGCAGTTTGCAACCAGATATACTCTCTGTGCATAAGTGTCATCCTCAGCCATGGGATCGATCATCATTGCCCAGATCCTGAGTCTGTTTAGGTTGACTCTGTATCCGGGAGGTGCCTCGATGGTAGGAAGATTCTTGCTTGTCATATGCTTCTCGGCAAGCTGAATGAAGCCCTTTATCTTCAGCTCATAATCATCAATCTTCTTGAGCTGATTCTGCAGGTTTTCTATCCTCTTGGGTATTTCCTCGTCTCTTTTCTTGCCTATCCCGTCTATCTGGGAATTAAGCTCATCAATCCTCGAGCGGAAATCTTCAAGAACCTTATATATTTGATTGTATTCTTCCAATAAGGTGCTCATATCACTCTCCATCTAACGGCGGGAAATATTTAAAAGGCGAATAGCTAAGCATTGACGAATCCCTGACCATGGGATATCTCTGCAGATACAGCTTGAATCCGAGTCCGTACACATCATCCTGACTCATCATCAGCAGTTCCTTTTTCCTTGCGTATGAATACTCACCGATCATGTACAAATACTGGATGGATACCCATACAGCCATTCCCTCATAGATCATTGTCCGGACATCGGGATCTCTGTAGAGTTTCTTGATCTCTTTTTCGTTCCAGTTAAGATACTGCCAGATATGAGTCATCTCATGCACAAGTGTATTGATCGTCTCAAGTCTGGGGCTTCCGTTTTCGATGAAAATGCTGTATTTACCGAACATCTTCCTTGCAAATCCAAGCACTCTGGCATCAGCATCAGTTGTAGGCCTGTATACGCTTCCCCAGCCCCTTGCGATCTTTCTGGCGTCTGCAAGCTTAACCTCAATATCCGTATCAAAATGAATATCGAAGAAGCCCTCCATGAGGGTCTCGCACTGGTAATAGATCTTGGTGAATTCCTCAAGGGAATTGATCGCTGTTGAAGAGCAGTCATTACATCTTATCCTGCCGTCCGTAAGCTGTTCAAAACTCACTCCCGTAAGAGGCATTCCACAGAAATCACAGAAGGTCTCCGCCTTAAGATCGATGATGGTATCGTCAAGAGAGTCTCTTGTTCTTGCCTTGCGGAACTCATTTTGTCCGAATCCGCGCAGGGTAAGATACTTCTTGACTTCATCAAGTTTCAGGCGGTCATCGATCTTGTCAAATCCGAACTTAAGGAAGCACTCATCCTGATAACGTGTCTTCTTTCTCGAACCGATTCCGATCTCATCAAAACATTCTTCAAAGTATTCTTTATCCAGATCAGATCCTGTCTCATCGAAAATATCGGTTCCGTCGATGGCAACGATATCAGGGTCTTCTGTCTTGTCGGGCTCGAACATTTCATCCGAAGGATATCCTTCGGTATTGCCCTTGACGGTATTATCACTGCCTGATGCATTTCCGTCCGCATCTGTTTTAACGGAAGCATCATCACCTTCCGAAACAGGATCGTCATGAATGAGTTCATCCTGATTCATGTCGATCACTGCAGTAGAGCCGTCCGCAGAAACCTTGACCGTATCGGCCACGTCGAATGAAAATGCTTCGTCTTTCCTGCTGCCTGACTCATTCTGAACATCAGCAGTCTCATCGGAAGCCGTCTGTTCCTCGGATGCTGCTTCAGCAGATGCAGCCATTTCTTCAGCCTTTTCGGAAAGATTCTTTTTATTCTCTTCCTCGAATTTATCAAGTCCGAAGAGAGTCTTGATCCTCTTGAGGAACTGTCTGCGCGCCTTCTTCTTTTTATGATCCACTTCAGGGAATTCCGAAGTGACTACCTTCGGATCAACCCTTTCGGGCTCTCTCATCTTCTCGAAATGCCAGACGAGGAAATCGGTGATCAGCTCAAGGAATTTCTTGAGATTCTTCTCAACCGCTTCGATCAGTCCGAGATCAAGTTCGCTATCCTCGACGATATAGATATACTCATCGGAAATGCTGCCCTCGATATCGTAAACCATATAATTAAGGACACCGTCCACGTCATCGGGCATGACTGTCAGGGCAGCGATATACTGCCATGCATCAGGGAATATGCTCCTGAATGATTCCGAAAGGAGCATGCAGATGGTATATCTGACACGATCGTCGGTATCGGGAAGTTTGATCCTGAGAACATTCTTCTTGTAATACTTTCTGGAGAAATCATCGATCCTGGGATCGCCGCTGAGATCGTGAACTCTAGCCGAGCGCAGGTCGCCGAGGCTGTTCATCTCGAGATAGCCGGGAGTATTGACCTCAAAGTCCATCTCGATCCTTGCGATCTCAACATCCATGACAGTGCGAAGCTCCCTTATATCCTCATCGGTATAAGGAGCAAATTTATATTTCCTGATCTGTCTGTAATATCTTCTTCCGTCGTAAAGGTTGGATGCCCTGTGAAGGACCACGCCGTTATTGGCGGTGACATTTTCAACTCTGTAGTATTTGCCGGCAAATGTAAGCAGATATCCGGGCATCAGAGTCTGAGTCACATTTCCGAACAGTCTCGCATCAAGGTATTCCTTGCCCGACTCATCCTCACAGACAAAATATGCAGTCTGAAGAGTCTTGCCGAATTCATCCTGGAATCTGGCCGGATTGATTGAGAAATAAGTCTCACCTGTCACCGAATCGATCGTGAAATCGGACCTGTCGATACGCGGCTTATTGAGTATTGAAATATCCGTGGACAGATACTTCTTCAAAAGAGTCGAAAGGAGATACATTGCATCATCCGACTCCGTGCCGGCAAGAGTAAACTCCCTTACCACCTCACTTGCCGATACTTCACGATTCTGCATCATGAAGAGAAGCTTTATCAGGGTATTTCTCTCTGACTTGGCATAATCAGGTACCATGCAGGGAATCGCATCGGGATTGGTAAGGAACATTACCGTGTTGCAACGCATATAATCCCTCAGAAGATAGTTTTCCGAGAGAACATTTACGAATGTCTGGGTCTTTCCGCGTGAAAGGAATGTCCTTATTGTGGCAAAAAGATTGGTGAACTCATCTTCCGCTATCACGAAATGTTCATCCTTCTCCTCTGCACTCCACAGATCAGGGACAAACTCTATCTTCTCGTACATGCTTTCCTGCTGCACGGGAATGTTCATATATCTGCATATAGAGGCATAATACTGTCCAGCGATCCACTTAATGTCGCGAAGAGGAGCTTTTGCCTCGCCAAACCAGGTGACCTTGGGAATCTGATTCTTGATGGCAACAGCAGCAAGTTCCAGACCGTTTCCGAGATACTTGGTCTGCTTTTCAAAAAGTCTCTGTCTAAGGTAATCTCCTTCTGCCTTCCAGCCGATGAACGTGTGAAGATTTCTGGAAATGGGAGGAGCGGCGACTTCGGTTATCTCATCCTGAATGATGTGAGAAATGGTATCAACAAGTCCGTCGGTAATCCTGTCAGCAATGCAGTATACCGGACGTCTTCCGGATCTTTCCATCTGGCTTGCCAGGATGCTGAGTCCCACCTGACCGGTATTGATGATAAGTGATGCTTCCAGCAGGAATACGAATCCGACATTTTCAAGGAAGGATTCGTTAGCGGTCATGACATTATTGTCATAAAGGGAATTAAAGCCGATTACTCCGATCTCACACTCGGGATCATGGAATGAAAGTTCCTTTACTCTCCAGAAGCTTTCGATCTTGCCGTATTCATCGAGCATTTCCGAGATCCAAGAGATCAGATCCGCCTTGGATGAATTCCTGCCCACGACGAAGAGACAATACTGACCGGACAGAAGCGTATTGAGCAAAGGAAGTATGATGTACTTTCCGAGATCTCTGTAGAACGGATCATAGAAGACGACATTCTTGCCGTTAAGAAGCTTCATCGTGGCAAGGATATCATCGGAGTTATAATTTTCCGCGCCACCAACAGCTCTGAAGAACTCGGATACCTTCTGCTCGTGAGGCACTTCGGAATCCTTCATCTCCTCAAGAAGGTCGAGGACATTTCTGGTGGAATTATCTTCGCAGCCCGTGCCGGAAACCAGGATCTCATGAGGGAACAGCGTGTCATATATTCCTCTCATCTTATAGAAATTCCTGATCTTTCTCGAATAGGAATCATCGCCGTCTATGGCCTTGAGGTACTCTTCCTCCGTATAGCCTCCGAGGAAGAGATAGAACTCCACTATGACAATATGGGGAATGAAGGGAAAAATGAGTGAAGTAAGGGAATGATCTATCGAGACGAATTCCCAGCTGAGTCCCAGAAGAAGTCCACACAACAGCGCAGAAGCATACTTCATCTTCTTGAAGAATTCCCTGAAAGATATCGCGGAATCTTTAAGGAACCACTTTCCGTACCTGTCATTGTATGCATAGAAATACTTAATGATGCCTACAGGGAAAACAGTCTTCTTAAGGAAGATGCACAGTATTCCGAACAACACGGCACGCGCTGCTATGTATCCGGCATAAAAGTGTACGTTCAGAAGAATGTTCCTGTCATCCGACAGAAAGTTAAGTGCGATATTGTCTTCAAAGACATTGGAATCAAATTCCCTGAACAGAAATACAATTGTGACCAATCCATAGGCAAGAGCAATAAAAGGCATTGCAGCCATCTTATGCCTGTTTTCCTTCTTGCTCTTTACTATGCTATGAACAAGCGTAAGCGCAAACGTCGCACCTATGCCTATACCCAAACGGATCAGTTCTTCATTCATCGTTAAAAATTTCCTCTCGTTCAAGGTTCAGTCCGTCTATGAACCTGAATGGTGAATAAACATGATCACCCTGATCATTGAGCGGGATCTTATAGTTCTCTCCCGTTTCGAAAGTATATAATGCGTTGCTCTGAGGGCGGATACCGTAATTCAGGTGATATTCCCTGTCAGAGGCGGTATCCTCGATAAGGGTTATGTGATAGCTTTCAGTCCATTTCGAAAGCTTTTCAAGCATCTTGTTGATGCTCCTTAAATGAAGCTGAAGAACGGGAATGTCGGATTCGGAATCGAATTTCTTCGCTTCCAGCTGCATCAGATAGTTCCTGCCTCTGCAGTGTGAAACGATGTTGCTGACGAATTCGGCAAAACGGCTCATGTCAAAAGAGAGTTCTTCAACATTCTTCCTCATCGCCTCGTTATAGCCATCGATGCTCTGTTCAAGATTCCGCTTCTTAAGCCATAAAAGCATAAGAACTGCAGCTACTAAGAAGCACGCCATGAACAGTACCGAGAAAACTATTCCCTTCCAGCTGCCGTAACCGTATTTCCAAATGAACAGAGCTCCGGGAATGCACGAAAGAATAATGCCTGCCAGAAGCAAAACTCCGATGCAGCCGGCTATGGGCTTTTCCATTCTCTCGTTCATCGCGCCAACTACTTCTTTTGCTGCTTCCTCTGACCTTTCGTTCGTCCGGTTCTTGATAGAAGACAGTTCGGTCTGCATGTGGATGATATCATCGAAAGTATTCGATAATTCAAGCTCCATTTCACGCCTGTCGTACTTATCTACATTCTTGATGTCGGAATCTTCATATCTGCAATAACTTCTCACGGCAACAGAAGATTCATCCAGTGCTCTTTCCGACTGGATGTAAATATGCTTGAGGCTTTTCTCGGAACCACTCCTTAATGCCTTCCACATCTTCTTTTCTTCCAGCATGCTCGAAGGGCAGAAAGGAAACGATTCGTAATTTACCCTGACTCCGGATTCATCAACCATTTCGGGAGAAACCGGCACGCTCATTTTGTAAGGAGGGGCGGGATGCTTATCGGACATCCTTCTTTCTATTTCGGAGCGAATCTCTCTTTCGATGTAATTCTTGCATCCCCTAAGCTGTTCAACCTTATCCTGGAAACATTCTTTCATATCTTCAAGATTGAACGATGCTTTCACGTTGTAAATGCGATATGCCTGGAGTGAACTCGGAGAAATATCCTCTCTTGCCATCAGCATTACACATGTCCAGAAATTGAACATGTCTGCTTCCTTCTGTATCTTGCCCTGGGAGAAATAATCATAGACAAGAAATCTCGTTGAAGCGGCATATCTGTTTCTGCGGCAAAAATCCGTGCTCTCCTCGGTTTCCTTTCTGATCACGCACTTAGCCTTCGTATCTTCGCGAATGCTCTTGGGCTCAGCATTTTTGAGCGTGATAAATATGACTTCGCTTGGAGCAACTCCATCGAAATCATATTTATGAACCAGTTCGTTATATTTCGCCCTGTCTTCTTCGGACTGTTCCGGCTTGAAGATCTTCCTTGGGACGGACCTGTCATCATCCTCATCACGAATGATCGTAGGAATGAACTTCAGCTCAGGAGAAGGAACTCCTCCCAGCATCTGTGACAAGCGGATAAGAGGAACGGGACTTTCCTCTACGGGAACAAAAATATCGGAATCATTATCTCCAAATTGTTCCCTATTCTTGCTCAGAATTTTTTTCCTGCTGTTCAGGAGATAGTCATAGGGATTCGTAGTGGAGTAATCATAACTTCCGTCCTCTTCCAGATTCAAAGAGCGAACCACAACAGCTCTCCACTGCTTCTTGCCCTCTATGAGATCGGTTAGCCCGGGGAGTGCTGTCGTGACATCCTCCCCGAACTCCTTCCATTCACAGCATCCTGCATTTCCGGACTGAAACAATTCGACAAAAAGGGGATAATAATCCTGGAACTCCTTCATCATATTATGATTCTGGATTATCACTGAATACATTATCACTTACCCTGTGTAAAAGCCTTTGTACGCTTTCTGAGATCAAGTGCAGCCTGTCTCATACCGGCATCTTCAATCTTGTCTGCGATCATCGAAGATACGGTAGTGAACAGATAATCGCTTGCAAACTTCTTAACGTTTTCACTCTCCTTGGCCAAATTAGCAAGAAGTCTTTCATAATGCTCCGTATAGAATTCGGTAAGTGTTTCAGATAATTCATTTTCCGAACAGAATGATCTGAGGACTTTCTCTGTCTCTTCCATCACGACCGTTGTCATCCTAATGGCATCCTCATCATCATATTGTTCTACCCTCACGGATTTCCTGTACTTAAACGGGAAATCGAAAATGCTTCGTGATTCCGGCTTGGAGTCATCCGGATCATCGGGGAATTCGAATGTATTACATTTAACGACCAGATCGTTATCTGTCTTTCCGGCGCCTCTGTAAAGCTCCTTTTCAATCTCTTCTCTCACGTAGTCAAGGATCCTGTCAGTCAGTTCAGGGAAGATGGCAAGAGCATCAAGCACTTCATCGAAGCGGTCGCACTCGGTTCCATTGGATACGATGAGCTTGTCACCGTCTGCCACGTCCTTGTTGATGATCTTCTGATTGACTATCCTGAAATGTTTTCTGTTTTCAGTCACGGCAGACAAATTGAAAATCCCTTCAACGAATCCCCAGAAGAATGCAGCATATACCCTGTTATACTGTCTCTCCTGATTATCATCATCAAGATCGGGCATCTTGGTTACAATATGCCACCATCTGTCGATATGAGGGGTGATCACAAGGCTTCTGGAAGGATCGGGATAGATCTTACTGACCAGCTCATAATATGCCTTGTAATATTCACCCGAATTGCTGTCATGAGTCTGTCCCTTTTTGGGCGGAGCGAACTTGCTCAGATCATTTGCCCTAAGGCCGTAGAACGACTTATAGAACAGGATCTGGTTGATGGGAATATCATCATCAGGCTCACCACCATTTTGCTTAAGCAAATTATCAACAAGCTTCGATCTGGGCGAATCATCCTTGGGATTAAGTTCAGGATTATATGTGCAGGAAAACAGCGGATCCTTCTCCTCACCGATTTGCCTTTCAATAAACGGAGCAGCCAAATTCCAGGCTTCATTAATCACATCTTCAACATACTTCCTTATCTCTTCTTCATTAACAATCCCGGCCTCATATTCAGCTTCTCTTTCAATTGCAGTCAGCACATCCATGTTGACTTCGCTGCCGTAGATCTGTACAAGCTCATTCTCATAGAAGCCTATGATGCCCTTATCAAACAGATTCTGGAAATACGATCCGTCATCGGACTTGACCTTAAGTTTTGCATAAGCCCTTATCCTGTCGTAAATGGACTTGCAAAGCTTGGGATCCAACTCCATGACGCCTCCGGTATAAGGAAGGTTCTCAAGCATGCTCTGCAGGCACTTTCTGGATGCGCAGACATATCTTGCAGCCTGTCCGGACTGATACTCATATCTGCCCTCTATCTCCCTGATCTCTCTCTGCATTCCGGTGATCTTGCTCTCAAATGAATCGAAGAAATTCTCATATGCTGAGATGATTCCACTCACATAAGAAAGACCTTCTTCAAGAACGGCGAGCCTGATGGAAAGTTCCTTATCCTTATCGATAGCGGTAAGAAAGTCCTGGCATCCGGCCTTGGTGGATTCAAGTCCGGCGCTGAGACGCTTTTTCATCCTGTCCATGAAGGTTGCTTTTCTGTTTGTAATGCTGTATTCGGAATCCGGAGTATCCTCATTTCCGTCACCGAAATAATCCTCAAGGAAGCTGTCGATATATTCAGAATTATTGGAATCAATATCGCTTTTGGTCTTCTTGATATCGGTAAGGATACGCTGTTTCACCTGATACAGGTAATATCTGATAGCACAGGGATGAAGGAAATTACCCTCAGAGGATTTCATGTACTTCTCAAGTACAAAATCCTTCTGATCATCACTGACCTCATCTTCTTCACCGGAGTGGAAGATCGAATATGCGATCGCTGAAGAAGCGGTCGAGACATACTTCCTTACCTTCTTCTGATAATCCATCAGATCCTGATAAACATCGATGAACTTGGGATACACATCATCATAAACATCTTCAGTCGCAGGATTGATGCTGTTGATTGCATCGGCTATTGCGGAAGAATCGAGGCTGTCTGCACCTGCTGCCCTGCAGTCCGCTGCAATCTTATTCTTCAGTGCAGCCATGTACTTGTCATAATTCTTCTCTTCTTTCTTATTTGACTCGGAAAAGACTATGCAGGAATCAATAATGACATTTGCGAAAGGAACCTTATTCTTCGCATTATTCTCAACGGAATTGATATAACTCGAAGCCCTGTCTCTGTCCGGAACATGCACGCCGTTCCTGCGCTTCTCGGCATCCTGCTTCTTCAGATTCTTGAACTCGCGGTCGAACATGAGCCAAATTGAAGAAGTGGTCTCCTTGGCCCAGTTAAGTGCGATATATCTTCTTACCGTATCCGTAGGATAAGTAAGGAGCGAGGTTCCGGCTCCGGCATATCTGTTTCTGCCCTTTTCCTTGGCAAGCTTACGGATGGTATTATCCTCCGATGAGTTGCTCCTCTTGTTCATGGGACCGATGGACTGGGCATAGATACAGTTTGCGGCATGCTCAAGATACTCATCAAATGAGTTCAGTGTCTCATCGTTGATATTTTTAGCATCAAAGAGGAAACAGAAGTCAAAGGGTCTTACGTTATATTCTTCATACTCTTCGGATGCAACACCCGGGAATTCAACTCTGACAGTATCCTGATACTTCTTGGAAAGAGTAGCATCACCCTTCATCAGGAATGCATCAATCTCTCTCAAGGTAGCATAAGCATTGCTCTTAAGGTTATTCTGCTCAGCATGTCCTTTGATTACGCCATAAAAGATCTCGGGAAGCAGGAAGAACCCCCTGGTGATATTTGCACTCTGGTGGAATCTGGTCGCAAGGAAATTTCTGATATAAAGTGCAACAGGAAGAATGAGTCCGGATCCTGTACCACCCGCCAAAGAACTAACGATAATAACACGAAGAGCCTGCTGATAATCACTTCCGTCAAGCTTATAAAGGCTCTCAATAGCCTTATGGAGTTCTTCCATCTTGCCCGCACGGACCGCAGTCTCGAAAGCAAGTCTGGACACGGCACGCACCTGTCCTGCACCCTCGGTGAGAGTCTTGCTGTTAAGAATTGCATTTACAGGGAACCAGTTATCCCTTGCGTGTGTATCTATGTCCAGATATTCTCCGACGGAAAGTTTTGTTGAAGTCTGGATGGTATAAACAAAAGGATTCTGCTCACGTATTGTCCTGAGTTCGTTCACATCGGTATCGAATACAGCAAAGGCAATCCTCTGTCTCTGTTCCTCAGTGACCATCTTGGATACGCGAAGTGCCACTTCAGATCCTTTTCCTCCCAATCCGACGATCAGAGTAGGTGCGTTCATATCTATTTCCTCCTAAATTATTGCTTTTTCTTTTTCTTATTTGAACTATTTACATTTTGATCCAGATAGCAGGTGTACTTCATATTCTTGGTTTCCGTCACTATCTTGGATGAGGCGTTGATCTTAAACTTCTCTTTATTGCCCTTTTGAACCTTCTTACCGCCTATCTTCACATCTCTTCCGGCAAAGCTGTTGGTGTTGACCACCTCTATGAAGTCGCTACCCAAGGCTTTCAGCTTCAGTCGTGTGGAGCCCGATGTATCGCATTTTGCTGAGCCCCTTTCAGCGATATACGGACATATTGAAGTGAATCGGTTTTTTTTCATAAGCCCCTTATCATTAGTAGGCTTAGAATCATAATCGGTCGGTTCTTTATATATCCTCGGGTATTTCTTCAGTGCTTTTGGCAGGTACTTCTTAATTCCGGGTATGTATCCGAGGATCAGGAAGAATATTCCCAGTCCTATCATGATCTTCTTCATCAGCTCTGCGTGCTGTTCCCACCAGGGTCTGTCATCAACCATCCGGGCTCTGTCATGGAAACTTCCGCTCCAGCAATCGTCACCGCTCTGGACCAGGCTTTCGAGCTTGTAGATCGCATCCTTGTATGTATCGCCTTCCGGCTTATCACCCACAATATAAGGCGTCACATATAGCGATCCGGGTTCATCGCCCTTTTCCCAGTTGAGACCTATCCGTTCATCGGTCCCGGCTTCAAGACTGAGGTTCGTATCGAAGAGCTGCCATTCCTCGGAAGTAAACTCTCTTCCGTCGAGCATCGCATGTATCTCTATCGGTGTCGCAGGCTGTGTCAGTCCGTCAGAATCCACATGGAATTCCGGATCATTGACCCTCTCGAACGTGATCGGCTTGTTCCGGAAGACCTTGAAGTCAAGTTCCGTTGATACCGTGTGATACTTCAGGTATGTGGCATCCACATCTATCTGATACAGACCCTCTTCAACGGTTATCCTGTCTCCGTTGGAATACTGTCTTCCGTCACTTAGTCCGTCATGATATATCTGTGCTTCATAGGAGACCTCACCGAGAAGATCCGATTCTCCGACCGGCTCGTCCGTGCCTTGCTTGACGAATGCGAATTTCAGTATGTAATCGCCGGCAGGAACACCATCATTGTAGGGAATGAGCATTCCCTCTTCCGTCTCGAGAAAGGCCATGATCTCAACGGCGGGTTTGTAATAGATCTCAAGTGTCTTGGCATTGTTTACCTCGACCTTATATTCGCCGGGATCATACAAGCCTCTGAATGTCGCTATGCTTCCTTCAAGCCCTCTGTCTATGATCGGGTCCTGGGCATATGCCGCTGTAGTAGTGGATGCGACTTCGCTGTAAATTACCGTGACCGGATTACCCGTATAGGATACCGAGCTTCCGTCCGGCGCCGTCAGTCCGTTTATCGAAACGTTCCCGCCCTGTGCGAAGACTATGAGTTCCGACATTGGGATATCGAATTCGAAAGTCCCTTTATTGGCATTTACTTCAAGCCTGTCATAGTCGAAGACTCTGGAGCAGATGCTTGTTACTCTTGAAAGTATCTGGTCATTGGTCTGTGCATGTTCATAATAGATATGCTCTGCTGGATTCTCGGAAATAGCGGATGCATTGGGACCCATTCCGAGGAATATGACATTGATGTCACTACTCTTTGCCGCGAAGAACTTATCTATATCATCAGTCGTGGTATTGCCATCATTAAACATTCCGTCTGTAAGGATGACCAGCCACTTCTCATCGGAATTATCCCTGACCAGGTCGTTGTACGCGGTCTGTACGCTGGAAAAAGGCGTGTTGCCGTCTCTGGTCACCAGGTTGTGGACCTTTTCGACATTTGCCTCAGCGCCTGCACTTCCGTTAAGAGTGAGTCTGGGCTTGGGACTGTTACCGGGATCGAAATCACTCATGAAATACACGTTCATGGTGTCATTTACTCCCAGCATCGCCGCAAACACTTCCAGTGAATACTTGGCCTTGCACCATGTATCCATCTTCTGTCCATTTTCTGCGACGATCATACTTCCGGAGTCATCATACACGACATATATGGCTCTTGTGGGCATCTGCTCGGCAGCTTGTATTCTCGTGGGAATCAGATTGAGAATCAGAGTAAATAGAATTAGAAAACTGACAATATTATGAAACTTTCTCATAATACCCCCTGAGGATAAAAGATTTGTGACTAAATGCCACTTTTTCACGTCTAAAACGTATAAATTTTATCATAAATCAACAACACTGTAAATTGTTTGGGCCCCCAAAACGCCGTGCTGTCCTATCTTGTTCCACATCATGTAGTATTCCACTATATGTAGTGGCAGGCTGGTTCATGATGCCCAAGACATCCGGATGAAAGCCATCAAAAAACAAAGGGAACAGCCCCTTAAGTGCTGTTCCCTGTTTGGAATCAAATAATCATTTTAAGCACATTCCCTTGCCCAGACCTCAGCTCCCGAGTATGCATAGGTTATGAACTGGTTGCCGTTATTTTCGAAGAAATCTCTCATCTTCTCAATGTCCTTTTTGACCAGTTCACCGGTCGCAGGATCCATTATCACGAGTTCCTTGTCATTGTGTCCCGCGATCAGGAGCGCACCGCCGCTCTGGAGCAGCGCCATAACCGGTATGTCATTATCAAGATAGAAATAGAGCTGATCGATAGTGCATCCCGTAAGGTCCAGCACGGTAACGTTGTCCATGTTCTCCGAAAGTATATCACTTACAGGGCTTCCCGATGCAAGGAGCACTTCGGAATTCCTTATCACTCCTTCATATCCCATCATGACGTCCATGCATACACTGAGCGAGCTCTCGCCCTCGTCTATGCCGGTGCCCTTTATCTCCAGTATCTGGTTCACGTTCTTCCTGGAAGCATATTTCCAGATGACGTTTCCGTTTTCCTCGACAGCCGTTCCGCCAATCTCATATGCCGCCTCTACCGCAGCCGACTCGGTGACGAAGATGCCGCATATTCCTCTTGCGTCGAAGACATAGAATCTGTTCACGGATGCGGGAATGTCGGGCTCTAAGATGCTGATCTCCTCAGAGATTATCTCGCTCGGCGTGGTCACTTTAAGTCCGGAGACTTTGATCGCGCTCCTGGTCTGGATCTGGACATATCTCTCGTATTTATCTATGACCGCTACGGACAGATAGTTTCTTCCCGTCTCATCCTCGCCTCTTGCGGTGATGCTGTCGTCCGAAGCCACCTGATATGCACCTGCACCGCCGGAAAGCCTTGAGAGCATTATCCTGTTTTCCTCTATCGACACATCGGTTACGTAATATCCTTCTTTTTCATAATACTTGATAAGCTTACCTGCTCCGTCACATATGCATATCCTGTACATGGGAAGCAGCAGGTTTCCGCTGGTCTCTACCTGGACATCACTATGTCTGACCATTCCGTAGATCATGTCCTCTCCCAGAAAGCCGAGGAATCTGATGTACTCGGAACTGCCTGCGGATATGCCGACGGATGTCTCGGTCTCAAGGTCCGTGACGGTTAGTTCGGATATGGTATCGCCCGTGTCACCCATTGTTACTATGAATCTTTGGTCATCACTTGTCTGCAGGGTATCACCGGACCAGTACATTCCCGTCGTCTTTAGGATCTTCTCATCAAGGTCCACCCTGAAAACGCAGTTTTCCATGGTCATGTAGATATGGCCCTGTGAATTCATGTAGAGCAGCCTTTTCATTTCCTCCATGAGGATGTCTGCGGACTTGTCATAGGGGATATACAGAAGCTCTCTTATCTCATTGAACTTATCATCATAGGAGTAAACAGCAATGCCGATGTCGCCTTCATGTCTTCCGCGGTTCATGTAACCGTATACGGCAAAGACCATGTCACCGTTATCGGCAACCTGAAGGATCCTTATGTCATGCTTGTCATTTATGTTCCTGACATCGAATGCGCCATAATCATAGAAGCTGTACGCACAGGCCAGCTTTCCCGCGGATTCATTGTACATGAAGAGCCTTCCGCCCGAGACAAATGCTATGCACCCTCCGTCAGAGCTTTCCATCATCTCGGGATCCTCTCCGGCTATTCCGAGCACGATCTTATCATTCACGCACATGTTAAGCGGATTGGTGATCTCTTCCATGGTCCTGACATACGACATGATATACACCGCCTTGTCGGTATATCTGACCGTTATGGCTTCATGTGCCATATATGCGGTAAGATCACTTCCGTATCCGTCCCTGAGCATATAATCGATGCAGACCGTGGCATTGGTCCCGTTGTCTTCTTTTAAATAGATGAGAGGATCTCCGTACGGAGAAACGCCCAGGTCTCCGTATGTGATCTGGGAAAAAGAAGAATGTATGTCGACATATGCAAAGGTGGAATTGTCGTTGAGCGAAGAATTGGTCTCAAGGTGCTTCTTGATCTTCTCGGCCTCGCGCTTGTCAAAAAGACATTCATGGAAGAACTTCGCATATGAAAGTTTCTCATATGCAAGGTCATTGTCTCCGGAGATCACGCGCGTATAGTAGAAAAGCTCTCTTTCATCCTCGAGAGTGAGCTTTATGGAAAGCATGTACTCGGCGTTCGGTATGATCAGGTCCTTGAGTGAAATGGTTCCTTCGGGATTACCTATCATGTTGAGCGACAGTTCGGTGTCCCCCTCCTCGATAAGTCTTCCGTCCTCTATGTTCCTGAGTTCATAGGACGCGGAGGAGATCTTCTGTCCGAATGTGCTTATGACAAAAGGAAGCTTTCTGTCGGCATCGAGGTATGAAAGAGTATTCCTTTCATATGACAGGTTCCTGCTCTCGGAATAACCTCTGAGCATGTTGTAGGTAATGTCACCGATGGACAGATATATTACCGGCTGTGAAGCCGGATCCATGTCGACCGTATTATTGACCTGCTCGCGGCTTGCCATTTTTCCGAAGATCAGAAGGAAAATAAAGAATACCGCAGAGTAGACCAGTATTTTCAGAAGTATTTTTTTCATGACAGAAAGTATTATAAAACAAAAGAATCCCGCGGTCCACAAACGCAGATCGCGGGTCTTTCTTTAGTATGTTCGCATCATTTCAGGGCATCGATCCTGGTGATGGCTCTCTGAAGAGCTGTCTCATAACGTGAGCGCTCAAGATCATCGACATCGGTCTTGCTCTCGAGTCTCTTCTTCGCTCTCTCCATAGCGGCTCTTGCACGTTCCTCGTCTATCTCATCCTTCCATTCGACAGTCTCTGCAAGGATATTGAAAGAATCGGGAAGTATCTCGGCAAATCCGGCATGAAGAGCGGCGGTCTTGATCTCACCGTTATCATGAATGCTCAGGACACCCGGCTTGACTATGACTGTAAGGGGGATATGTCCCGGATAGCAGCCTATCTGCCCTTCGGTGGTATTCATTTCTACCATGTCCGCCTCTCCCTCGTAGAAGACTCTCTCGGGAGTGACGATCCTGACTTTGAACTTATCCATTTAGTTTTAATCCTTATTTTGCGTTGTAAGCTTCTACGACGTCATCGATCGAGCCCTTGTTGAGGAAGAAGCTCTCGGGGATGTCGTCATGCTTTCCTTCGAGGATCTCGCTGAATCCGCGGATGGTCTCTTCGATGGGGACGTACTTTCCTTCGAGTCCGGTGAACTGTCCTGCAACGAAGAACGGCTGTGACAGGAATCTCTGGATCTTACGTGCTCTTGAGACGACAACCTTCTCTTCCTCGGAAAGCTCATCCATACCGAGGATGGCGATGATGTCCTGAAGTTCCTTATATCTCTGGAGGATCTCCTGAACTCCGCGGGCTGTCTTATAGTGCTCGTTTCCTACGATCCTGGGATCGAGTATTCTGGAAGTTGACTCGAGGGGATCGACTGCGGGGTAGATACCGAGCTCAACGATGCTTCTTGAAAGAACGGTTGTGGCATCAAGGTGAGCGAATGTGGTAGCAGGTGCAGGGTCGGTAAGGTCATCGGCAGGAACGTAGACAGCCTGAACCGAAGTGATGGATCCGTTCTTGGTGGAGGTTATCCTCTCCTGAAGAGCACCCATCTCGGTCTGGAGAGTGGGCTGATAACCTACGGCCGAAGGCACACGTCCGAGAAGTGCTGAAACCTCGGAACCTGCCTGGGTGAAACGGAATATGTTATCGATAAAAAGAAGGACATCCTTTCCACCCTTGTCTCTGAAGTACTCTGCCATGGTAAGTCCGGTAAGACCTACTCTCATTCTTGCTCCGGGGGGCTCATTCATCTGACCGAATACCATGGTGGTCTTGTCGATAACTCCCGACTCGGTCATTTCATGATAGAGATCGTTACCCTCACGGGTTCTCTCTCCTACACCGGTGAATACGGAATATCCGCCGTGCTCGGTAGCGATGTTACGGATAAGCTCCTGGATGAGGACTGTCTTACCTACACCGGCGCCTCCGAAAAGACCGATCTTACCACCCTTCTGGTAAGGGCAGAGGAGGTCAACGACCTTGATACCCGTCTCAAGGAGTTCACTTTCCGTGGACTGTTCCTCGAATGTGGGAGCCGCTCTGTGAATGGGCTCATATCCCACGCCTTCGGGTGCGGGCTTGTTGTCTATGGGCTCTCCGAGAACATTGAATATTCTTCCGAGAGTATTCTCACCGACCGGAACGGAAATGGGAGCGCCTGTTGCGATAGCTTCCATTCCCCTGACAAGGCCGTCGGTAGATCCCATTGCTATACATCTGACGGTATCGTCACCGAGATGCTGAGCAACCTCTACGACAAGCTTTCCGCCGTCTGAAAGCGGGATCCTTATCGCCTCATTGATCTCGGGAAGCTGTCCTTCATCAAATCTGACATCAAGGACTGCTCCGATGATCTGGGTTATCTTTCCTTTATTCTCTGCCATTTTTAATCTCCATTAGTCGTTAAGTGCCTGGGAACCTGCGATGATCTCGGTAAGCTCCTGGGTAATGGAACCCTGGCGGGCTCTGTTGTACTTAAGTGTCAGGTCACCTATCATGTCTTCTGCATTGCTTGTAGCATTGTCCATGGCCTGCATTCTCGCACCGTTTTCACTTGCCAGTGCCTCGATAAGTGCGCCGTGGATCTGGCCCGAAATGTACTTCGGAATGATCCAGTCGAGGGCCTCTTCATCACCTGGCTCGAAGTTCATGATCGCATCGATCTTGTCCGGCTCGCCGTCCGAATCCTCATCTATCCCGTTGATCGGAAGGAGCTTTGTGAGCGTCGGCACATGAGTCACGGTGTTCTTGAAGAAGGTGTATGCCATGTATATCTCGCCGATCTCACCGTCTTCGTAAGACTTAAGAAGGATATTCGTAAGTCCCATGGCATCCACGTATGTCGGAGCCTCGATGATATCGGGAAGATTCCTGACCACGTTGTACCCGTGCCTATGGAATGCCTCGTAACCCTTGTTGCCTATGGTATAGATATCGAGATCTTCCCTGGCAAATTCAGGATTCGCCGTTATCAGCTTGACCACGTTCGAGTTATATCCGCCCGCAAGTCCTCTGTTGGAGGTTATTACCACTATTGCCTTTCTCCTAGAATTATTTCCCTTGAGATATCTGTGGTCCGAATCCCCTACCCTTGCAAGGATGCTGCACACGGTCCTGTACATGGTGTCGAAATAGTTATGCGATTTTTCTGCATTGCTCCTGGCACGCTGAAGCTTGACCGTCGACACCAGCTTCATCGCTTTCGTGATCTGCTGTGTGCCCTGTATGCTGGTCCTGCGCCTCTTTATGTCACGCATTGAAGCCATACGCAAACTCCTTATGTTCCGGGGCAGAGTGCCCCGGAGCAGATTCATTTATGCTTTAAGAAAATCTTCCTTGAACTCGGCGATGGCTTTCTTGAGGGTCTCCTCATTCTCATCGCTGAGAACCTTGTCCTGTCTGATTCCCGAAAGGATCTCAGGATACTTGGAAGAGAGGAATTCGATGAATTCGCTCTCGAATCTGGTGACATCCTCGACGGGCACATCAAGCAGATACTTCCTGGTGACCACGTAGATCATGATGACCTGATTCTCGACAGGCATGGGTGAATACTGAGGCTGCTTCAGGACTTCCTTGATCCTTTCGCCCTGTGCAAGCTTTTCTCTGGTATCATCATCGAGTTCGGAACCGAACTGTGCGAAGGAAGCAAGCTCCCTGTACTGTGCAAGCTCTGTTCTGATGGGCGCTGCGATCTTCTTCATTGCCTTGATCTGTGCTGCGCCACCGACTCTCGAAACGGAAAGTCCCGCATTGATCGCAGGTCTGAAACCTGAGTTGAACATCTCGGTCTCAAGATAGATCTGTCCGTCCGTGATGGAAATGACGTTGGTAGGTATGTAAGCGGAAACGTCTCCTGCCTGAGTCTCGATGATGGGAAGAGCGGTAAGTGATCCTCCGCCGTACTCTTCGCTCATTCTCGCAGCTCTCTCAAGAAGTCTTGAGTGCAGATAGAAAACGTCGCCGGGATATGCTTCTCTGCCGGGTGGTCTGTGAAGGAGCAGGGAAAGTGTTCTGTAAGCTGCCGCATGCTTGCTCAGGTCATCATAAATGACCAGAACGTCACCGCCGTTCTCCATCCACTCTTCTCCGATCGCACAGCCCGAATAAGGTGCTATGTACTGAAGGGGAGCAAGGTCACTTGCTGTCGAGACGACAACAGTCGTATATGACATTGCGCCGTATTCTTCAAGGGTCTTGACGATATTTGCAACCGTCGATGCCTTCTGACCGATGGCAACATAGATGCAGTTAACGCCCTGACCTTTCTGGTTAATGATGGTATCGATCGCAATGGCGGTCTTACCGGTCTGACGGTCACCGATTATGAGCTCACGCTGTCCTCTTCCGATGGGCACCATTGAGTCGATAGCCTTGATACCGGTCTGGAGAGGGGTGTCTACGCTCTTACGTGTGATGACACCGCTCGCAACTCTCTCGATGCGGCGATATTTGGTAGTCTGGATGGGGCCTTTTCCGTCTATGGGCTGTCCGAGTGAATTGACTACTCTTCCGAGAAGTGCATCACCAACGGGCACCTCGACAACTCTTCCCGTTGTCTTGACGGTATCACCCTCACTGATATTTCTGGCAGATCCGAGCAGAACGGCACCTACGTTGTCTTCCTCAAGGTTGAGGACCATTCCGTAGACCTCTCCGGGGAATTCGAGCAGCTCGCCCTGCATGGCCTTCTCAAGACCATGAACTCTGGCAATGCCGTCGGCAACCTGGATGACCGTGCCTACATCCGCTACTTCAAGAGTCGTGGCATAACGCTTGATCTGCTCTTTGATGACGGAACTGATTTCTTCGGGTTTCAAATTCATGCCTTCGTGTTTCCTCTCTTCCGGCTGAGATTATCCCAGCTGGATGTCTAAAAGCCTGGAAGTAAGATCGTCGAGCCTGGTCTTGACCGATGCATCCGCAACGCGGTCGCCGATCCTGATGACTATGCCGCCTATTATGGAAGGATCCACCTTGTAATGTGTCTCCAGTTCCCTAAAGTCGGTCGTCTCACGGATCTTGGTCTCCACGGCCAGTTTCGCACTATTATCAAGATCCATGGGAGAGGTTATATAGACCACACCTATCCCACGATCCGCTTTGATACGGTCGGTAAAATATTCAAATATGGAGTCCAGTTCTTTAATACGCTCTTTTTCAACGACGGTGATCAGGAAGCCCGTAAGCTCGTCCATCACCCTTCCGCGAAAAGTCTCTTCGACTATTTTCTTCTTATCCTCTTTGGATATCGAAGGATGAAGCATGAGCTTCAAAAAGTCGGGATTCTCGTCAAGGATCTTCCTGACGCTTCCCACTTCCTGATACATGTCTTCTGCATTACCGGAGCTGACGGCGGTCTCATAGAGAGCTTCACCGTATACGCCGGAAACTAACTTTGCCATGTGCTCTCACCTATTTCCTTAAGTGCTTCGTCAACCAGTCTGTCCTGCACCTTCGTATCTATGGATTCGGAAACGACCTTGCCTGCGATCATAGAAGCAAGCACGACCATTTCTTTCTTGACATCATCAGCCACTTTCTGCTTTTCGAGTTCAGCCTCCCTGGATGCATGCTCGACGATCCTGTCAGCTTCCTCATGAGCTCTCTTGACTATCTGCTTCTCATTCTCAATGCCCCTCTTGTGAGCATCGGCAAGGATAGCCTCAGCCTCGGAATCCGCTTTCTTCATCCTGGCTTCGTATTCTTCCTTGAGCTCGGCAGCTTTCTGTTCATCCGCAGCTGCGGAAGCAAGTTCATCCTCGATGTGCTTTTTTCTGGCCTCCAGATATTTCTTGGCAGGATTCCAGAGAAAATAACTCATGAACAGAAAGAGAACGAATATGGCGATGATCATCAGGCAGGAATCGGCGATGAGCTGGAAATCCAGTCCGAAGAGTCTGGGCTGCATTCCTTCTGTGAGTAGTATCATACTCCCCACTCCTTTCTAATAATGATCAGTCTTACCTTCGTCTGCTTCGAAATCAAACAAAAGGCTTAACGAACATGAGAAGCATTGCAACAAGAAGACCGTACAGACCGGTGGTCTCTGCAACTGCCTGTCCGAGAAGCATGGTGGACATGATGTCGCCCTTAGCTCCGGGATTACGTCCTACGGCTGATGCACCGTGGCCTGCAGCGATACCCTGGCCGACACCGGGGCCGATACCTGCGATAACTGCAAGTCCTGCACCTATTGCGGAACAACCATAGATAAAGTTCTCATTGAAATCCATATTATTTTCCTCCGTTAATACCATTTCTATGTTCAAAGCCGGATGGCTTCAAGAACCGTATTCCATGTCTTCTTCAATGCGGCTTCCGGATCAGCCGCTCCTTACGCTCAGTTATCTCCTCTTGCGCTGGAGATGTAGGTCATGGTCAGCATGCAGAAGACGTATGTCTGTATCGCACCGGAAAAGAGATCGAAGTATACATGAAGTGCTGCCGGCCAGCCGGTTGCGATCCAGCCGAGCAATCCGTAGATCAGTGCCATCATGACGGTTCCGGACAGTACATTCGCAAAAAGACGGAGCGAAAGCGAGATGGGAACCGCGATATCCGAAATGATGTTGATGGGAAGCCAGATGGGAAGCCAGGGAGGAAGCGGTGAGCACTTATCCTTCCAGAGCTGTGCGGGCTTGGAAAACTTGACTTCGCTGTAGTGGATGATGGTGAATGTGATCAGGGCAAGAGGAAGGGTCACGCCGTAATCGGCCGTGGGAGGCCTGAGTCCCAGAAGTCCCGAAATGTTGGACAGAAGTATGAAACAGAAAAGAGTGGCGATGTAGTTGAAGAACACGGGAGCGCCTTTTCCCATTCCGCCGTTAACGGTGTTCATGAGGAATTCGACCAGAAGCTCCACTCCGTTCATGAATCCGTTTGCAGGTGCAAACTTCTCCTCCTTGAGGGCTTTCTTGAAGCCGTGTCCCGCGATAAGTGAGAACACCATGAGTATGAGCATCACCATGAGAATGCTGACATGGGTGTTGGTAATGTAGACCGTGTGTCCAAAGAAAGAGTATTCGAACAGTCCATGGACCATGAAATCGATATTATCTGCGGAAAGCAGTAATCCGTATCCCAATTCCTAAACCTCCGTCTCTTGTTTTTTCCCTTTCTCGTTCTCGGGAACGAGTTCGGGATGCAGTGCATCATATTCTTCCTGGCTGATGGGCTCGGGGTCCTTCTCGCCAAAATATGAATTGTATGCTTTATGCATGAACGGCTGTAGATAAGCCGAGAGTTTCAGGCACATATATGCTATGAAAAACGCTATCGGGTTCAGCTTGTCCGATATGCAGAATATTGCGAGCAGCACTCCCAGGATCACATATCTCTTCAGGTATCCGAAGTAGATCCTGCGCCTTGCCTCCTTCTCGGGAAGATCAAGTGCCTTGTCGAGCACATTGTACATGTCCAGTGCCGACACGCAGGCGGTGACCACTCCGAACGCCCAGGAAAAGCATGTCCATGGCACGTTCCATCCGGAAAAGAAAGAAATGCATCCCGTGACGATCAGTCCGATGATGCCAAGCACTGCGATTCCCGTCTCGAGTTCCAAAAGTGTCCTATTTCTTTTTCTCAGAGACGCTTTCAGACTCATTATGCTCTTCCGGGTTCTTGCCGCCCTGTATGATATTCATTGCATAGCGGTAAATATTATTAAATCCCGCGACCGCACCGATAAAAAAGAACAATATGGCTATCCATTTTGTCCCGAATTTCCTGTCCAGCAGATACCCAAGCGCGCCCATGCCTATGATCGGCACAAGCAGGAAAATCGTAAACTGGGTCAGCATGGAAAGGGCACGGATAACTTTGCGGTCCTGGTTTCTCTTCACAATAAGAAAATTATACTTCAAGCAGGTTAAAAAGTCTATTAAATCCCCTCTGATTTATGCTATTATACGTGCAGAAAAAGAAATTCATGCAGAATTGACTGAAAAATTCATTTTCTTCGCTATGCAAGGAGGAGCCATGTCCATCGTGAAACTGTTCCGCAAGCGCATCATACCTTCCGAATGCATACTTCTTAAGGATGACGAGATCATCTATCATGACGCAAATGTCCTGGTAACGAAGTGGAAGACCCTGAATCCCAAAACGGAATTCAGTCACGGCGCCAGTGCCTACATTTTCGAAAAAGGGATCAAGGTCAGCAAGTTCTACCGCGAAGACGGGTCTCTTTTGTACTGGTACTGCGACATTGTCGAGTACAACATGGACCATGACACCGGGGAACTCACCGTAACGGATCTCCTTGCCGACGTTATCATCTATCCTTCCGGAAGAATGAAGGTCATGGATCTCGATGAACTTGCCGATGCACTGGAGCAGGGGCTCATAACCCAGGAACAGACGGCCCTTTGCATGAGGCGTCTGGATGCTCTCCTGAGTCTCATCGACAGAGACAAGTTCGACACGCTTTGCGAATATCTGGATTCCCGCGGATTATAAATTCCGATCCCTGCCGTCACCCGGCAGGGATTATTTTGTCTGTGCATGCAGCCTGCGGGCATGTGTTTGGATCTGCGCAGCCCGCCTGAGCCGGTGCGGAAGCAGCTCACATGAAACCGGTTCCCGAAGGCACATGTCCGAGCAGTTCGCGCCACATTAGCGGGAACGTCGCGAGCCCACTTCGGGCGGTTTCGAATATGTGAGCGGATGGAGCGGCGAAAAAGCGAAGGCACCGGCAAGCAGATCAAATATATGCCCGCAGGCTGTGACATAAGAAAAAAGGTCCCTCCGGATAACGGAGAGACCTTTTCATATTTGGCAGTATTACTTGAACGCCCTTGCGCTCTGGCAGGTGAAGTACAGGATCTGATACTCTTCCGAGATATCGGAGATGAACTTCGATGCTCCCTTAAGCTTGTCATCATCGAGATTGACGAAAGGATCGTCCAGGACAAGGAAAGGCTTTTCGGATGTGTACATAGCATCAGCCATTGCAACTCTTCTGCACATTCCCACCATATCCTGATATCCTTCGGACAAAGTATCGGGAACCCTGGGCTGGCCCTGTTCCACATATGTCACGTTAAGATTGGCATCTATCGTGAAGTCGCCGGAATTGCCGGCAAGGATCTGATAATACTTGTCAAAGGACGCCTGAATGTCCTTGATGTATCTGGTGTTAAAGCTGTCTCTTGCAGCTGCGAGACATTCTCTGGTCTTGACAAGAGTTTCATACTTAAGCTTGACGGCATCGAGCTTTTCATTGCGCACATCATACTCTTCCTTGGCTTCTTCCATCGTAGCGTAGATGTCATCAGCTTCCTTGAGTTCTCTCTGATATGCATTAAGCTCTTTCTCATCATCCTTCTGGGCAAGCTCGCTCTTTGCAAGTGCCTCTTCAAGGTCGAATACGGTGACGGTATCTTCCTCGGGGCGTACGATGCCTTCATACTTCGTAACATCGTGATCGGTCTCGAAGACCGTTACCTTCGTTGCGGCAAGCTTTGCATCCCCGGTCCTTGCTTCGATCTGCTCTACTCTGGTAGATATCTCATTGACAGGAACACAGATCTCGGCAGCGGTGGCCTCGGGGATGGATGAAGCCTTCGTGCCCATGATGGCACACTTCTTGACATATTCCTTGACTTCAAGGAGCCTGTTGTCGAAATTGATCTCCTTGACCATTTCCTCATGACGCTTTTTCTTTTCTCCGAGAGCCTCGTATTCCTTGACCTGATTGCGGAGATTCATGAGATCGCTCATTGCGGATCTTCCGACAAGCTGGATTCCGACGGTTCCGAGGAGATCCTGTGCATCCATCTCGGTTCCCTCGACGAGTTCCTCGTCCTCTGCGATCTGGCTCATGAGTTCGGTATATCTGCGGAAAGAACCTTCACCGCTGCTCCTGGTCTCGTCGTCGTGCTTTTTCTTAAGTATGAATCCGAATACTATCGCGCCGATACCGAGCACTGCGACAGCTCCGATCGCGGGATGAATGAATATTGCAAGCAGGACGGCGATCAGTATGACCACGATACCTGCGATGAGAAGTGCAACGAAGGGCTTGTATGTCTCTCTCTGAGCTTCGAGAGCGCTGTTCTTGATGGCCTCGGCCTCTTCTCTTCTGTCGGGAAGCTCATCTTTGAGGTCCTGGATGGTATTCCACTGTCTGATAAGATTGTCGATCGCCTTGGATGAGGGAATGGACTTGGCGAACTTCTTGGTCTCCTCCTCGAATCTCTCGGCCTCCTGGGGAGTAAGCTCGTGTGATGCGAGTTCTTTCTCATCGTCACGAAGCATCTCCGCATCCTGGATCATCTTGCGTGCCGTCTCGGAATCGGGAATGGTGCCGTCAAAATAGCTCTTGGCGGTACGGAGATCGTCATCAGCCTTTTCCTTGGCCGCCTTAAGGTTCTCGTAATTGGCCTTCTGCTCCCTAAGATCAAGGAATGTCCTGAGAGCTTCAAGTCTTGAGCGGAGCTTGTCCTGCTTTTCCTTGTAGCTGGCCACCTTCTCGGTAGACTCCGTAAGTTTGGTTTCGAGCTCTTCGCGAAGGGCCTTCTGCGAATCGATGTTCCTGAACTGATCCTTCAGCTTGGAAAGCTCGGTCTCTTCTTTATTGATAAATCCGGTGGCCCTGTCGGGAGTCAGCCTGTCGCACTCCTTCTTGAGCTTCTCGTCAGCGGCTTCATACTTCCTCATGTCATCGTCACGCTCGCTGACACCGCCGATCCTTGCACTGATGTTGCTGGTCACGCTTGTTGCGCAGTCCTGCTGGGACACATATGCGGTCCTTTCAAAGGAATCCACATCTATTCCAAAGAGTGCGATTCCGGGCACGGGTTCGAAATCATGATTGGCCATTCCGGTCTCGGTATTCATGATCTTGAAGACATCCTCGGATTCCTTGTTTCCGAAGGTCCTGTAGATGCAGTACTTCACGCCATCTTTTTCAAAAGTGAGATTTCCGCCGTAAGTTCCACCCTGCCAGGGCTTGAAGAATTTTCTCTCATTGTCTATCTCGGATCTGGACTTTTCCCCGGTAAAACCGTAAAACATCACCTTTATGAATGATGCCAGCGTAGATTTTCCGCATCCATTGTCTTCCCTGAAGCAATTGAGCCCGTCGGAAAAGTCCTTATCCACGCCGCTTAACTTACCGAAATTCTCTACATGACAAGACACGAGTCTCATAAGCTGATCTCCTCTCCCTTAAGTGCCTGTATAGCACATCTTACTATCCGGCCTCTTTCCTCTTCACTGAGACTGTCATCGGCCTTAAGAAGTCTTACAAGTTCTCCCTTAAGAGAGGCTTCGTGAAGATACTCCTCATAATCTATGGCAATCTTGCTGTTATCCTTCACTTCGGCATAATAGAATCTGTCGTTCAGCTGTCTGCCCACATGCTCGATGTCTTTTTCAATGTCCACATCAGTCTCGCCCGTGAGCACGATCCTTACAATATCATCTCCGGTTGCTGAAGTTGCCTTTATCGCATCCGAAACGCTCTTGTCAATCTCGGGAGTAGTCATGCATTCCGAGATGTCCGCTTCGATCACATACACATTCCTCTTCGAGAAAGGAATAAAGTTGGAATCGATCTTGCCCGTTTCCTCATCGATGTCAAGAAGGACGAATCCCTTCTCGCCGCATTCGTCGAAGCCTCTTCCTTCTATGCATCCGCTGTAGCAGTACTTGCCTCTGGAGGGAAGTTCTTCCTCTGCGAATGAATGATAATGTCCGAGCGCAAGATAATCGATATTCTTGTTCTTAAGCCTGCCAAGATCAATGCTCTCAGCCTTATCCTTGGCCTGATATTTGTCCGCACATCCGTGCATCACCACGATATTGACCGCATCATATTCGAGGAGAAGCTCGGTATATGCCTTGTCGAATCCGTCCTCTCCGGGCACGATGCCGGTTATGACAACATCCTTGCCCGATCCGGTCTTGACGGTATCTTTTTCAATGCCTTCTTTCTCAAACAGCTTAAGATTGGAAGGAGCATCCTCTCCCTCAAAATAATCCGCCTCGTCATGGTTTCCTTTGAGATAATAGAAAGTCACCCCGGGATGGCTCTCGAAAGCAGCCTTTACGCGATTGACCGCACCGACTCTTGCATTCTTGGTGTCAAACAGATCGCCGGCGATGATAACGGCACTTACTCCGTTTTCATCCGCATAATCCGCGATGCCGCAAAAGGTATCAATGAGTTCTTCCCTTCTGGTAGCAGCCTTGGACTTGTCCAGTCTCGATTCCATCCTGGAATCAAGATGAGCATCCGCCATGTGTATAATCTTCATACCTGTTCCTTTCTTTATCTGCCCGATTCTTTTTCCATGACCAGTGTAGTGGCCAGATTACCTATGATGCTTATCATGTCAGTATCTGCAGGAGACCACTTCCGGGTCTTGTTGAATACATCGAATGTCATGAGTGAGTAGAGCTGATCGTCCATGTAGGAGGCACATACAACGCATGCACCGATCTCAAGTGTCTTGAGCCTTTCATACATATGAGGATTAACTTCCCTGATGGATTCAACATTGTTCAGGATATAAGTATGGTCCTCGCCTCCCATATGGGTAAAGCCGGTAAAATCACACACTCCGTCGCCGGGCTCGCCGTCATGATAGATCACGTATTTGCCGTTGCTCATCATGAGATTGGCTCCGAAATCACTTACGATCGATATTCCGTCGAGATCGAAGACAGTCCTGATGTCACGCTGCACCGATCTGTTCCTTGTCAGGTATTCGATGCCTTTCCTGGACAGCCCCAGGACGAGCGACGAAATGAATTCTCGCTTTTTATCCCTTGATATCGCATATGACACTGCCTGGCTTTCCATGTAATCGCCTTCAATGCCGCCGTGCAGTTTTTCGTCATATATGATGTGTCTGTTCTTTCCTTTTTCCTTTGCGATATAAAGAGCTTTGTCGGCTTTCGCAAAAAGAGTATCTATCGCGGTTCCGTCTGCGGGATATGCGCTTATTCCCTGAGAGATCGTCAGTTTGAATTTATCGTCGAATTTCAGGGCCAGTTCCTTGTTCAGGACCTTGAGCATGTTCTTGAGCTCATCCCTTGTGGGAACGCCGTAGACAAATGCCAGAAACTCATCGCCGCCGAACCTTCCGACAAAGCCTCTGTTATCGACAACTTCCATCAAAGAGTCCGCCACATATGATATGACCTCATCTCCGAATGCATGACCGAAATTATCGTTGACATTCTTGAAATCGTCAATGTCGGTCATGATCAGCCATGCCGTCTTATCACGCAGTGTGGGAAGCATGTCACTCACATATTCCGTGACCGCCCTCTTATTAAGAAGACCGGTTCCCGCATCTCTTGCGGCGGGGGTCATGTAATACGGCTCATCGCTCGCACGGTTGTTGGAAATGTAAACTCCGGCAACCATGTCTTCATTTCTCGACGGAACTCCGCCCAAAAACCTCGAGGTCCTCTTTTCTCCGTCAGACCTCGAATACTGGACTGTCATCGTGAAGTTCTTGTCCCTGTTTCTCAGATGGGAAACAAGGGTTTCAAGTTCCTTGCGGTATGCGGGATTGTCGCCCAGATATTTTTCCTGCACATTCTCAATGTATTCATCAAGATCCGAATCCACGAGAACGAAGCAGTTTCCGTTAAAGTACTTGTAAAGTTCAAGATTGTTGGTACGGCAATCATACTCGAAATACATGTCGCTTCGCATTGACATGAAAAAACGGTATTTCGCGATCCTCATGCGGTCCGAGTCCATAGCATTCGAAAAGTCCGCCATGTCGGAATAACAGATCCTGGCAAGCGGCTCTCCGTTTTCGGTCTCGGATGTTGCCGCAAGACTCAGATATATGCCGGAATACCGGCTGCCGTTACGGTTATCGAGTTCCGTTATGAGCTCGAGGAGAATTTCTCCTGAAGGAAGCGATGCATATCCGGGAGCAGACAGTTCCTTTCCTATGACCGCCGCAAGGATATTGCCGTCTTCTCTGGGCAGAAAATCATAAAACGGAAGACCGGAATTCTTGCCTGCAAATGTATAATGCCATTCACCCGCGCTAGTGATCGTCCCATCCTTCCTGATAAGGGCCGAGACCATGATGGGCGAGGATGACATCCTTGATTCTCTTTTTCTGTCAAGCCGCATCTTGTGTACCTCTTTGCCTTAGCCGGCAGCTTGCATACCCCTCGCGTTATCTGCTAATAGAATATGTGGTTCCCTATCTGTATGCCCGTAAGACCTTCAATGGGAGTCCTGAAATATACGCATGTTCCGACATTAGTGACTCCGGACATAGCCTCATCCGCAGCACGGTAGCAGCTTGATGTCGCCCTGTTCTGTGCAAGAGCAATGGCAAGTCTTCCGCTTCCGGCGGGTGAAAACTGGCTTCTCTGATATATGACTCCGGTCAGTGTGTCCGGATATTTGGCACTTAAGAGCCTGTTGATGACTACGGCACCGACCGCAACCTGTCCGTCATACGGTTCTCCGCCGGCCTCACAGTAGATCAGGTTGGCAAGCAGATATCTGTCATTTTCTTCGAAGGTGATCTCGGAAATGTCTCTCCACACGCCCTGTGCCGCTGCTCTCGACATTGCCTGCTCCTCTGCAAGCCTTTGTCTGAGATATACAAGATCGGCTTCCTTGGCCTTGATGGCTGCTTCATATGCAGCTGCGGCCGCCTCGGCATCCTCGATCTGATCGGAATATTCACTGATGGCGGTCCTTGTTTCCGAGATGATGCCGCTGACCCTGCCCTGTTCGGCTATGGTCTGTTCCTGAAGAGCCTCAAGCTCGGCTTCTTCCATTTCAAGACGGGCTTTCTGTTCTTCTATGAACGCCCTGTTTTCCTTGAATTCCTGCAGTTTTCTCTGGTCATAGCTTTCGATCTTCTCGAAAAAGTCCGCTGCCGTGAGGACATCCGAAAGGGATCTTGCACTCATGATCGCGGTCAGAAAATCCTGGTCGCCTCTTTCATACATGTCCCTTACCCTTATGACCATGCATTCATATTGCCATTCCTCGGTCGCTATCGCTTCCTCGAGTGCGATCCTTGTAGCTTCGATCTCGGCCTGCTTTTCGATCATGCGGTTTTCCAGATCGGCCAGATTGTCACCTATCTCCTCAAGCTGTCCGTTCAGTTCACCGACTCTGGTCTGAAGTTCGCCCTGCTCGGTCCTTAAATTGTCCAGCTCGTTCTGATTGGCCTGCTGCTGGGCTTCAAGTTCTTCTTTTTCTTGCTCGGCCTGGTCTATCTGCTGCTGGGTCGTTGCCTGAGCCTCAAAATGCGGTATCTGGATAAGAGTCACCAAAAGCGCAAGAGTTATCAGGCCGGTCAGGACGATGTGGAAGCCGTCCCTCCGGTACATGGCGCTCAATATGCTCTTGGCTCGTCTGTTTTTCTTCATCCGATACTATCGCAGGGCCCCGTCACAGTGAAATGCTGATATTCCTGCCGGTTTCCCTGTACTGTGTGTATTTCACGCCTGCTGCGTCAAACATCCTCTTGGCTGCGACATTCGAATCCGTTCCCGCATATTTGTCGCTGTGATAGACAACCTCTTTGATCCCCGCCTGTATTATGGCCTTTGCGCATTCATTGCACGGGAAAAGAGATACATACAATATCGTGTCCTCGAGTGAACCGCCCCTGTAATTAAGGATAGCGTTCAGCTCGCTGTGGGTCACGAATGCATATTTGTTGGTGCCGGGATTGCCTTCCCTGCTCCAGGGGAACTCGTCATCGCTGCATCCCTTCGGAAGCCCGTTGTATCCCATGGACAGTATCTTGTGATCCCTGCTCACGATGCAGCATCCCACCTGAGTGTTGGGATCCTTGCTCCGAAAGCCCGAGAGATGGGCAACGCCCATGAAATACTCATCCCAGCTTATATAGTCTTCTCTCTTCTTATCTTCCATTTACTTGGTACCGAATATCCTGTCTCCGGCATCTCCGAGTCCGGGCACGATGTAATTGTGGTCATTGAGCTTCTCATCCACCGAACCGATGAAGATGTCCACGTCGGGATGTGCTTCCTTGAGAACCTCTATTCCCTTGGGAGCTGCGATTATGCAAAGGAAATGAATATTCTTGCAGCCTCTCATCTTGAGCATTGAGATCGCCTCAACAGCCGATCCGCCGGTAGCAAGCATGGGATCCACCACGAATATCTCCCTCTCCGCACAGTCTGCGGGGATCTTGCAATAATACTCAACGGGCTTGGATGTATCGGGATCCCTGTAAAGTCCGATGTGTCCCACCTTCGCCGTGGGTATCATGCTGAGCATTCCGTCGACCATTCCGAGTCCCGCACGCAGGATGGGGATGACCGCAAGTTTCTTGCCGGCAAGCTGCTTGACCGTAGTCTTGCAGATGGGGGTCTCTATCTCCACGTCCTCGAGTCTGAGATCTCTTGTTGCCTCATAGCAGATGAGCATTGCAATCTCACTGATAGTCTCGCGGAATTCCTTGGTTCCCGTCTCCTTCCTTCTGATAAAACCGATCTTGTGTCTGATCAAAGGATGATCCATTACCACTACTTTTCCCATGCCGCTTCTCCTTGGAATGAAATATTTGTTATTTATTCTGAGCCGATAGCCTGTGACCTAAAGTCAGGTGTTATCGGGTTCTATCTGTCTGATCCTTCTTGCGTGACGCTGTGCTCCGGAAAACTCGGTGTTTATGAACACATCGGTTATCTCCTCGGCAAGAAGAGGCCCCACAATGCCGGCGCCGAGTGAGAGCATATTGGCGTCATTATGAAGCCTGGTCATCTTGGCACTCAACGGATCCGAGCAAAGTGCGCATCTTATGCCTTTTACCTTGTTGGCAGTAATGCTGACGCCTATTCCCGTGGTGCATACCACTATGCCCTTTTCGCACTCTCCGCTTGCAACGAGCTCTGCAGCTGCCCTTGCGAACTTGGGATAATCGCAGCTGTCCTCGGAATATGTTCCCACATCCTGAACTTCGTGTCCCTTGTCGGCAAGATACTTCTTGAGCCTTTCCTTCAGTGCATATCCGCCATGATCACAACCGATAGAAATCTTCATTTACGCTTCCTCCCATTTAGATCCCGCAGATTTCAGCAGTCTGTTCCAGAGTGCTTCTCCGAATCCTTCTTCCGTAAAATTTTCAACAAAGATGACATTTACTTCTTCATCATCCATGTCTCTGAGTGCAGTGTAGAAAATATGGGCCGCAGCCTCCGCGTCATCAAGAGAACCTGCGTGCCTGACAACGTCGGCATCATACTTTGCGGCATTTTCCGCGCAGCATATGACTCCGGTCTTAAGTCCCTTTCGGCCTGCCTCGGCAAGTCCTTCAGAAATGTGTCCGAATACCTTGTCCGGATCTCCCTTCACCGGGATCACATCGCCTTTGGGAGCATAATGCCTGTAACGCATGCCCGGTGCCTTGGGTCTTTCGCTGCATGACGGATCGAGCAGCGCGGGATCCGTCTCCACGCTTATCCCCAGAGCATCCGAAAGCATCTCATTTGTGATAAAGCCCGGCCTTAAGACCTGTATCTTATCACCCGCAAGATCGATGATCGTCGATTCAAGGCCGATCACATTCTCGCCGCCGTCTATCACGGCATCTATCCGGCCGTCCATGTCCTCCAGGACATACCCTGCAGATGTGGGACTGGGTTTTCCCGAAAGATTGGCACTGGGTGCCGCTATATATCCTCCCGAGGCTTTTATGAAGGCGAGTGCGATGTCATCATCCGGCATCCTGACCGCCACGGTATCGAGCCCGCCCGTCGTCTTGCGCGGAACTGCGTCCGAAGCCTTAAGTATCATGGTAAGTGGTCCGGGCCAGAATTTTTCTGCGAGGACATATGCATATTCCGGAATATCTTCCGTGATCTTTTCAAGCGATGCGATGTCACATATGTGCACGATCAGCGGATTATCAGACGGTCTTCCTTTTGCGGCGTAGATCTTCCCGGAAGAAGATCCGTTCAGCGCATCGCCCCCGAGTCCATAGACTGTCTCCGTGGGAAACGCCACAAGGCCGCCTCTTTTGATGATCTCTCCGCACTCCTTTATTTTCTCCAGGTCTGCCGGAGCAAAACCGTCCTTCGCATGTTCTATTTTGTAAACTTTAGTATCCAAAATCCCGAGATCACTGACCGTAGGTATAGAGTCTCAGGAGGTTCCATGCATCGGCATTTCCGTATCCGATCCTCCACGCTCCGACTCCGCCGAGGTCCATTGTGTTCATTACATTAAGTTTGGCGGTTATGGACTGGGAATCCTCAAGCCATATCTGGTAAAGAGTCGTTCCTTCTCTCCATTCCGCATAATTCTGGCCGGTCACGTCATCCCACACGGGAGTCTGTCCGACTCTCTGGAGGAAATCAGCCTGATTGACCAGTGTTATGTACTGGCCCGATGTTTTTCCGTCACTCGTGGTCCACAGCACGGTATAGAACGGTATGGCATTTATGATCTTCTGGGAAGGAACCTTTTCAAGAGTCATGTTAAGGCCGTTCTGCACATATCCTATGCTTGCGACGCTTCCCGCAACTCCGCCCGAAGGATAATGCTCGTCATAGCCCATTATCAGGACGTAGTCCACAAACTGTCCCTGCAGGTCAAGTCTGTAGAAGGAATTGAATTCGTAGGGAACATAATTGTCGGTCGACAGGCAGATGCCGTTCTGTCTGCAGAGCACGGATGTCTCCCTCAGGAACTGGATCAGATAAGCACTGCTGGATTCCGGCATTCCCTCGAAGTCAAAATTCAGGCCGTCGGCTCCCACCGCCAAAACAGCCGACACAAGGTCCGAGGCCAGCTTCCTTCTCCTGTCGGTATCCGAAAGGAGCTGTGTCTCATCTATGTCGATGCCGTTTTCGTTGGCATAATTGAAATTATCGACAACGACCCATACTTTCAGGCCGTTATTATGTGCCCTGTTCACGTAGTCGGCACTTGAGAAGTTCCTGAAGTTTCCTTCATTGTCCGTAAGGGATATCCATGTGGGGGCAATGACATTCATTCCGATGGCTTCATTTATCGCTTCGCCTATGGTGTCATTTCCGGCAACTCCGTAGATCGGGTGGAATCCGAGGCACACCCTGGTGTCGAGCCTTACCGAGGTATATTCCGGAAGCGCCGGATCCATCGGTCTTATGTCGATATAGCTCTCGGCACTCGTCATCCTCTTATTCTCGATGTAACCGATTATGCCGTCGGAGGTCTTGACCTTGCTCCACTCCTCCATGGCTTCGATGAGTTCAACGGTCTCACCTCTCTCCACATCCCTGAGAATAGGGCTCTTGATACCGCCTTTTTCACGGATCTGGGTATTCCTGGTAACGGTCCTCATCTCATGGTTGTTGCCCCACTGGGTCGTGAGCTGAACGTGGCAGTCATAAATGTCCACGGTAAAAGTCGCGAACATCTTAAGATAATCCGCGGATATGTACAATTTGTCATTTTCCCTTAAAGTGAGGGGAAAACCGAGATCCGTCATGACGCCGGACACTCCGTAAGAAGATGCTCCGTCGCACACTTCATATGTCTCCTTGGCGGTCGTGTACATAAGGCAGCCGCCGTTATATGAGGCATCGTAGAAGAAACCTTCGGTAAGATAAGTCCTGACGGTACCCATGTCAAAATAGCATCTGCCGTTTCTGACAAGAGCCTGGTCGGGGATCTGGTCATTTTGAAGAATGATAGCCGCCATCTCGCCGGAAACACCGTAATGTGCGGCAAGATCGGCTCTTTCGGTACCATATGAATACTTCTTGTAAAGAGGGATGCCCAATGAGATCGCAGCGACGATCACGATCAGTATCATTGGTATAAGCACAACTAAAAATCTGTTTTTTTTCTTTCTCATTTCTAAAGTCCAGCCAAAAAAGATTCGTATGATCGCATAACCATACAAAGTTATTTTAGCACACCAAACCGCATACGTCATCAGTTTTTCACCCTTAAAAGGCCCTTTGCTGACCTCGTAAAAAAGAGGGAGCAAAAGGCCCTTAAGACATATTTCAGATCATCACTTTGACCCACCTGTTCGCATGGTCATAGAGTTCCATCTCCGGACCGCTCAGGCATGACAGACATAAAAGCCAAAAGGAGATAACAGCAAACTGTACGCTTGTTCATGGTCTGTCCCGTGAGTTGCCTTAAAGTCCGGGCATCTTCGAATGCAGCTATAAATATTTCAGATTTCAATACATTTCAATACAGGCCTCACAGGCGATCGTCAAATCAGTTCCATGAAGTCTGCAGCCCCCCTACGCGGGGAGAATTATATATTTTTTGTAACGGATTAAATTGCTGAAACAGCATAGCGGAGGATATCTCCGGCGAAAGATAAGCCTGGCATGCAATGTGGTATGCGCATGCGGTTCTTTCTCTCCGCAGGTCAGAAAACTGCGGAATAATCAATAAAAAGGCCTAAGGCCCTAAAGCTGCTCATCTCCTTTCCGCTGCGGATTATCGGAGATGCAAGTGCATTATCAGACAGGCCTCACATCATGTTCAATGGTCATATTTCACTAATTTTTTGCGACACGCATGTCAAAAAGGGCATAAAAAAAGGAAAAATGTCCGTTTTATGCGCCGCACGGGTTTTGTGCACTCTGTTTTTCCCGAAAGAGAAAGTAAACGAAAAGTTTATTGACGCGCATAGGCAAAACAGCTATTATATGAAAATCCTGATGGAGGGTAAAAACATGCTGATCGAAGTCATTGGCAATCTTCGCATAAAATGCACCCTTACAAAAGAATACCTTAAGTCACGCTGGATAGACGTTGACGACCTGACCTACGGCAGCGAAGCAATGAACGCTCTTTTCAAGGACATCATCGAAGAGACCAGGGAAAAATTCGGAATTGATTTCACGGCCCTTGAAAATCACCCGGTGATGATCGAAGCCGTCCCCATGGGTGAAGGTTCCCTGTCCGTGTTCATCAGCAAGGCCGAGGACGCCGAGGAACTCGACACGAGGTTTTCAAGGTTCAGCTCCAAGCCCGAAAACGGAGGCATCACACCGACAGCCTCCTCAGACAGGGGCGACGACTTTGCGGACGACGACGAAGGCGATGAAGATGAATACGAAACGCCGCGCCGCATTCCACGCAGAAAGCCTGTTGTCATAAAGTCAGTACCGGAATTCGGCAAAGCTTTCTTCGATATCCTCGAGGAAGAGAAGGAGAAGATCCGCGAGGGAGGATGCCTTGTCACCGTATCTTTTAACAAGCTGTCCGAACTGATAGAGTTCGCTTCAAGATGCAGAGCCTTCAACGGCGATTCGTCCGTGTACAAGAACAGGCATGATGAAAAATACCTTCTCGTCATCCCCGCCGAGGGCGAAGGCTTCGAGGAAGCAATGAAATTTGCCGAAAACGCCACCGAATTCGGCAAGACCAGGATCGTGCCCAAGTCGGGAGCTGCATTCCTTGATAATAATTATGACATTCTGATAGCCACAGGTGCCATCGGCAAGCTGAGATCCTGATATTAATGTCACCGTTTTGCGGACCGGAATCAATTTCGGCCCGCAATTTTTTTATGTGAAGATTTATGTTATAATGGCTTCAAATGGTGCCCTTTATCCGAGGGCCCGTATTTTGATCTTTTTCACTGTAAAAGAGAGGAAAAGGCCATGATGAAAACCCGCCTGAAAGTAAAGGGGCACTTAAGATCGTACATGCGGTTCAGCCTGTACCTGGGCATCCTGCTCCTTGCGGTAAACATTGCATTATTCCCTGTCTCCATTCAGGCAGGTTCTCTGTTGTGTGCTTTCACTGTTTTCTACTGGATCGTCTCGCTCGTACTTTATTACAACAACAAGCCGCTGATCATGAACGAGCTTGTCAGTTTTGCGACTGAATACGGCCAGATACAGAAGAAACTCCTGAAGGACCTTGACATCCCCTATGCCCTGATGGACGAAGACGGTAAGGTAATGTGGACCAATCTCGCATTTGACCAGATCACCGGTGAAGCTTCCAAATACAATAAATCCATCACATCGATCTTCCCCGTTGTAACGGGAGACAAGCTCCCCAGGGAAGAGGATTCGGTCGAGTCGGAATTCGACATCGAGCACGAGGGAAGGGACTACGCCATAAAGCTTAAGAGGATCCCCCTCAGGGAAATGGCCGAAAACAGCGACCTGATCGAGGCCGAAAGTTATAACGGATACCTTATCGCAATGTTCATGTTCGACAAGACAGCATTGAACATCGCTCTCCAGGAACTCGACGACCAGTCCCTTTGTGTCGGAATGATCTATCTGGACAATTACGACGAGGCAATGGAAAGTGTCGAGGAAGTCAAGCAGAGTCTCCTTGCAGCGCTCATAGACAGGAAGGTCAATAAGTACATATCCTCTCTCGACGGCATCTGCCGCAAGATGGAAAAAGATAAATATCTGGTCATCCTGAGGAAAAAGGCCATTGCGGAGATGCAGGACAAGCATTTTGAGCTCCTCAGCGACATCAAGACCGTGAAGATCGGCGAGAACAGCATGGCGGTGACCACGAGCATAGGACTCGGAGTCGACGGTCTAACTTATGCCCAGAACTACGAATATGCGCGTAACGCTATAGATCTGGCTCTCGGAAGAGGCGGCGACCAGGCAGTCATCAAGACCAAGGATCAGGTCACCTACTACGGCGGAAAATCACAGACCGTCGAAAAGAGCACCAGGGTCAAGGCAAGAGTCAAGGCGCAGGCACTCCGCGAGATCATCTCCGCAAAGGACAATGTCCTCATCATGGGACACAGAAATCCGGATGCGGATTCATTCGGAGCGGCTGTCGGAATCTACTGTATCTCCAAGGTGCTCGGCAAGAGCGCATATATCGTCATGGACAATCCGACGGGCGACATACAGCCCCTCATTGACTCATTCATCAGCGGCGGAGAAGAATATGAGGAAGTCCTCATAAGCTCCCAGCAGGCTATCGACCTGGCTTCACCCGCATCGGTACTCGTAGTCGTGGATGTCGGCAAGCCGTCGATCACCGAATGTCCCGACCTGATCAAGTACTGCAAGACCATAGTGGTTCTCGATCATCACAGATCCGGAAGTGAGACCATCGAGAATGCCACACTCTCCTACATTGAGCCTTATGCATCCAGTGCATGTGAGATGATCTCGGAGATACTTCAGTATGCGGCTGACAATGTCAAGATAAGACCCGAGGAAGCCGACTGCATGTACTCGGGGATCATGGTTGACTCCAACTCCTTCCAGAGCAAGGCCGGAGTCAGAACCTTTGAAGCTGCCGCCTTCCTCAGAAGATGCGGAGCGGACGTCACCAGAGTCAGAAAGATGTTCCGTGCAGGTGCGAACGAATACAGAGCCAAGGCCGATGCCGTTTCCCAGGCCGAGATCTACAGGGGCAGTTATGCGATCTCGGTATGTACCGCGGACGATTGTCCCAGCCCCACCGTTATCGGTGCGCAGGCAGCCAACGAGCTTCTCAACATCCGTGGCATAAAGGCAAGCTTCGTACTGACCGAATACTCCGGCAAGATCAATATCAGTGCAAGATCGATCGATGAAGTCAATGTCCAGCTGATAATGGAGAGAATGGGCGGAGGCGGACACCTTTCGGTAGCCGCATGCCAGCTTGAAGGCACTCAGATCGAGGAAGCTATCGGAGAGCTCAAAAATACTATCGATTCTATGATGGAAAGTGGTGAAATCTAATGAAGATCATTTTGTTAAAAGACGAGAAAAAGCTTGGCAAGAAGGGTGACATCATAAATGCAAGCGACGGATATGCGAGGAATTACATCATCCCCCAGGGGATCGGTGTAGAGGCAACTGCCGCAAACATCAATGATCTCAAGCTCCAGAAAGCCAATGAGAAGAAGGTGGCCGACGAAAAACTGAAGGAGGCTCAGGAACTTGCCGAGAAGCTTTCAGCCATCACGGTTCAGGCCGCCATAAAGACCGGCGCGGGCGGACGTGCTTTTGGCTCCATCTCTTCCAAGGAGATTGCCGAGGAATGCAAATCCCAGCACGGGATCGCTATTGACAAGAAAAAGATCGTCCTCGACGATGCCATCAAGGCTCCGGGCACATATAATGTCCAGGTCAAGATCCACCCCCAGGTAACAGCAAGTCTCAGCGTCAAGGTTTCAGAGGCATAATATGGACGGTTTCAACGAAAACATCATCAGAAAAGTCATGCCCCATGACGACGATGCGGAAAGAGCCGTCCTCACCAGCATGCTTATGTCCTCCAAGGCGATACAGGAAGTCCAGGAGGTCATCAAGGGCGGTGACGAATTCTTCAACAAGGTCTACGGCATCATTTTCGATACCATAATAGACATGGAGAACTCCGGAAAGAAGGTCGATCCCGTCACTCTCAAGGACAAGCTCAGCGAAAAAGAGCTTTCTTCGGAAGTGGCAAGCCTTTCTTTCATCATGGAGATAATGAAGGATTCTTCTTCCTCCACGAGCGCAAATGTCACCTACTATGCCGACATAGTCCACAGGAAGGCAGAATCCAGAAGCCTCATCAAGGCTGCGGAGTCCATTGCAGAGCAGGGATACAAGGACGATTCCGATGTCCAGGAACTTTTCGACACGGCTGAAAAGAAGATCTTCGAGGCAACCCAGTCCAAGATCGTCCGTGACATCAGACCTACCGGCGACATCTTCTATGAGGCACTTACCAATGTCTCAAATGCATACAGGATGCAGGGACATGTTACAGGAGTCTCTACCGGTTTCAACGATCTCGACTACATGACATCGGGATTCCAGAAATCCGACTTCATACTTATCGCAGCAAGACCTTCAATGGGAAAGACCGCCCTGGCCCTTAATATTGCAGAACACATGGCTCTCAAAGGCAAGGCAGGCGTCGGCATATTCTCACTGGAGATGGGTGCCACCCAGCTCGCAAACAGACTAATGGCAATGAATGCCAGAGTTGAGGCATCCAACTTAAGAAGCGGCAAGATAAGCGGCGACGACTTCCTCAAGATAACCGAGAGCGGAACTCTTTTCGGCAAGTCGAAGCTGTTCATAGACGACACTCCCGGCATCTCGGTATCAGAGGTGAGGGCAAAGTGCAGAAGGCTCAAGGCACAGAACAAGCTCGACATCATCTTCATAGACTATCTGCAGCTGATGCAGGGGTCCGGAAGAGCCGAAAGCAGACAGCAGGAAGTATCCCAGATCTCAAGAGACCTGAAAGGATTGGCAAGAGAACTGAACATCCCCGTTGTTGCACTCTCCCAGCTTTCCCGTACGGTCGAAAGCAGAAAGCCTCCCAAGCCCATGCTTTCCGATCTGCGTGAATCCGGTGCCATCGAGCAGGATGCCGACGTCGTAATGTTCATTTACCGCGAGGATTACTACAACAAGGACACCAAGCGCAAGAACGTATCCGACATCATCATAGCCAAGCAGCGTAACGGCCCGGTCGGCGACATTCATCTGGTATGGCTTCCCCAGTACACCAAGTTCGCCAACATGACCAAGGATGAAAAAGAAAAACTTAACGCAGAAGATGAAGAGTGAACGAGGGGACGGTTCCTCCGTTCACCCCTGAGGAACGAGGGGACGGTTCCTCCGTTCACCCTTATAAACAATCGCAAAAACACACTTGCAAAATACACTCACAAAAAAAGTGCAGGCCGCATAGCCTGCACTTTCTTATGTTGCTTGAGTTATGCCTGCTCGATAGCTGAAACAGGGCACTGTCCTGCGCATGCTCCGCAGTCAATGCACTTTTCCTTATCGATCTCGAACTTGCCGTCGCCCATGGAAATAGCGCCTACAGGGCACTGAGCCTCGCAAGATCCGCAGCAGATGCATCCTTCGCCAATCTGATATGCCATGATAAATTACCTCCCTTACTTATCGTTCCGCCATCCGTCTCCGAAAGGAAAACAGGACGGACAAACAACCTTACCAAGTAATTTTATAATAATCGTCAGACTATTACAACTGTTTTTATTCCTTATGCTCAAAGCTCTCGCCCTGAGCCTTCAGCTCCTCGCGTCTTTTCCTTACTCCGTCGAGGATCACTTTTTTCTTTTCAAGCAGGACCTTCGGGTCGAGAGGCTTGGTATCCTTCAGCCTGTAATCAATTCCAAGCTCCTCATACTTCTTCTTGCCCATATCGTGGTAGGGAAGGGCGTCCAGAGCCCTTAAATTGTGGAACTGTCCGATGAAATATCCAAGGTCATAGAGATACTTGTCATCATCCGTAAGACCGGGCACGATAACGTGGCGG
>JAIKZQ010000027.1 GCA_024682075.1 Lachnospiraceae bacterium
GGTGCCTTTACCTTTCTGGCCAGAAGGCCAAAAAACTTTGCAAAGATAATAATGATCGCAAGATCTCTCAATATTGAATAGTCCATGATGATTTATTCATCCTCCTCACTGTCTTCGGTAGGGAGAGTTACTTCTTCATCGTCATCATCACTATCAAAGGAGCTGGCCATGCTTTCGCTTTCCTTATCCATCTCTTCTTCACCTTCTTCAAGTGAAGCAAATTCCTTCTCGCCGTTGGAAAGTCTGTCACGTACCTTCGCTACATTTGCGATCTTCTCACCGTCGGGCAGGTTCATGAGCTTAACACCCGAAGTGATCCTGCTGAGAATGCTTATGTCATCTATGCGGATTCTTATCATCTGTCCGCCGTCGGTGATCATGATGAGTTCCTCATCTCCGTTAACAGCCTTTGCTGCAAGCAGGTCGCCGGTCTTCTCCGTGATCTTGTAACACTTGACACCCTTGCCTGCTCTGTGCTGTCCGTTGAACTCTTCTATGTCGGTACGCTTGCCCATTCCTTTTTCGGAAATGAATGTCATGTACTTGCCCTGTGATGCAAGCTGCATTGCAACTACTTCATCACCGCCGCTGAGATTCATTCCGATGACACCGATGCTGCCTCTTCCGGTAGTACGTACTTCCTCTTCTTTGAACCTTATGCACATACCCTGTCTGGTTGCAAGAAGGATCTCCGAATCGGCATCGGTTATCTTGACATCAATGAGTTCGTTGCCGTCCACAAGCGTAATGGCTCTGAGTCCGCTCTTTCTGACATTCATGAGCTCGTCCATTCTCATCTTCTTGACGGTACCGTTCTTGGTCGCGATGAAGAGATTCTTGCCTTCTTCAAATCCCCATATGGGAATGATCGCACTGACCTTCTCACCCGGCTCAAGCTGAAGGAGATTGACTATCGCTACTCCGCGGGATGTCCTTGAGCACTCGGGAATCTCATATGCCTTCATCCTGTATACTCTTCCGGCTGTCGTGAAGAAGTTGAGTGAATGATGGGTAGTGGTCATGAGGAGATCCTCAACATAATCATCCTCTATGGTGGCCATTCCCTTAATGCCCTTTCCGCCACGGTTCTGAGCCTTGAAGTTATCAACGCTCATTCTCTTGATATATCCGAGTCTGGTCATGGCGATGACTGTATTCTCGTGAGGGATCATCTCCTCATCGGGAATGTCATACATGTCATTGCTGAAATGAGTATGTCTCTCATCACCGTATTTATCTGCGGTCTCGGTTATCTCTTTTCTGATGACACCGAGTAGAAGTTTCTCATCGGCAAGTATTGCCCTGAGTTCTTCTATCTTGGCTACAAGATCATTGTGCTCTGCAAGAAGCCTGTCGCGCTCGAGTCCGGTGAGAGCTCTGAGTCTCATGTCGACAATAGCCTGAGCCTGAATGTCATCGAGACCGAATCTGTTCATGAGCTTTTCTTTGGCTTCGGCAGGTGTTGCACTTCCTCTGATTATGCTGATGACTTCATCGATGAAATCAAGTGCCTTGAGAAGTCCCTGTAAAATATGATCTCTTTCTTCAGCCTTTCCGAGATCATATTTGGTACGCCTGGTAACAACATCTTCCTGATGCATCAGATACTGCTGAAGCACTTCGAGAAGATTAAGAACCTTGGGCTCGTTATTAACAAGAGCCAGCATGATGACACCGAATGTGTCCTGAAGCTGGGTATGCTTGTAGAGCTGGTTGAGGATGACATTTGCGTTTGCATCCTTTCTGAGCTCTATGACTACTCTGACGCCTTCTCTGTTACTCTCATCTCTTATGTCGGTAATGCCATCGATCTTCTTGAGCTTGACGAGCTCGGCAATCTTGATCTGAAGATTTGCCTTGTTCACCATATAAGGAAGTTCGGTGACGATTATCTGTGACTTTCCGTTTTGAAGCTGCTCGATCTCCGTTACGGCCCTGACTCTGATCTTGCCTCTTCCGGTCCTGTATGCCTCTTCTACTCCGCGATGTCCGAGGATCAGTCCACCTGTAGGAAAATCGGGTCCCTGGATTATCTCCATGACATCTTCTATCGTGGTCTCTTTTCCCTCGATGCGGTCGTCGATTATCTTCACGACACCTTCAATAGCTTCCCTGAGGTTGTGAGGAGGGATGTTGGTAGCCATTCCTACGGCAATTCCCGTTGCTCCGTTTACGAGAAGATTGGGATAACGGCTGGGAAGAACTGTGGGCTCACTCTCGGTTCCGTCGAAGTTGGGAATGAAGTCCACGGTGTTTTTGTTGATGTCGGCAAGAAGTTCCATTGATATCTTGGAAAGTCTTGCTTCTGTATATCTCATTGCGGCGGCACCGTCACCGTCCATCGAACCGAAGTTACCGTGACCGTCTACAAGAGGATATCTCATTGACCATGGCTGAGCCATGAATACCAGCGAACCGTAAATGGAACTGTCACCGTGGGGGTGATACTTACCCATGGTGTCTCCGACTATACGAGCACTCTTTCTGTGAGGCTTGTCCGGTCCGTTATTGAGCTCTACCATTGAATAGAGAACTCTTCTCTGAACAGGCTTAAGTCCGTCTCTTACATCAGGTAATGCACGTGCGGCGATGACGCTCATTGCATAATCGATGTAGAAGGTCTCCATTTTTTCTTTGAGATCTACTTCCTGTACTTTGTCAAAAATAGTATCTTCCATAAAATCCTCTTTTTTATTTTCTCTTTTGAGATCTTATTTCAGATCCCCTGCTTTCGCAAAAAAGAAAACATTCATCAGATATCCAGGTTCTGCACGAATCTTGCATTCTCTTCGATGAACTCTCTTCTGGGTTCAACCTTGTCACCCATCAGAGTGGTGAATGTAAGATCAATCTCACTGGTCATCTCTTCATCATATCCTACTCTGAGAAGTATCCTTCTCTGAGGATCCATCGTGGTTTCCCACAACTGCTCGGCATCCATTTCTCCGAGACCCTTGTAACGCTGGATCTTGTTATTCTGATCCCTTCCGACTTCATCAAGGATCTTGTTCAGTTCCTCATCGGAGTATGCATACCATTCCTTCTTGTTCTTCTCCAGCTTGTAGAGAGGAGGCTTTGCCAGATATACATGTCCTGTCTTGATGAGCTCGGGCATGAATCTGTAAATAAAGGTGAGCATGAGTGTTGCAATATGCGCACCGTCAACATCGGCATCCGTCATGATGATGATCTTGTCATAACGAAGCTTGGAAATATCAAAGTCATCATGGATTCCCGTTCCGAATGCGGTGATCATGGCCTTGATCTCGGCATTTGCATATATCTTGTCGAGTCTTGCCTTTTCTACGTTAAGGATTTTTCCTCTCAAAGGAAGGATTGCCTGAGTAGCTCTGTTACGTGCTTCCTTGGCACTTCCGCCTGCGGAGTCTCCCTCAACTATGTAGATCTCGCAATGCGAAGGATCCTTATCGGAACAGTCTGCAAGTTTTCCGGGAAGAGCCATTCCTTCAAGAGCGGTCTTTCTTCTGGTAAGATCTCTTGCCTTTCTTGCAGCTTCCCTCGCACGCTGTGCAAGTATCGATTTATCACAGATAGCTTTACCTACATCGGGATTCTGCTCGAGGTAAATGGTGAGTTTTTCACTGACTATGTTATCAACCGCACCTCTTGCCTCGGAATTTCCAAGCTTCTGCTTGGTCTGTCCTTCGAACTGAGGGTCCGATATCTTGACACTTACGATTGCGGTAAGACCCTCTCTGATGTCTTCACCCGAAAGATTGGGCTCCGAATCCTTGAGCATCTTTTTGTTACGCGCATAATCGTTGAAGGTCTTGGTGATCGCATTTCTGAATCCCTGAAGATGAGTTCCTCCTTCGGGAGTATTGATATTATTTACGAATGCGAAAACGCTCTCGTTATATGAATCGTTATGCTGGAATGCAACCTCAACATAGACTCCGTTCTTCTCTCCCTCAAAGTAAAGAATGTCTTCATAGATCGGAGTCTTGCTCTTGTTCAGATGCTGCACATATTCCTTGATTCCGCCTTCATAGTAAAATTCAAGGACTTTTCCCGCAGTGCTCTTTATCTGGAAATCCTTATCGGAAGATCCTTCTTTTCTGACACTTGTGTCAAAATCGGAATTCTCTCCTCTTTCTTCGGCATCTTTCTTTGCTCTGTTAAGAAGCTCGTTGATCTGCTCTTCCTGATCTTCCTTGCCCTCTGCTGCTTCTTTGGCTTCTTCTATCTGTGAGTCGGTAAGGATAGCTGCAGCTGCTTCAGCCGATCTGTCATCCTTAAGAATGATCCTGAGTCCCTTGGTAAGGAATGCCATTTCACGAAGCCTGAGCTTCAGAATATTAAAATCGTAAATGGTGGTCTCTGTGAATATCTCCTTATCGGGAAGGAAAGTAACTGTCGTACCGGTATCATCTTTCTCGCAATCACCGATAACGTGAAGCTTTTCTATAACCTTGCCTCTGGAGAATTTCTGTCTGTAAATATGACCTTCCTGTCTGATGTCCGCAACAAGCCACTCAGAAAGTGCATTTACAACGGATGCACCGACGCCGTGAAGTCCGCCGGAAACCTTATATCCTCCACCGCCGAATTTTCCTCCGGCATGAAGAATGGTAAATACAACTTCGGCAGCGGGAAGTCCCGATTTATGATTGATGCCGACGGGAATACCTCTTCCGTTATCCTTGACGGTAACGGAATTATCCTCGTTGATGGTAACTTCTATTCTGTTACAGTAACCGGCTAATGCTTCATCAACCGAATTGTCAACTATCTCATATACAAGATGATGAAGTCCGCGGCTTGCAGTCGTTCCGATGTACATTCCGGGACGTCTTCTGACAGCTTCAAGTCCTTCAAGGATCTGAATCTGATCTCCGCCATATTCCTGTGTTACTTTTGTGTTTTCCAAGCTGCCTTCCATATTTCCTCTTTTCAAATAGAAAATATCTGTTTATTCTTCCGTATCAGACATCTGTTTAACTGTTCCGCTTTCTACATAGAAAACCCTGTTTATGACAAACCTGTCATTTACAAAATCATCTATTCCGGTACAAGTGATGAATGTCTGTATGTCACCTATGCTGTCCAGCAAAAATCCCTGTCTTTTTCTGTCAAGTTCGGAAAGTACATCGTCAAGGAGCAGGACCGGATTATCACCTGACAGTTTTTTCATCATGTCTATCTCGGATAATTTAAGCGAAAGCGCTGCAGTTCTCTGCTGTCCCTGTGATCCGTATTTCCTGATGTCTATGTCACCGTTCATGAATGCAAAATCATCGCGGTGAGGACCTATCGCAGTTGCTTTTGATTTCATGTCCCTTGCTCTTGAAGCCTTAAGACATTCCTCAAAGTCTTCTTCCTTAACGCTCGGCTCATATACGATGCTTATGTCCTCACGTCCTCCGGATAATTTTGAATGAACTCCTTTTATCTGTTCTTCAAGCTCTTCGGAGAATTTTTTCCTGCGCTCTATTATCTTGGTCCCGTATGAAATGAGCTGGTCATCCCACACACTTAATGAATCTTCCAGTCCTCTGTCATGATACATGTCCTTGAGGACCTGATTTCTTCTGTTAAGGATCTTGTTATAATTATTCAGGTTATAGAGATAGAACTGATCAAGCTGACACAGCTCCATGTCTATGAATCTTCTTCTGTATGAAGGTCCGTTCTTGACTATGTTAAGATCTTCCGGAGAAAAGAATACAACCTTGCAAAGTCCCATTAATTCGGCGGCTTTTTTTATCCTGGTTCCGTCAATTGCAATGCCTTTTGTCTTGGAACTTCTGAGGTGCATGTCAACTCTTGTGGGAATGCCGTCTGTTTCAACAACAGTCCTTATATGAGCTTCTTCCTGTCCGAATCTTATTATTTCCGAGTCACGGCTTCCTTTATGTGACTTTGTTGTGGCAGCAATATATATTGCTTCGAGGATATTGGTCTTTCCCTGAGCATTATCCCCGTAGAATATATTGGTCCCTCTGTCAAAAGAAAGTTCCAGATGATCATAATTTCTGTAATCCGTAAGTTCTATGGATCTTATTATCACGTCATGCTTCCTTTTTCTTTATGACCAGACTGTTTCCCTTATATTCGATGACATCTCCGGCCACGATCTTTTTGCCTCTTTGAAGCTCAACATTACCGTTAACCTTAACTTCTCCGTTAACTATGTCGTATTTTGCCTCTACTCCTGATTCACACAGACCCGAAGCTTTCAGTACCTGGCCGAGTTTTATAAATTCGTCTCTTATGTAAAATTCCATAATCAAACAGTTCCGCTTATTGTAACGGGAAGAACGACATATACATATGACATGTCATCCTTCTTGATGAAACAGGGTGCCTTAGAATTAACAAAATCAAGCTCTATCTCTTCATCATCGATCACGTTAAGAGCATCGATGACAAATCTGGGATTAAATCCAATGATCATATCCTTGCCTGATTTCGAAGCGGGAACATTTTCATTCATGTTTCCACTGGCAGAAGTGATCTTTATGTTGATGCTGTCATCCTTAATGTCGAGAACGATGGGCTTCTTATCTCCTTCTCTGACATAAATGGTAGATCTGTCGAGACATTCGTTAAGTCTCTTTTTATTGATCTTTACCTTTGTCTCATAATCTCCGACAAGCATCTTATTTACGTCGAAGAAGTTTCCTTCGATTATTCTTGATACAACTTTTGTTGAGCCGTATTCAAATCCTACATGATTGGGATTGAAGATTATCTCTACATCATCTTCAGCTCCGCCGTTTATGATCCTTGCAAGTTCCTTAAGGCTCTTTCCGGGAATGATGACTTTTCTGTCAGGATAGCTTTCCCTGAGTTCCATGGTGACCATGGATATCCTGTGGCCGTCAAGACTGCACATTCTGACTGTATTGTCATGGATCTCCATGAGTTCACCCCTCATGGTCTGCTGACCGGGAGTATCCTCACTTATGTCTGCAATTGAAAAGCTCGTCTTTCTGATAAGCTCTCTGAGAGAAAGCTGGCTCATGACGATATTCTCATTTTTATCAAGATCGGGAAGATAAGGGAATTCATCTGCTGCTCTTCCGCTCATTGTGTGCTTAACCTGTTCACATTTGATGACAGTTGTGAACTTATCATCACTTTCAATGGTGATATCGGAAGCAGAATCCGGCATCTTTCTGATTATCTCTGAAAGGAATTTTGCATCAAGTGCAATAACGCCTGTATTTTCTATAGTTCCTTCTATGACTGTTTCAATTCCAAGATCAAGGTTGTTAACCGTAAGTGCTATTCTTCCGCCATTGGTATTGATAAGAATGCATTCCATTATCGACATGGTGCTTTTAGAAGGAAGTGCTCTTATGACGGTCTGAATGCCTGTAAGAAGAGATGATTTTGAACAGGAAATCTTCATTTGTGCATAACTCCTTTTTTGCTGCTTTTCGGGTGCCCGGATGATATATATAATTACTTTTTAGTATTAATAGTAATAGGGGGTGTGACTTATGTGCATAACCTTATATATTATACTATTTTCAAGGCAAAAATGGAATGAATAAGTATGTGAAATAGTATAGGTTATTAAATGATTTACCGGCCTCTTTCCACTATATAAATCTTATGTAAATCATTCATTTAATGCCCCGGTCAGGATCTTTTTGATGCTTTCCACTTTTTCACGGGTATTTTTTCCACTTTTATTGGAATTAATGTCTTCTGCTATTTTATTGCAGGCACTTAAAACGGTCGTGTGATCGGATCTCTTAAGATATTCAGCAATCTGCTTGTAAGTGATACCGAGCATGTCGTAGGCCAGATACATTATTATGTGCCTGGGATAGACGATCTCTGCCGTTCTTTTATTGGAAAGGATAGCTTCTTTACTTATATTGCATTCCTGACATACGACATCCACTATCCTGTCGAATGTGATCTTATTTGATTCGGAAGGATAGATATAATCCTTAAGAGCTTCTTTTGCGATTTCAAGGTCGGGCTCTTTTATATTGAAGAGTTTTATGTATCCCTGGATTTTCTTTAATGATCCTTCGAGCTCCCTGACATTTGATTTCATGTTGGAAGCAACATAATCGATTATTTCTTCGCTTATCTTAAGATTGATCTTCTCGGCGTAATTTTTTAGGATTGCGGATCTTGTCTCATAATCGGGAGGGGTTATATCTACTACCATTCCCCAGGCAAATCTCGATACATATCTCTCATCAAGTGTCTTGAATTCCTTGAAATTCCTGTCCGATGCAATGATTATCTGTTTTCCGGCATCGTGAAGAGTATTGAATGTATGGAAAAACTCCTCCTGGGTTGATTCCTTTCCTATTATGAACTGGATGTCATCTATCATTAAGACATCAACGGAACGGTATTTTTCACGAAGTTTACTCATTGAAGCAACGGAATTACCGCTTCTCAGGGACTCGATAACGTCATTTGTGAAATCTGAACCGGTTACATATATGACCTTCTTGGAAGGATCCTTATTAATGATGAAATGACCTATGGAATGCATGAGATGGGTCTTTCCGAGTCCGGGACCTCCATATATATAAAGAGGGTTCCATGTCTTGCCGGGATCCTCTGCAACTGCAACGGAAACCTGATGAGCCATCATGTTGTTCTTGCCGACGACGAAAGACTCAAATGTATAATCGGGATTCAGGGTATCGTTATCTATCCTGTTTTCTTCAGGTATCTGTGCCTGCGCCGGTGTATGTTCCGCATTGCTCAGCAGAAATACGACAGAGATTATCCTGCCGAGTTCTTCACCGATAACGGTCTCAAAATAGAGCTTGAACTTATTGTTAAGATAGCCCAGAGCTCTCTCATCATCCTTTTCGGTCTTTATATATACGGTATCTCCCGATAATTCATGAAATTCCAGGTGTTCAAACCAGAGATGATATGTGATGTCGGAGACATTTGATTCTCTCTGGATCTTTTTCTTGATCTCAACCCAGTATTCTTCATTCTTAAAATCTTCAGCATTCATGGTATTTATTCAAGATCTCCTGATAAGTATTAGCCGGAAAAAAGGACAGTAAAAAAGAGCATGATCCGGCTGCCGTAATATTTTATAATGTAAAAATATTTTATTCAAATCGTGGTTACCCACAAATATGCGTTTGAGGGTTTTCCACAATGGTTGATAATGCACATCAGAGATCATTTATGACCATAAATGGCATGTTCATGTAAAAAAATGTGGAAAAAAAACCCGAATATGAAAAACGTGAAAATCCTTATTTTTAGGCGGTTTCAGGTATTTATACAATGATTTTGTTAATTAAATGACATATATATCCACATTTTTTACACCAAATGGGGATAAGATTTTGAGTGATATTTAAAGTGGATAACTCGGTGGATAAGAAAAATTTTTGGTATTTTTTGTGGATATGACATCTTTTTATATAGGAAAGAAATCAAGAAAATCAGATAATATCTGCTATTTTTGCTTGACACTCTTTCTCATATTAATTAAAATCTGTTTTGTGTCGTTTCTGACGGATATCAGGCAGTGGTATCCAGGCGTAAATTCGTAGAGATTTATCGCATGCGAAGAGATTTATTGATAAAAGGAGGTGTTTCCTTATGAAGATGACATTTCAGCCTAAGAAGAAGTCTTATGCCAAGGTTCACGGTTTCAGAGCAAGAATGTCTTCAGCCGGTGGACGTAAGGTTCTTCAGAGCAGAAGAGCAAAGGGCAGAAAGAAATTATCAGCTTAAAAGTAAAGGTCACACTTGATGTGACCTTTGTTTTTCTGCTCATTTAACATGGAAAGATTAAGAAAGAACGCCCAGTTTTCGGAAGTATACCGTTTACACCATTCCTTCGCAAACGAATTTATAGTCATGTATGTCAGAAAAAACGGTGAATCCATAAACAGAGTAGGCGTAAGCGTAAGCAAGAAAGTCGGAAACAGTGTTGTGAGACACCGTGTTAAGAGACTTCTCAAAGAAGCTTTTCGCACGTCCGAGAATATGTTCAATAGTGGTTTGGACATAGTATTTGTTGCAAAGAAGAATGCTGCGATTATGAATTATTTAGACGCAAAAAAATCTCTGATGGATCTTGCAGCATCCCATCATATCCTTCAAAAAGAAGGCAAATGAATCATATATATTTATGAAGAGATTTTTTATCCTACTGATCACTTTATATCAAAAATATCTTTCTCCTCTGAAGAGGACGAAGTGTCCATATTTTCCGACTTGTTCGGTATACGGCAAAGAAGCCATAGAAAAGAACGGAGCCTTCATAGGGCTTATTCTTGCTGTTTGGAGAATTTTAAGATGTAATCCGTTCTCACATGGCGGTGTGGACCCTGTTCCATTGATGAGGAAGAGATATTCAGGGAGAAATTAATGTATTTTACTCTATTAACCCCTAATTCCACTCCCATTTTCAAGTACATAGTATGGATACTTGGAAAGATAATGGAGGGAATATTCTTTGTTCTTAATCAGATAGGTATCCCTAACATAGGTCTGTCCATCATATTATTTACCATAATAGTAAATATATGCATGATCCCTCTGACCTATAAACAGCAGAAATTCTCAAAGCTTTCAATGAAAATGAATCCTGAGATCAAGGCCATCCAGAAGAAGTATGATGGCAAGAAGGATCAGGAATCCATGATGAAGATGAATGCCGAGACTCAGGCTGTATATGCGAAGTATGGCACATCACCTACCGGAAGCTGCGCATATCTCCTGATCCAGATGCCTATCCTCTTTGCTCTGTACAGAGTCATTTATCAGATTCCCGCATATGTTACCAGAATAGGCAATACTTTCAGAGTTCTTGCTGAAAAGATAGTTGCTACCGATAACGGTGCATTCATTACCGAGAATCCCGATGGTCTTTCAAGTGTCACATCTGCAATTCAGATGTATTCCAAGAATCTTGCAAAAGAAGGAAATCTTGAGAACGGCATCATCGATGTGCTCAACAGAGTCTCATCCGCAGATATGACCGCTATCAGCGATCATTACGGACTTTCAAATGCAATGTTTGAAAACAGCCGTATCCTCAGCACTCTTGATGCAAACGGCAACATCCTTCAAAAGGGACTGATCGATACCTACAACAATTTCCTAGGCCTTAACATCAGGAATACCCCCTGGTACATAATGAAAGAAAGCCTTGCCAATCATGCGTACCTTATCATGATCATGGCAGTCCTCATTCCCCTTCTTTCAGGTTTTACCCAGTGGCTTTCGGTCAAGCTTGCTCCCAATCAGGCTCAGGCAGCTACCGGTGATTCACAGGCAGATTCAATGGCTCAGTCAATGAAGACCATGAATACCATGATGCCTCTGATGTCCATATGGTTCTGCTTTACATTCCCTGCCGGAATGGGACTTTACTGGATCGCAAATGCAGTGGTACGTATCGTTCTTCAGATCTTCATGAACAAGAAAATAGACAAGATCGATTTTGACGCACTCATTGAGCAGAATAAGGAAAAGAGTGCAAAGAAGCTTGAGAAAGCTCAGGCAATGCAGGCACAAATGCAGAATTACGCAAATGTGAACACCCGTAACATTCAGAGCAAGGCATCTTACGTAAATACCGATGCTTCCGAAGATAATGGAGTGGATACTTCAAAGCCTGCGGAATATGCACCCGGATCAATGGCCGCCAAGGCTAATCTGGTAGCCGAATTCAATAAGAGAAACAGTAAGTGAGGAAGATATAATGGATTATAAAGAGTATACAGGTAAATCAGTTAATGATCTGATCACTGATGCATGCCAGGATCTCGGAGTTACCAGTGACAGACTCGATTACGTTGTTGTTGATGAAGGTTCTGCCGGATTTTTAGGACTCGGCGCCAAGAATGCGGTGATCAAGGCAAGGATCAAATCCGAGGAAGAAGCTGTAGAAGTTCCCAAGGCTGAAGAAGCACCTGCAGAGGATGTTAAGTCAGAGCCCGCTGAGGAAGTAAAGGCTGAAAAGAAGGCATCCGAAGAAGCTCCTGCCAAAAAGGAAGAGAAGATCGTTCCTGTCTCGGATCCCGCAAAGTATGAAGCTGCTGCCGTCAAGTTCCTTGAAGATGTATTCAAGGCTATGGACATGGAAGCAAACATCAAGACTTCTTTTGAACTTTCCGAAAATGCTCTCGACATCGAACTTGCCGGAAGCGATATGGGAATCCTTATCGGAAAAAGAGGAGCTACCCTTGATTCTCTTCAGTACCTTGTAAGCCTCGTTGTGAACAAGGAAAGCGAGCAGTATATCAGAGTCAAGGTAGATACCGAGGATTACAGGGAAAGAAGAAGAGCAACCCTGGAGAATCTTGCCAAGAACGTTTCTGCAAAGGTTAAGAGAACCGGACGCCCTTACGAACTGGAAGCAATGAACCCTTACGAAAGAAGGATCATTCACTCCGCACTTCAGGACAATGATTATGTCTATACTTACAGTGAGGGAGAAGGTGCCTCAAGACATATCGTCGTAGCTCTCAAGGAAGGTGTAAAGCCTACCGGAGATTACGGACGTAACGGACGCAGAGGCAGGAGATATTGATAGTTCGGCTATATAAAGCCGCACACCTATAGTCAGTTGATAGGGCCACGGCTGAAGCTGTGGCCCTATTTTTACACATACGGTGATGTAGGATATATTTATCATGAGTGACTTTTCTAATACAACGATTGCAGCAATCTCAACTGCACTGTCCGAATCGGGTATAGGAATTATCAGGATCAGCGGTCCTGATGCTGTTTTGATATGCTCTGAAATATGCGAAGATAAAGATGGTGGAAAAGTCCTTGACCGTATGGAAGCAGGTCAGTTCAGACATTGTTTTGTCGCAGACGGCACGGAAATCCTTGATGAATGCATAGTGCTGCTTTACAGGGCCCCTCATTCGTATACAGGTGAAGATACTGTTGAGATTCAGTGTCATGGCGGTATTTTTCTGCTTAAAAAAGTTCTGGCTCTGGTGATAAAAAGAGGTGCGGAGATGGCTGCACCCGGCGAATTTACCAGAAGAGCTTTCTTAAACGGAAAAATGGATCTTGCTCAGGCCGAAGCCGTAATGGATGTGATATCATCCAGATCGGAATCCGCTCTCAGAGCTTCAAGAGATCAGATGTCTGGAAGGATATCGGAGATCATCAGGGGCTTGAGAGCCCGGATATTATATGAAACGGCATATATAGAATCTGCCATAGATGATCCCGAGCACTATGATCTCGAGGGATATGATCTCCATATTTCGGAGATCGTAAAGCAGTTAAAAGAAGACATAAAAAAACTCATCATATCATATGACAGCGGCAGAAATGTAAAAGAAGGAATAAGTACCTGCATAGCAGGACGTCCCAATTCAGGCAAGTCCTCACTTCTCAATCTCTTAACGGGAGTAGACAGAGCAATCGTGTCCGATATTCCCGGAACAACAAGAGATACGATCGAAGAGTATGTGAGGCTGGATGACATGCTCTTAAGGCTTACCGATACTGCAGGCATCAGGTCTACCGATGATCCCATCGAGACCATTGGAACGAAAAAAGCCCTGGATGCCGCATCAGGAGCGGATCTTGTTCTTTTTATGATCGATGCTTCCGAGTATCTTGATAATGATGACCTTGAAATTTTTACTTCTATATATGATAAGAAAGTCATCGTTATACTCAATAAGGCTGATAAGGACATTAAGATATCTCCTGCAGATATCTATGAGCATTTCAGGTATTGCAGTGATGTGAAGATGGCCGGAATGTCACAGGAAGATTTTCTTTCAAAATATCCCTGCATAGTGATGTCCGTATCTGAAGGTCAGGGATTGGATGAACTTAAGAGTGTGATCAGTGAGTTATTCATCGGTGGAAAAGTTCAGTCTTCATCGGATGTGGTGATAACCGGGCTCAGACACAAAGAACTGCTTTCCTCTGCGTATGAATCCCTTTCAAATGTGCTTGAATGCATTGAAAGCGGCATGGAGACTGACATTTATACGGTTGACCTGATGGATGCCTACAGAAGTCTCGGACAGATAATCGGTGAAGAAGTTGGAGATGATCTTGCTGATGAGATCTTCTCGAAGTTTTGTATGGGTAAATAAATGGATCTTAAATGCAAAGGTGCTGAATTCAATATTGATGTTGCCATAGTCGGTGCGGGTCATGCGGGATGTGAAGCAGCTCTTGCCTGCAGCAGGCTGGGACTTGAAACTGTTGTCTTCACCGTAAGCGTGGACAGCATTGCTCTTATGCCATGCAATCCCAACATAGGCGGTTCTTCCAAGGGACATCTCGTAAGAGAACTTGATGCGCTTGGCGGTGAGATGGGCAAGAACATTGACAAGACCTTTATCCAGAGCAAGATGCTCAATACATCAAAAGGTCCCGCCGTTCATTCTCTCAGGGCACAGGCCGATAAGAGAGATTATTCGGGATCGATGAGAAAAGTTCTTGAGGCACAGGATCACTTGACAATCAAGCAGGCAGAGGTATGTGAGCTTTTATGGGAAGAGATGCCTGAGGATGGCAGGACAGGTTCTTACGAAAAATTCGTGACCGGTGTCAAAACCCAGACAGGCACGGTATATCATGCGAAGGCAGTTGTCTTATGTACCGGAGTATATCTTAATTCCAGATGCCTTACAGGAGAATCCATCACTTATACCGGACCTAACGGACTTCAGGCCGCAACGCATCTTTCTGATTCTCTTCGAAATGCCGGAGTTGAGCTCAGAAGGTTCAAGACCGGTACTCCTGCGAGAATGGATGGCAAGACCATCGATTTTTCCAAGATGGAAGAGCAGAAAGGCGATGAAGTAATAGTTCCTTTTTCTTTTTCCACGGATGCTGCTACGATTCAAAAAGAACAGGTGTCATGCTGGCTTACCCATACCAATAAAAATACTCATGATATTATCAGGGCCAATCTTGACAGATCCCCTATTTATGCGGGAATCATCGAAGGCACCGGTCCGAGGTATTGCCCCTCGATCGAAGACAAGGTAGTGAAGTTTTCCGAGAAAGAATCACACCAGGTATTTATAGAACCCGAAGGATTATATACGGATGAAATGTATGTTGACGGAATGAGCTCTTCACTTCCCGAGGATGTTCAGCTCGCAATGTACCGCACTGTACCCGGACTTGAGAACTGCAAGATAGTCAGAAATGCTTATGCTATAGAATATGACTGCATCAATGCAAAGTGCCTGTATCCTCATCTTGAATTCAAGAAGATAAAGGGACTTTTTGCAGGCGGACAGTTCAACGGAAGCAGTGGATATGAAGAAGCCGCAGCACAGGGATTTGTTGCGGGCGTTAATGCCGCAATGGAGATCCTTGGAAAAGAATTCCTTGTTCTTAAGAGAAGCGAAAGCTATATCGGTGTCCTCATCGATGATCTGGTGACTAAGGATAACAGGGAACCCTACAGAATGATGACCTCAAGAGCTGAGTACAGATTACTGCTTAGACAGGATAATGCCGATCTCAGATTGCGTAAGTACGGACACAGGGTCGGACTGGTCTCGGATGAAGTATATGAAGGAGTCCTGGAAAAAAGAAGACTCATAGATGAAGAGATCGAAAGACTTAAAGGCATCATGCTGGGTGCATCGGGAGATGTGTGTTCATATCTTGAATCACTCGGTTCATCACCTCTCGGTACCGCAACATCCCTTGCACAGCTCCTGTGCAGGCCTGAGCTTGATTATGATAAGCTTGCTCCGCTCGATCCGGACAGACCGTCCCTTTCAAAAGATGTAACCGAACAGGTACAGATAGAGATACGTTATGAAGGTTATATCAAAAGACAGGAAAAGCAGGTCAGGGAACAGGAGAGGCTTGAGGTAAAGCTTATTCCCGATACGATAGATTATGATGATGTACCTTCACTTCGAATAGAAGCAAGACAGCATCTCAAAGAATTCAGACCTGTTTCCGTGGGACAGGCATCCAGAATATCGGGTGTTTCTCCTGCTGATATATCGGTTCTTCTGGTTTATCTCGAGAAGATGAACAGACAGCAGGATTAAGCGTATTCAACGGAAAGTAATGTATTGTAAAAGCATTCAATCAGATTTAACTGACGAGATTGCAACTGAAAATAAAATGACACGTGTGTCATAATTCTATGAATGATTATACTAGGTTAATTACATATCTGGCACAGTATGAGGTATCGGTATCTGATGAACAGATCCGGAAGCTTGATACATATTATGAGATGATGATCGAGACCAACAAGTCTCTTAATCTCACTGCGATTACAGAATTCGAAGAAGTTCTTGTGAAGCATTATATTGATTCTGTATCGATCATCAGGGATATGGACATGACTAAGGATATGTCAGTCATTGATGTAGGAACCGGAGCCGGTTTTCCCGGAATGGTACTGAAGATCATATTCCCTTCTCTCAAGATCACTCTTTTTGATTCATTGCAGAAGAGACTAGGCTTTCTGGATGAAGTCATACGTGCATTATCACTGACAGATATTACCACCTGTCACGGAAGGGCTGAAGAAGCTGGAAGGCTTCCCGAAATGAGGGAACAATATGATCTGTGTGTATCCCGTGCCGTTGCCAATCTTCCCGTATTAAGTGAACTGTGCCTTCCGTTTGTAAAAGTCGGTGGAAAGTTCGTATCATATAAATCCGATAAAGGTTCCGAAGAAGTTGCTGCATCTCCACATGCTCTTGAAGTACTTGGCGGATCCGTTCTCAAGGAAGATATCTTTACTCTTGAGGATAATGATATGGTGCGAAACCTCGTAATTATTGATAAGATAAAAGAGTGCCCGAAGTCCTATCCCAGAAAACCCGGCACCCCTTCCAAAAAACCATTGTGATTGAACTGATACCTGATACCATATATTGTCATTTGTCCTGATGTAAAAACAGTCGATACTAAATATGAATGTTTCACGTGAAACATTTTCAAGATTTTGGGGTATAGTGTTTCACGTGAAACAATCCATGGTAGTTTTTAAAAAATGTTTCACAGGATGGATTTTTTGGACCACTATATGTTGTAAAGATACAGATACTTTTTAAGAACGGTATATATTTTCCTGCTCGGAGTCGTCGATTCATGTATTTCTAATGAATACATTATTGAATCAAGCATTTATCCTGGACCGGAAATAAGGAGACATCCTGTCTCCGTATTTCCTCGATTCGCCATCCGGGCGGATCGTCCCTGAGTGTATATGTATTCATAAGAAATACTTTGAATCGACTTTACTCGCAGGAAAATATATGCTCGTCCTTGAAAGCATAAGATTTAATATTTTGATTGGTATTTAATTAGGACGGTGGGACATATATATGTCCATCCGTCCGATACTAAATGTTTCCAATAACGTATTTCACGTGAAATGAAAGGAGGAATATGAGCGAGATAAAGATTTCATTCTGCCATGAATGCGGATCAAAACTTTCCGAAGGGGCACGTTTCTGTTCCGAATGCGGAGCACCTTTATATGGCAGCAAACCGATCAACTCGGATAGTAAGAAATCCGAAGCTGCTTCTCAGCAGGGAATCACCATTCTTAACGGATATCCTCATCACGCATATATTCCACCCGCTACCGGAGGAATGATGTGCCCGGATCCTGTTCCCACAGAGAAAACCGGAGACAATGCTACGACTCCAAAATCAATCGGAGATCTGAAACTTCTGGTGGATTGCTGTACGAAGGCTCTCTCAACCGCTGCCGGAGACGGACATAATGAGACGGTCCTGTATCTGAATGAGAAAACGGGAGAGTACCAGATCCATACATTCAGTCAGGAAGTCGGAGTGCTGAATGAAACCCATCATGCTTTTTCTACAGATGAAAAGACATATTTTGCCGTGATCGGAAAGATTGAAGAAACAGGGATCGAGGAATATGAAAATAAAACCGGTGCCCCGTTGGCCGGAGGAGAGTATGTCTGCAAATATTCGAAGGGAAATAGATTTATAAGGATCACCACGTCCTGCCTTCCCGACGAAAAGCATAAGGATCTTCACGAGATACATGCATTTTTGAACAGCTATATAGATAAAACCAAAGAGATTCCCGTGTAAAAGGAGCGCATAGGTGCTTGGAAAACTGGTAAAAGACTATCAGAAAAACAAAAGATTTCTTGATTATATAAATGAATACGGGGGCGATTCATCGGAAGAAGAGCTGTATGAAGACGGATCTCCCAAAAAAGAGATCAGGGTTTTCACATCCGATGGAGCGATGATCCTTCCATACAGACTTAACAATCCATATTACATTAATAATTGGAAAGTAACATTTGCAATTTTCATCGACGGAAACGGTGACCGCTATCTGTTGCTTGACAGGAATGATAAGGAAGACTTTGAAGTGATCGATCTTTCCATGGACAGAGTTGAGCTCGGAGAGATCACCTGCAAAGGGAAATCGTCGAATCTCACTATTGAGGTCGTCAGGGTAAGCTCTGTCTGATCCTGATATGGAAAAAGAGATATTTCACGTGGAACAAATCGTGATATAATAACAAAGTCTGTTTTAGTAAAGGGGTATTTATGGATAGAATATTTGCGATCGCCAATCAAAAAGGCGGTGTCGGAAAAACCTGCACCACAGTCAATCTGGCTGCATGCCTTGGAGAAATGGGAAAGAAAGTCCTGGTTGTGGACATGGACCCTCAGGGGAATTCTTCAAGCAGCTTCGGTGTCAACAAAAATGAAGTGGAGAATACCATCTATGAAGTGATGCTCGAAGAGTGCACTTTGGGAGAGGCTATTGTCAAGGATGTTGCACAGAACGTTTCACTTGTTCCCGCGAATGTCAATCTCGGTGCCGTGGAGATAGAGATGGCAGGTCAGGACAAGGCACATCTCATCCTCAGAAAAGAACTGGATTTTGTCAAGGAAGAGTATGACTATATCTTCATTGACTGCCCTCCCGCAATCAGCCTCATGACCGTTAACTCAATGGCTGCGGCAACGGGTGTCATAGTTCCGGTTCAGTGTGAGTACCTTGCACTTGAAGGACTCGGCCAGGTTATCGAGACCATCAATCTTGTCAGGAGCAGAATGAATCCGGCACTGGATCTTTCCGGTATTCTTTTTACCATGTATGATTCGAGGACTGTCCTGTCCAATGATGTAGTAGACAGTGTCAGAAATACTGTTAAGTATCATACCTTTGAAACCAAGATACCCAGAAACGTAAGATTGTCAGAGGCCCCTTCCTACGAAGTACCCATCACAGTATATGATCCGAAGTGTGCTGGATGTGAGGCATACAGGAATCTTGCTAAGGAAGTGGAAGAACTTTTCAAGGACTGATAATAACAATACATATGTTATTAAATAAACGGAGGATACTATGGGATTAAATAAGGGAACTGATGGAAAAGGTTCACCCAAGAAGCCCGGCGGAAGAGGGCTCGGAAAAGGCATTGATGCTCTGATCCCCAACGTGGTCGGCAAGGACTCTGCTGAGGAAAACACCAAGGCAGCCAGGGAGCAGTCAGATAAAGGTTCAGCTGATGGAAGGACCATAGTAAACATCAACAAGGTTGAGCCTAACAGAAAGCAGCCCAGAAAAAAATTCGATGAGGATGCTCTTCAGGAGCTGGCCGATTCCATCAAGATCCACGGACTGATCGAGCCCATAGTCGTTCAGGACCGCGGAGATCATTACGAGATAGTTGCCGGTGAGAGAAGATGGAGAGCATGCAAGATCGCAGGGCTTAAGGAAGTTCCCGTTTCCATCGGTCATTATACAGAAAAAGAGATCCTTGAGATTTCCATCATCGAGAACACACAGAGAGAAGATCTGAATCCCATCGAAGAAGCCATGGGATATAAGAGACTTGTCGATGAATTCAATTATACCCAGGATGACATAGCAGAAAGGATCTCCAAGAGCAGATCCGCGATCACCAATTCCATAAGACTTCTGAAGCTTTCCGATAAAGTACAGGAGATGCTTGTCGAGGATCTCATCAGTGCGGGACACGGAAGAGCACTCCTTGCAATAGAAGATAAGTCACTTCAGGAAGAGGTCGCTCAGAGGATCGTTGACGAGAAACTCAATGTACGTGATGTTGAGAAACTCGTAAATGCGATGAAGAAGCCCGTCAAGCCCAGGCCTGTTACGGATGAGGCTCTTAAAGTCTTCTATCACGATATGGAAGAAGGTCTTAAGATGGCCGTCGGAACCAAGGTTTCGATCACGGGAAAGGGCAATGGTGCCGGATGCGTGACGATCGAGTTCTATAACAACGAGGATCTTGATCGTATCGCAGCCAAGCTCAGAAGCTGATCCCTGTATCCGTATTTTAAATTAATGACACAAGTGTCATAACAGGGAGAGAGAAAATTGCAGAGCAACATACTTAATAATATCGGACTTGGAAGCGCAGATCCCGGCATATGGGTGATACTTCTGTGCATCAGCATCATAATGATCATAGTGCTTCTCGTAATGAATGCAAAGAACAAAAAGCAGATCTCTCTGCTCACCGGGAGAGTTGATGACCTTACCTCCGGTGAAGGAGGCGTGAGCCTTGAAGCAGAACTTGATCAGATCATCGAGGAGAACAAAAGACTCTTAAGCGATTCCGAGAAAAACTCCGATGATATCGAGCAGATATTCAGGAGACTCAGGACCACATATCAGAAAATGAGCATCGTGAAATATGATGCATACGAGCAGCTCGGCGGAGAAATGAGCGCGGTTGTGGTACTTCTGGACGAGGATAATAACGGAGTTCTTCTGAATAACGTCTACTCGACGGAAGGCGGATATGTTTATACCAGAGAGATAGAAAAAGGAAGGTGCAGGCACGAGCTTGGAGAGGAAGAACAGCAGGCTCTTGCGAAGGCACTGAATAAATGATTTTCATGAATATGTGATCTTCAGATGAATTTTTAAACGATACGTTTAATACGAATATTGAGAGGTAATGATATGATAGACATTAAGCTCATAAGAGAAAATCCCGATCTTGTAAAGGAAAACATCAAAAAGAAATTCCAGGACGAAAAGCTTGTCATGGTCGATGAGGTCAGAGATCTCGACGATCAGGTCCGCAAGGCAAAGCAGGAAGGTGATGCTCTCAGGTCAAAGAGAAATACCATCTCCAAAGAGATCGGCGGACTTATGGGCAGAATGAAGAAAGCCGAAAGCACCGGTGATACTGCAGAGGCAGAAAAGCTTAAGGCAGAGGTTGATGCAAAGAAAGCCGAAGTCGAGGCAGGCTCCAGGAGACTCGAGGAACTCGAGAAGATCGAGGAAGAGCTCGGCGAGAAGATCACTAAGATCATGATGGTCATTCCCAATATCATCGATGAATCCGTTCCCATCGGAAAAGATGACAGTGAGAATGTCGAGAATGAAGTATTCGGAGACCCGGTAGTTCCTTCTTTTGAAGTTCCTTATCATGCCGATATCCTTGATAAGATCGGCGGACTCGACAAGGATGCAGCGGGACGTACCAGCGGAAACGGATTCTATTATCTCGTTGGTGATGCGGCAAGACTTCACTCCGCAATGCTTTCTTTTGCAAGAGATTTCATGATCGACAAGGGATTTACATACTGCATCCCTCCTTTCATGATCAGAAGCAGTGTTGTTAACGGAGTCATGAGCTTCAAGGAAATGGAAGCCATGATGTACAAGATCGAGGGCGAGGACCTTTATCTCATCGGAACCAGTGAGCATTCCATGATCGGAAGATTCCAGGGACAGCTCATTGAAGAGGACTCTCTTCCCCAGTGTCTTACTTCATATTCACCCTGCTTCAGAAAAGAAGTCGGATCTCACGGTATCGAGGAAAGAGGAGTTTACAGGGTTCATCAGTTCGAGAAGCAGGAGATGGTCGTTCTCTGCAAGCCTGAGGAATCCATGGACTGGTATAACAAGATGTGGAGATTCACCGTTGATTTCTTCAGGGCACTGGATGTTCCCGTAAGAACTCTTGAGTGCTGCAGCGGCGATCTTGCAGACCTTAAGGTGAAGTCATGTGATGTCGAGGCATGGAGCCCCAGACAGAAGAAGTATTTCGAGGTAGGATCCTGTTCGACACTCGGTGATGCCCAGGCCAGAAGACTCGGCATCCGTACCAAGGGTGAGAAGGGAACTTATCTTGTCCATACCCTTAACAATACCGTGCTTGCAACACCCAGAGGACTCATTGCGGTTCTCGAAAATAACGTAAATGAAGACGGAAGCATCCGCATCCCCAAGGCACTTCAGCCTTACATGGGCGGAAAGACCGTGATTGAACCGAAGAAATAATAATGCATAAGTTTTTACGAGCCGTTGGCTTCAGTAAAATAAATAGGGATGAGATCAAGGACCTGGTGCTCCAGAGCGTGAAAAAGAACGACTCAAGAGGCTACACCATGTCTCTTGATGATGTCATGCTTGCGGAGTTTTCCAGGGATGTCGGAGAGAACATCGGAATAACCGCTGCCGGAACATTCAGTGAGGATGATCTGTTTCATACGGATTATTACTTCCCTTATCTTAAAGGAACCGGTATCACTTCAACGGAGGATGTGTCCGTTGAAAGGCATGCAGCAAGAGATTCATATGCCGGCATATGCGATGATGTCAGACTCGGCATGTCCCTGATCTTCTATGTCCAGAATAAGATCCCGTATATAAACGCTCAGGTTTCGGGACGTCTTCCCATAAAGGGCACGACCCTCACTCTTGCCGGATTATCCATAAAAGGAATGATCATCATGCCTTCCGGAGGAAGCGAAGGCAGGAAGGACATGACGGATGAGGCCTCGAAAGTAGAGCGCATCCGCTTAATGCAGAAAGCGCGCGGCGGTGATGAGGATGCGATCGAGGAACTGACCATGAAAGAGATGGATCTGTTCAGTGAGGTATCCAAGAGGATCTCCAGGGAGGACCTCTACAGCATTGTCTACACCAGCATCATGCCCTACGGTGTGGAATGCGATCACTATAATGTCATCGGCGAGATAGTGAAGGTCCGCAGGATCCTGAATAACATCTCAAAAGAAGAAGTTTATATCCTGACTTTATTCGTGAATGATTTGACATTTGACGTCGCCATCAATATAATGGATTTGCTCGGTGAACCGAAACCGGGCAGACGATTCAAAGGCATCGTCTGGCTTCAGGGAAGGATCAATTATCCTTCGGATGATGATGAAGCCTTATGAGAATGTTTCCGTAGCTCAGCAGGATAGAGCGTTCGCCTCCTAAGCGAAAGGCCGGCGGTTCGAATCCGCCCGGGAACGTGAATCCGGCATCCGTAACAGGACGCCGGGTTTTTCTTTTTCCGGATATGATTTTCCCTGAAGGGAAGAATTACACAAAAAAATAGCAAAAAATGCAACATAATTCCCAATAGGATGGGATACAAAACTCCTTTTGTGAAGTATTATATATGGGCTTGGAAATATAATACTTTGCGAAAGGAGTTTATTCATGAGCGAAACCCCCGATGTGATGATCCCCGAAAAGGGACCGATCACCGAAGAACTTCTCGGCCGTATGGACAGATGGTTCCGTGCAGCCAACTATCTCGCAGCAGGACAGCTTTACCTGCTTGAGAATCCCCTTCTCAGAAAGCCCCTCACCATCGATCAGGTCAAAAAGAAGATCGTTGGACACTGGGGAACCGTACCCGGACAGAACTTTGTCTTCGTACACCTTAACCGTGCCATCAAGAGATATGACCTCGACCTTATCCTTCTTTCAGGTCCCGGCCACGGCGGAAACTTTTATATCGCCAACGATTATCTCGATGGAACCTATTCCGAGATCTATCCCAATATCTCCGAGGATGAAGCCGGAATGCAGAAGCTGTTCAAGCAGTTCTCATTCCCCGGCGGAATGCCTTCACACTGTGCACCCGAGACTCCCGGATCCATAAACGAGGGCGGTGAGCTCGGATACGGAATCGCTCACGCATTCGGTGCCGTATTCGACAATCCCGATCTTATCGCTGCAGTAACTGTAGGAGACGGTGAGGCTGAGACCGGACCTCTCGCTACATCATGGCAGTCCAATAAGTTCCTTAATCCCGTTACCGACGGTGCGGTTCTTCCCATCATGCACCTCAACGGATATAAGATCGCTAACCCTACCGTATTCGCAAGAATGAGTCATCAGGAGATCGTTGATTTCTTCCATGGCTGCGGCTGGGAGCCTTATTTCGTAGAAGGCGACGATCCCATGACCATGCATAAGCTCATGGCTGAGACCATGGATACCGTTATCGAGAAGATCAAGGCTATCCAGGAGCATGCTCGTACCACCGGAGACACCACCCGTCCCGTATGGCCCATGATCGTGCTTCGTACTCCCAAGGGATGGACAGGCCCCAAGGTAGTTGACGGCAAGAAGATCGAGGGCAACTTCCTTGCTCACCAGGTTCCCATTTCCATGGAAAGACCTGCAGAGCATCTTAAGATCCTTGAAGACTGGCTCCGTTCTTACAAGCCTGAAGAGCTGTTCGATGAGAACGGAAGAGCATTCGAAGACATCAGATCCCTTGCTCCTTCGGGAAATTCAAGGATCGGTGCTAACCCTCACGGAAACGGCGGACTTCTTTTAAGAGATCTCAGACTTCCCGATTTCAGGGATTATGCATTTGATACTCAGGGACACGGCGAGCGCGACGGTCAGGACATGATCGAGCTCGGCAAGTTCGTAAGAGATATCTTCAAGCTCAACAAGGACGCTAAGAACTTCAGGATCTTCGGACCTGATGAGACCAATTCAAACAGGCTCAACGCAGTATTCGAGGCAGAGAACCGTGACTGGAACGCAGAGCGTTATGATGATGACGATCACCTTGCTGCAGACGGAAGAGTAATGGACTCCATGCTTTCCGAGCATATGTGCGAGGGCTGGCTTGAGGGATATCTCCTCACCGGACGTCACGGATTCTTCGCAACCTACGAAGCATTCGCACGTATCATCGACTCAATGGCTGCACAGCATGCTAAGTGGCTGAAGGTTTGCAATCAGCTTCCCTGGAGAGAGGAGATCGCATCTCTCAACCTCATCATGGCATCAACCGTATGGCAGCAGGACCACAACGGATTCACTCATCAGGATCCCGGATTCATGGATCACATTGCCAATAAGAAGGCAGACGTCGTAAGACTCTATCTTCCTCCCGATGCCAACTGCCTGCTTTCATGCTTCGATCACTGTATCCGTTCACGCAACTATGTCAACGTGATCGTAGCTTCCAAGCATCCCAGACCGCAGTGGCTCTCCATGCCCGAAGCAGTCAAGCACTGCACACAGGGTATCGGAATCTGGGAGTGGGCATCCAACGATCAGGGACAGGAGCCCGATATCGTATTTGCCTGCGCAGGTGAGACTCCCACTCTTGAAGCACTTGCAGCTGTTTCAATCCTCAAGAGCGAGCTTCCCGAGATCAAGATCCGTTTCATCAACGTAGTCGATCTCTTCAAGCTTCAGCCTGCAAATGAGCATCCTCACGGACTTGAAGATGCAGAATATGATATGCTCTTCACCCAGGACAAGCCTGTTGTATTTGCTTTCCACGGATATGCATCTCTTGTACATGAGCTTACCTACAGACGTCACAACAACCGTCTCATGCATGTACGCGGATACAAGGAAGAAGGAACCATCACCACTCCTTTCGATGTTCGTGTCCAGAACCATGTGGATCGTTTCCACCTTGTACAGCTTGCACTTAAGAATCTTCCCGGACTCGGAAACAGAGGTGCTTACCTCTACCAGAAGATGAGCGACAAGCTTGTAGAGCACACCCAGTACATCCACCGCTATGGCGAGGATCTTCCCGAAGTAGCAGGATGGAAGTGGGAGCCCTGAGTGAACGAGGGGACGGTTCTTCCGTTCACTGAACGAGGGGACGGTTCTTCCGTTCACCACATAAAGAATTGACCGGATCCGGTCGGCTGAGAATGCCGGCCGGATTTTTTCGTAATTATAAAAATAACGATATATCTGTTATACTGTCGGTGTATGGGAAACAATTCCCGGAAAATGATGTTTTGGAAAACAGATCCCTGAGTATTTTGAGGAATAGTTTTTTGGAACAGAAATTATAGATAAAGAAAAAAAGATAACAAAAAAATGAAGATGATGAAAATGCTGAAGAAAACAATACCGGCGGTAGCATTGGCTCTGGCACTGGCATTGAGTATCGGGGGATGTTCTTTTGAAAATCATAAAGAGGGAACCCAGGTTGTGATCTACCTTGAAGACGGGTCGATCATGGAACGCTACATGAATGCCGTTGAGGAATATGACCGGGTCGAGTATGAAGAGGTCTACATAGACCGGGGTGAGCGCAGCATCGGTCCCACCGAGTACAGATTCAGGGGGATCGTTTATCTGACAGAGGAAGAAGCTGAAAGGCTTTGGGATACGTACGAATGGGAAGAAGCGGATCCTGCATTTGAATTCGAACAGGTTGACATCGGCTCTGCAGGCGATGGTCCATGGTATTCATGCGAACAGTTCAATAAAGACAACTATTCAACAATTGTTCCGTCATATACCGTATTCGATGGGAAAAATCTGGTCTTTGACATTCATCAGATCTAATGAGTAATTATGAAAAAAGTGTATTATATCCTGACCGGCATATTATCAGTATTTTGCCTGCTTTTGTTCTCGCTTGTTACCTTTACATCATCGGATGATATCCAGATAGCCATCACATCAAGGATCCTGGTCGGCATGTCCATAGGATGTCTTGTTCTGTCAGCTTTGGGATTGAAAAGAGACAGTCATATTCCCGGAGTCATTCTTGAAAAAGCAGGAGTACTTGTCGCGGGTTTCGGTGTGATAGCGATAGTGGTAGAAGCATTCTCCGGTGATGATCTTCTTCAGGGAATCCTTCTGGGAACTATTCTGATCGCAGCCGGCATTGTACTGTTTATAGTCGGAATAATTGTGGTCAGGAGCAGGAGTAAAAAAGTAAAAGCAGAAGTGACCGTAAACAATGTTATTCTGAATGAGTGGAACACATATAAAGAAACTCTGTTTGCGAAAATGCCTTCATTAAAGGATTCGCTTCGTGCCGGTGTTACGGCTGATGCCATAGGTGCTGCGGAGGCTGAACTTGGTATTACTTTTCCCGATCTTCTTAAGCAGCTGTATATGACAAATGACGGTGATAACGGAGAGATGCTCTGCGGAACGATATGTGGTTTTCATTTCATGAATCTTGTGTCGCTCCGCTCTGAATGGCGCAGTCTGAAAAATATCGCGGACAATCCCCAGCTTAATTACAGCGGTCAGTACAGTTCCGTTCCCGAGGGATATATCAGAAGATGTTATGCAAGCGCTAAATGGATCCCGTTCTGCACGGACGGAAGCGGGAATTTCATCGGAATCGATCTTGATCCCGAAGTAAACGGCTCAGCCGGACAGATCATCAATTTCGGAAGGGATGAGCGTGTCAAAGCAGTTCTTGCAACGGACCTCAATGCATTCTTTGCACGCCTTGCCGTTTTTGTGAACAGCGGGGATTTCTACACGGATGAATACGACGGAGAAGAGGTCATCATGTTCCGCGGAAAAAACGGAGAAGAGTGCGCACACCTGACCGAATACCTGATGCAGAAGTAAAACAGAAGCAAAAACGGCATCTGAAAAGATGCCGTTTTTGCTTCAGCGTTAGTCAGCGCATAAATGTTTAAAGATTTTTTTGAGGTGGAGAGGTTAAGCGGAATAAGATAAAATATATTGGATGGAGATTTTCCGTAAGGGGTGATCATATATGGATAAAAAAGAAATGTTTGAAAGCCTGTTCCGTGATGCATATGAAAAAGGCGTATTCAACGGAACCTGGCTTTATGCGGAAAACGGTAGAGTAGTCAGCAAGGGTGCGATGGGATACCGCGACCGGGATGATAAGCTGGCCATGCAGGAAGACAGCATATTTGAGCTTGCTTCGATAAGCAAGCAGTTCACCGCCTCTGCTGTGATGCTGCTTGTAAGAGATGGTCTGCTCTGCCTTGATGATGAAGTCACTAAATTCTTCCCCGAGATTCATTTCCCCGGAGTCACGATAAGGCATCTTCTTACTCACACCGGTGGAATTCCCGAAACCTATGATGACAATCTAATCATGGGAATATATCAGGATGAAAAAAGAATTCCTGAAAGTGACGTTGTAATACGCTTTCTTGCTGATGACGGAACAGAACCCTGTTTTGCACCCGGAGAACAATTCGAATATACGAACGGCGGATATAATCTGCTCGCGGAGATAGTTGAAAAGATATCGGGAGTTCCGTTCGAAGATTTTCTGAAGACAAGGATATTTGAACCTGCGGGGATGCATGCGACCGGGATTTATCATTTAGGTATCGAAGGCATTCCCGGCGATAACTTTGTCTGCAACATGGTTCTTGGTGACGGCGGGTATATCACGGTGGATGAATCAGAAGACGGCGATGTCATGGCCTTTAACGGACTGAACGGAGATGACTATGTATATACCGATATCTTCGATATGCTTGCCTGGGACAGAGCTCTTCGTGAAGAGAAAGCGCTCACTCTTGATGAGCAGAAGATCATGTATACTCCGGGAAAGCTTAATGACGGAAGTGTATCGGGTTCTGATGAAAACACGGATGGCTACGGATTCGGATGGGGAATAAAGAACGATCCTGACTTCGGGCTTATCGTAAGTCACAGCGGGGGAATGCCCGGACTTAATACCTGGTACTGGAGGTTTGTTGACTCTGACAGAGTGATGGTCTTGTTAAACTGCCGCGAACAGAAGGATGCAAGGGCTTCCTTCGGGCTCTGGAAGGGAGTGCAGGAGATTGCAAAGGACAGAGAACCTGAACCGGTCAGATCGATCGAGGATATAATGATAAAGGATCCCGACAGATCAAAGTGGGAATCTTACTGTGGCAAATATGAGCATCCGGAAGATGGGGAGCTGATCATCGATGAAATTTTCATGAAGGACGATCTCCTTTATGCAAGGACCATGGATGAAGACGAAGAAGGACCTGTGATCAGACTCTATCCAATCGGGGAGAATGAGTTCGGAATAAAGAACGGATGGGTAACCATTTCATTTTCCGACACAGGTGTCACATATGACGGAAGGACCTGCAGGAAAGTGCGAAATGAAGAATAAGGGAGAAAGTTATGACAGGCTATATGTCTGAAATGCGCAAGCTGATCGGGCACAGGACGATCATCCAGTGTGCGGCCAGCATCATGTGTGTTGATGAACAGGGACGAATTCTTATGGGAAAGCGTTCCGATAATAATATGTGGGGATATTCGGGCGGATCCGTTGAGATCGACGAGTATGTCGAGGACTGTGCCAGGAGAGAACTTGAAGAAGAGATGGGACTTGTCGCTGATGAGCTTGAACTCTTTTTTGTAAACTCCGGTCCAAGAACTCATTACGTGTATCCTAACGGTGATGAAGTGTGCAATGTTGAGATAGTCTATATCTGTCGTAAATGGCACGGTGAGCTAAAAGCAAGTGACGGGGAAATGAGTGATCTGAGATTCTTCAGCGCAGAGGAGATAGATCTTGATTTCATCTCTCCGCCGACAAGACCTGTGCTTGAAAAATTTTTGGAGGAGAATAAACAATATGTCTGATTCGATCAAAGAGTATAGAAACATGGTGGATAAGCCCTGGGGAAAAATGTTCTATGACCTTATATTTTTCCAGCTGGATATTCCGGAGGATAACAGATTAAAGATCCTTGATTTCGGTGCGGGATTCTGCATTACTTCAGATCATTATTCGAAGCATCATGACGTGACTGCGGTTGAACCGAATGAAGAAATGCTCAGCCTGCGTGTTACGGGTGATGGTTTTACTCTGATAAATGCAGGAATAGATCATCTGAAGACGATCGCGGATGATTCTTTCGATGTCGTTATCTGCCACAACGTATTGGAGTATGTTGAGAATAAAACAGAAATACTTGAACAGCTGGTAAGAGTATTGAAGCCGGGAGGAAGACTTTCGATCATTAAGCATAACATGCCCGGAAGAGTCATGGCAATGGCGGTAATGGCCGATAATCCGAAGGGAGCTTTGGACCTGCTTAATTCCGAAAACGAAGAAAACAGCATGTTCGGAAACAGGAGCGTGTATGATAATGACTTCCTTACGGAGTTTTTTTCAGGAAAGGCCGAGCTCAAGAAAACATTCGGAATAAGGACATTCTTCGGCCTTTCATCCAACAACGAGATCAAGAATACCGACGAATGGTACGGATCCATGCTTGAGCTGGAAAAGAAGACCTGCGCAGTTGACGAATATAAAAAGGTTGCGTTTTTCAATCATCTGATCTTCGTAAAGTGAACGAAGGGACGGTTCCTCCGTTCACCTTTTCTGAACGAAGGGACGGTTCCTCCGTTCCCTTTTTCTGACATTTGCGAAATTTAATGACGGAGCGGGTTATGAAAATATATGTTGATTATGACGACTGCCTGTGCGAGACCGCAGCCGCATTTACCGGGATTGCGGCAAGGCTTTTTGGCAGGAACGTTCCATATGAAGATGTCAGGTTCTTTAATCTGCAGAAAACTTTTGATCTGACGGATGATGAATATGAACTCCTTATGAAAGAAGGACATAAACCCGAAGTGCTTCTTGGTTATGAAGAAACTCCGGGTGCGTCAAGCGTGCTGAATGAACTGATGGATCAGGGTCACGAAGTCTGCATCATCACGGGACGTCCTTTCAGCACATACGAAGTGTCACGAAGATGGCTGGATGAACACGGACTTGGGCGCCCTGTGCTGTATACTCTCGATAAGTACGGACGGGATGCCTTCATAAAAAACAGTGATTTTAATCTTAATCTTGAAGATTACTACAAGATGAAATTCGATTACGCCATAGAGGATTCTCCGATGGCCTTCAGATTCTTTAATCATCTGCCTGATATGAAGGTCATGGTCTTCGACAGGCCATGGAACAGGGACTGCGAATTCCCGGGAGCAAATTACAGACGCTGCATGAGCTGGGAAGAGATCAGATCGCTCATAAACGCGGGGACGGTTCCTCCGTTCACCACCGATAGTGACACAGAATCCGAAACAGTTCTTTTATTGAAATCAATATAAAGCTAATGCCGGGACATCGGAAAATCCGATGCCCCGGTTTTTTAATCAACTCTTAAAGAAAGTATAAACCGTTCTGAATACTATACCGTGCCGAAACAGTCTATAATACTGAATGCACGAAAGGTAATGCAAAAGAAAAACAATCAGTAAAACCGTAAGACTATAAGACAGAAAGACTGTTTGACAGTATGACAGGAGGAATGTGCATGGAACTGAAGGCGGACAGACTCACCAGAAAATATGATAGAAAGACTGCCGTTGACGGGATGAGTTTTGAATTGCAGAAGGGCGTTACCGGTCTGCTTGGAGCAAACGGTGCGGGAAAGACAACGCTGATAAAAATGATGTGCGGCATACTTGCGCCGACAAGCGGAGAGATCACATATGACGGAGTGCCGGTAAAGAGTGAGGAATACAGGAATGTTCTCGGATATCTTCCTCAGGATTTCGGATATTACCCCGATTTTACCGGAAGGGATTTCCTGATGTATTTTGCAGCACTTAAGGGGCTTGGAAAAAAGGATGCGAAAGAAAGATGTGCGGAATTATTTCATCTTGTGAATCTGGAAGACAAGGCGGATGTTAAGATCAGAAATTATTCCGGAGGAATGAAACAGAGGATTGGGATAGCACAGGCTATTATCAACAGACCGGAGATACTGATCCTTGATGAGCCGACAGCCGGTTTGGATCCGGGAGAAAGAGTACGGTTCAGGAATCTCATTGAGGAACTGGGAAAAGAATCCATTGTCCTTCTATCAACTCATATCGTTTCAGATATTGAGCACGTCGCAGGCCGTATAATCATGATGAGAGCCGGGCAGATCATATGGCAGGGCACATGGAAGGAAGAGGATGGAAGCCTTGAGGATTTCTACCTGAAACAGTTTGAATCCGGATCAAAGGAGAGTATCAATGCATAAGAACAGAACATTCGGAACTTTATATAAATATGAATTATTGAAGATCTTTAAAAATAAAGTAGCAGTCATCACATTCATGGTCCTGTTTATCTTTACTTTCCTTCAGGGAGAATTCGAAGTCAGTGGAAATGTGACTCCGGAGGCTTTGGAACAGTACAGGACGCTTAGCGGAAGAGCGATAGATGATACGCTTATATCCGAACTGCTCGATGCGACGGATGAGTCGGGAAGGATCGTCTCCGACAGCGACATCGCATACGAAGACTTCAATGACTGGGTCTGTGATGTTATCGGATATGGATTATCTTACAGCGATCTGAATGAAACTTCACTGTATCAGGAAAGAAAACGGACCATACAGGAAGCCCATGAACTGTCCTGCCTGACAGAAGCTGAGGAAGGATATTGGGCTGATGGTGAGAGCCGGATATCAAAACCCATCGTCTATCATGACACCGTTGTCACAGCAGGTGTGCTGGAGGGCACGACAAATCTTCTGATAATGATGGTCGTCATCATCGCAACCGCTCTTTCATCCGTGTTTGCAATGGAAACGCAGAGAAAGACCGATCCCATGATAAGAGCTTCTCTTTGCGGGAACAGGGAATTATATTTTGCGAAGATCCTTGCCGGAATGAGCTATGTCCTCGGTGCTATCCTGATCTTACTCGGAGTATTCTATGCCTATATCGGAATAAGATGGGGGTTTGACGGGATGGAATATGCGATCCAGACTTATCGTCCGTTTTCACAGATGGCACTTACGAACCTGCAGCTTGCAGGCATTCTTATAATGCTGACCATTCTCGGAAGTCTTCTTATATCCGCATTTTCACTTTTTGTTTCGTGCATCACCCGTAACGGAATCGCTGCTATGGCAGTCATAATCGGAACCCATCTGGGACTGTTTGCACTTTCTTCTATGATACCGTACGGCATGAGAGCACTGTCACAGTTTTTCTGCCTCATGCCCGCTACACTTGTTTCATCCAGGCTGGTTTATGAATTCAGGCTTGTGAATGCCGGAAAGCTCCTCACCTGCTATCAGGCCGCGCCGGTACTGTATATCCTGATGACCGCCCTGTTCATCATCATCGGATCGATTGCATATGACAGACAGGTGAAGTGAACGAGGGGACGGTTCCTCCGTTCACCTGCAAATATGTGTCATGAAAAGAAACAGACTGAGCTCTGTTTCTTTTTTTTTGCAAAAGATAGATTGACCATATACACAATAATTGTGTATATTATAGGAGAAAAGTATTTGAAAGGCATGGAGGCGACCACATATGATAATAGCGTATCCGGTTATCTTTACTAAAACGGGTGACAAAAAAGATACATATCTGGTATATATTCCCGATTTCGATGGGGCAACCGAAGGATACGGCATAGCGAATGCTATTCGTATGGCCAGAGATTATATAGGAAGCACTCTTTATCTGAAAACAAAAAAAGACTATCCAAAACCCAGTTCGGTATCGGATATAAATATTTCAAAAGGTGAATTTTTTGATGCGGGAGAATCCATCATTTCTATTGTAGATGTGGATATAGAGGAGTATCGTAAAAAACTGGATAATAAACCTGTGCGCAGAAACGTAAGTCTCCCTAATTGGCTTAACAAAAGAGCAAATGAAGAACATATCAATGTATCGAGAGTTCTTCAGGAAGCGTTGATGGACAGATTGGCGTAGGCAAAACATGAAGATCAAAACTCTTGAAGAGGCGCAAAAACGAATAAAGGAACTGGAAAAAGAAGTCGCAGAGCTCAAGGCGGAAAATGAAAGACTTCTCGGCTCTATGGGCGGACGAAGGAAGCATGACGAAAAATGGATGGCTTCTTTTAATGAATTTGCTATTATGTATAAGGATGGATTGTCCATTGCGGAGATCGTTGATAAAGGTGATATCAGCCGCAGAACCGCATACAGATATCTGGCCTATCTAAAAGAACTTGATGGAGAGAAGAAGTGAACGAGGGGACGGTTCCTCCGTTCACTTTAAGGATTACCGATGAAAGATAAGATTAAATTTTTATTCATTGAAATGGCATATATGCTGGCAGTGCTGGTCGTCTCGACGATCGCAAATCCGGTTCAGTTCCTTGGGAAAAAAGTGAATGAACCAATTACCGGAGGAGTCATGGGATACGGCGTCGACTATATATATAATCCCATTGCATACATAGCCGGCATCGTGATCTTCGCAGGATTCGCATGGGTTGCGTATTCCAGATGGTATAAGAGCTTCGCAGACAGGACACTTAAGTCAGGCTGGAAATTTGTTATCGTCTATGTGCTCATAGACCTTGTAATGTCTTTTATCATGTTCATTGTCTTGATCTTCGAGGCATTGTTTCTTCTCGGATTTGACGACAACATCCTTCCCGAACTGCTGCAGTTCATCACGTTGTTCTGCTGGCCCGTGGCATTATGCCTCTTCATGATAGCAATCATGTTCCCTTCGCTCAGAAAAAAAGATTGATCACACTGAACTTGTGATATATGCATTGCTTTTTGGCAATGCATTTTTTTGCTAAAATTTGTGAAGTTGAACGGAGGAACCGTCCCTTCACCCACCCGCAATTGATAATACCCACTTTAGTATACTTTTGGTATGTATTCACAGGATATGGATCCTTGTTATCATTACAGCGTGAAAATGTTTCACGAGGGAAAAGGAGGATTCATATTATGAAAAAATTATCTGTACTGCTGATAACAGGTCTGACCATCGCTTTGACTGCCTGCGGCACGGCAAGTGAACAGCCGGCACCTGAGACTTCGGAAGTTGTTGAGGACACTACCGAAAACACTGTAGAGGATACTGTACAGGAACCCGAAGCAGATCCCGTTGCCGAAACGGAAGCTCCTTCTGAGGAATCCCTGATAAATGATTTCAGAGAAGCTCAGGACCTTTGGTTCAGATTTGAGGGTGGATTTGATTCCGATTACGATGATACCGTGATGGGAGAGATCAGCGGTTATGCAGCAGAGTTTTACCGTGTGACAGAACCCGGCATCAGTTCCCTTCAGGATCTTGAAGACTATCTCTCTGCAAGGGTCGACAGGGAATATGTAGCTGAAGCTATGAGCAAAACAGAAATGTATATGGAATCAGATGGTTCACTTTATGCCTGCCCCGCAGGAAGAGGCGACGATCTTTCCATCGGCTGGGTCGAATTTGCTGCTGAAACAAACGGAACGACCGGAAACGTGATCGTCACGATCCATCGCATGGATTACTACCTCGCTCTCCAGGATTTTTATGAATCCGGAGAAGTCAATGTTTACGAGTATCCCTTCACTATAGTAGACGGTCATGCAATGTTTGATTCCATGAATTATCTCTGTGGCAGTTACCCTGCTGAGGCTCCCATTGACGGATATGATGTAGCCGCACTTGAAACAGCACTCATGGAAGCAGTTGAAGGAACATGGTTTGACGAAGACGGTTCATCCTATTATGAGATTCTTGCTGACGGAACCTTCACATATTATGCAGACGGTGAGGCTCTTTACAGCGGTTATATAGTTGCCTCCGGTGATGATGGCGGCTCATATATGATGAACGGAGATGATTTTAACGGTACTGTTTTCGTTATGGATCTCGACCAGGCCGGAATTCCCATCATTCTCTTTGATGACGGAGGCACCGTTTTCACTAAAGGAGAGGGCTGAGTGAACGAGGGGACGGTTCCTCCGTTCACCACAACAATTGAATGAAGTTCTGTAGTTGATTGAGATCATACAGTCATAAATCAGGATATTCCGCTTGAGGATATCCTGATTTTTTTTATTGTGCCAAATAACTATTGACACAAAATGCGATATGAGATATTGTGCCAATAAACGGAATGGCACAGATGTGAAAAGAATTGAATTCACACGGTTGTCCTTTTCAAAACAACAGGGAGGTGAGTGAATGCCCAGAGGCGCCAGAAAAACCAGTTCGACGGATATTTATCATGTCATGCTACGTGGGATCAACAGGCAGGATATTTTCGAAGAAGATGAGGATAAAAAGTTTTTTTTATGGATAATCCGTGAGTGTATTAAAGTGTCCGGATGTGATATTTATGCGTATTGCCTTATGTCCAATCATGTACATATTCTGATCAGGACTAAGACTGAGAGTATTGGTGTGATCATGAAACGGATCGGCACCAGATATGTGCTGTATTTTAATGAGAAGTATGGACGGGTCGGTCATCTTTTTCAGGATAGATTTATAAGTGAAGCGGTAGAGGATGACAGATATTTCCTTACAGTTCTTCGATATATAATCCAGAATCCGATGAAGGCGGGGATTGAGCAAAGGCCCGGCAGCTATATGTGGAGCAGTTATCGAACCTATGTGGATAGCTTCGATCATATTACTGATACATCGATTGCAATCGATATGGCAGGTGGAAAAGAAAAACTGATAGAGTTTTTAAACGAAAACAATAACGATACGGCCATAGATGTTTCAGAGGGCGGAAGAAAATTGAGTGACAAAGAGTTGAAACGAAAGATGCTTCAAGTCACAGGATGCATGACAATCTCCGATTATCAGAACATATCTAAGGAAGAACAGAGAGTATGTGTTTTGAAGATGCGTAAATCCGGATTTTCTTTGGCGCAGATTGCAAGAATGATCGGCCGGTCGAAGACCCTGATACATAAAATTGTTAAGGAAGGCTGAGCGGGTAAATAGAGGATGGTGAACGATAAAGGTGAACGGAGGAACCGTCCCCCCGTTCACAATAAAGGTGAACGGAGGAACCGTCCCCCCGTTCACAAAGTATACTTTTAGTATGTATCCCTCCCCTTGTATGGGTTTATATAATATTCATGGTACTAAAGATTCCTTATGAGGAGGATATATTTATGAAAAAGAAAATCGCCATGCTTATGGGTGTTCTCGCATTATCCGTATTTGCGGCATGCGGAAATACCGCAGACGTCGATATCGATTACGATGAAGATTACGATATTGACTGGGAAGAAGATTACGATGAGTCGGATGATGCGCTTGATGAATTGCTCGGATATTGGGAGGGTGAGAATGTTTTTGTCCTTATGTATACCTTCTATCCGGAAGGAAATTATTCATTCAGCTCGGACGGAGGACTGACAGAAGATGGTACATATGAGTTAAGCGGAACCGATCTTCTTCTTACTGCTGAAGACGGATCCGAATATAGTTTTACATTTTCCGACGGACGTCTCTATGACAGCGACGATACCGAATATTTCAAGAAATTAGAGCTTGGCGATATTGATGTTGCATATTATGAGGAAAGTGATGATCCTCTTGCGGATGTCGCAGGTTATTGGGAAGGCGATCATACACCCCCCAATGACTGGTTCATCTTCACTTCCGAGGGAGAATTCTATTGCAGCAGGGATGACTACGGCATGGAGTGGGGAACATATACTTATGACGGTAATAATGTTTACCTGACATTTGCCGATTCGGGTGAAACCGAGACATATATGATGTTTGATTATAATTATCTTTTATATGAGCCTTGCGAAGGCCTTAACAGAACCAACAGGGATGATACCGTGGACCAGTGGATCCTTGATGAGGTTGGCAGGTAAAAATTTATAGGAGATGATCTCATGGTAATGATCGCAGCCGGACTGATCCTGCTGAGCAGCATATGCGGCATTGTTTATGCGAATGCGAAGATAAAAAATAATAACAGTATGAAGATAACGGTGCAGATACTATGCGTCCTGCTTGCAATTGCATCGGCAGTCTTCATACTTATCACGATGTATTTTGCATGGGCAGTCAGAATGAACTGAATGATCCGGAAGGGAAAACAGAATGCCTAAAAGAGTTATGAATAAGGGAAAGATTTTATTCGCTGTGATCATGATGACAGCCATGCTCGGAGTGCTTGCAGGATGCGGAGAGCAGAGCATTGCAGGTCACTGGGTATTGCAGGAGCAGCAGTGGGGCGAAGGTTACTTTGCCACCAGAGAATATTACGAAGACCGAGGAATCTATGAGGAATATTACCTCGACGAAAGCGGTGGAACCTATTACTACACTACGCCCGATGAGGATTTTAGCCTGGAATTCAGCTACAGTTATGACAAAAAAGGTCACTTCTGGTTTTCGGATTGTGAGGAGTTTTACCATGCAGTGACGTTACATGGCGATACATTTACTTACGATGTAGGCGAGGGCGATGACACCATAACCTATGTATTCGAAAGAGTTGATGACTAAACTCTGAACGAGAGCGACGAACGGGGTGGACGGCAGAACCGTCCCCCCGTTCATTTTTTCACTATGACATCCATGATCTTTGATCCGCAGTAACGGCAGATGTAATCTCTGTCCGCTGCTCCGACTATGGCACCGCCACAGTTAGGGCAGCGGTCTTTTACTATCTGCTTGCCGAGCGCAACCTGCAGCACTCCGCCGTGTTTTTCAACCGTGCAGTGACGCAGGTACCCTTTTTTCAGGGAATTGAATATCAGGTTGATCTTCTTGCGGCTATCGGCGTTTCTGTAGGCGGGAAGCTTTGATGCGCTGACAAAAGGTGTCTTTACCCGGGTGAGATAACTTGCAACCGTATAAGAAACATTTACCAGACTGATCTTCCTGATGCGCTTGATCAGGACAGGTATCAGTCCGATGATGATGCATGCACTCGCAAGGATCGAATAGATCATGTCGTAGTGGATGTTTTCGATGTCATAACGGTGATCGTTCGGATCCAATATTATTGAAACCAGATAGTCGTGGTTGTTGTATTTTGCGATGTTATCGATCCCGACCATCAGGCATATGAACATCACGAAAAGAGTCAGCCCGATGAGAATGGGGAAGATGACACGCTTGGCAGAGAGGTTCTTTCCTGAGTAATAATCGAAATTCTGGGGCTTTCCCTTTACTTCATTGGTGATGGAATAGTACTTTCCGTCAGTCAGGACTCTTGCCCGCAGATCCGAGCTGTTGCAGTAAGGGCATTCTCCGGTAAAGTAGATCTTCTTTTCTATAATGCCTCCACAGCTCAGGCATTCGCATGTCGTGGTCTTGGAGGCCAGCTCTGCACCACCGTCCCTGAATGCGTAATTCTTCATATAGATGCGTGGGAATATCTTCAGCTGTTTCGTGATCTTTTCTGCGGAACGTCCGGTAACCTCTGCCAGATCCTCCGCTCCTACAAATCCGTCCAGATCTCCTTCAAAATACCCCGAATAGAAGCGTGCGTCTCCGATATTTGAAGAGGATAGCATGACATGGATAAGGATGATCGGTCCGGCAATGATCCAGAATAGAAATTCCGAGGTTCCCCTTGCATGCATGAGAGTATAGGTATCGCCCCAGTACCGCACTACAAGATATATCTGGAATGCAGTAGCTACGATCAGATTGGCGATGGCGACGATCGCAAGCAATATGTTCTTTATTTTCAAAAATGTAATTACGTTCTTTTTAAGATACATATCCGGCCTCTTTTCATCTAAAAGTGCGTTCCCGTACATTTTAGCATTTATGGTAAAATATTAAAGTACGACCTTGAATTAAGGCTTTTTTCGGGAGGGGCATGATGCTTCTGACAAGTTATACGGAAACTTTTGTGGACGAGAACGGTGTCACTCATATACATACCTATACCGATTATTCGAACGGGGGCAGGCCTCCCATTGATAAAAGTTCGCTGACACTTCTCATTCTCTCTGTGCTGGTAGTCCTGGGGCTGGCTGCTTATCATCTTTACAGAGCTTATAAGGCGATCCGCATTAAGAAAGCATGCATTGAGCAGATCCCGGCAAATGTAGTGATGATCAACTCTGCGAGAGCTGATGACAGAAATTACCGTTACAGATACAAAAGATACAGTGCCGTTTACAGGTATGAATATAAAGGCAGGACCTATTCCAACAGAAACAGAATGTGGGGAAGCAAAGAATATCTGGGCGATCTAAGACAGGGCATGACGGCGATGATAAATATCTGTCCCGCTCAGCCGGAGATCATGTTTGACAGGCTCGGGGAAAGCGAAAGAAAGTATTTTCTGTCTCAAGGAATCCTGCAATCCATAATGGGAATAGCCATCGTCCTGATGATCATTTTCAGGGACAGAATATAAGAATTGCGAAAAGACGGTTAATATTTGCGAAAAGAAAACAGTTTCTACTCAAGCAGGCTCTTAAGTGATAAAATAATCCTGTTAGGGCTGATCCGGAAGGTCGCATGGCAATCTGCGAACACGGATCGGATCATTTTCGGGTATTTCAACTAATTAATTACGGAGGGTAATGCCATGCAGTTTATTTCAGTTCACAGCGAAGAATTCAAAAGATACGGACATGTCCTGACCGGATATGATGTAGCTCCTCTCCTTGATGCAATGGAGAAGATCGAGCTTCCCGCAGAGGGAGTTGCTTATGAGCCCGGTATCGACAGTCTTGAGGCCTGCACCGATCTTTACAAGGATTTCACAGACAGGGCTTACGGCGGAATGCCCATCCAGATCGGAATGTGCTGGGGCTCCAACACCAAGCTTAACTGCCTTGAGTATCACCGCGGATGTGAGCTTAATATCGGAACTTCCAAGTTCGTTCTCCTTCTTGCCAAGATGGATGATATCGTGGATGGCAAGCTTGATACCTCCAAGGTCAAGGCGTTTGTTGCGGATAAGGGCGATGTTGTGGTTGTTTACGAAGATACTCTTCACTATGCACCCTGCAACGCAGAAGGCGAGTCAAACTTCCGCGTATGTGTAGTCCTTCCCAAGAACACCAATACCGACAAGCCCGCACTCAAGGAAGGCAATGACGAGGACAAGCTCCTTTGGGCGCGCAATAAGTGGCTCATCGCTCATGCTGAGGCAAGCGAGGCAGCTGCAGGTGCATATGTAGGCCTTACCGGCAAGAATATCGATATCGCAGTAGACTAACAGAAGAACGAGAGGGTGAACGAAGGGACGGTTCCGCCGTTCACCAAGTGAACGTAGGAACCGTCCCTTTGTTCACCCCTTTTCAGCCCGGCGTAAACCGGGCTGAGTTTGTATTATGAGCTTTTCAAAATAGAGGAATCTGTCATGCCCATTACGGCCGGATATATGGTGCCGCACCCTCCCATAGCGGTTAAGGAGATCGGACGCGGAGAAGAACTGAAGATAACAGACACACTTGTCTCTTTTGATGAAGTGGCGAAGGACATTGCCTCGGTAAAGCCTGACACGATCATCCTTACATCTCCGCATTCCGTGATGTACGGTGATTATTTCCACATATCTCCCGGAAAAAAAGCGACGGGGGATTTCGGAAGATTCGGTGCGGGATCTGTGAAGTTCTGCGCAGACTATGATGAGGAACTTGCACTGCAGATAGCTAAAGAGTGCGATAAGGAAGGGATCCCGGCAGGGACGCTCGGTGAAAAAGACCCGGCCCTTGATCACGGAACAACCGTGCCTCTGTATTTCATCAATAAAAGATATACGGATTATAAGCTTGTAAGGATCGGCCTTTCGGGACTTGATCTGAATACTCATTACGAATTCGGCGAGGCCATCCGGAAAGCGGTGGACAGAACCGGCAGGAAATGCGTCTTTGTGGCAAGCGGTGATCTGAGCCACTGTCAGAAGGAGGACGGACCGTATGGTTTTTCTCCGGAAGGTCCCGTATATGATGAGAAGATCATGTCAGTGATGGGAGCGGCGGACTTCGGAGCACTGACATCCTTTGACGAGAATCTCCTTGATAAGGCCATGGAGTGCGGACACAGGTCATTTACCATCATGGGCGGAGCATTTGACGGAGTAAACCTCGATACAAGGGAACTGTCCCATGAAGCCACATTCGGAGTGGGATACGGATTCTGTATATATCATCCTCTCCCATACAGCGAAGTGTAAACTGTGAACGGAGGAACCGTCCCTGCGTTCATGTGAACGGAGGAACCGTCCCCCTGTTCACCCACCCTTTGGGAGAAAAGAAATGGACAAATACGTATCACTTGCCAAAAACACGATAGAAAAGTACATAACAAGCGGAGAGGTGTATTCTCCCTCACCGGATGAACTCACCGAAGAGATGTCTTCGAAAAGAGCCGGCGCATTTGTCTCGATCCACAAAAACGGGGATCTTCGCGGCTGCATCGGAACAATAGCACCCACGAAGGATTCACTCTCAGCAGAGATCATCTCCAACGCCATTGCTGCTTCGACAAGGGATCCGAGGTTTTCGGCGATCACACCGGATGAACTGGACAGTCTTGAGATAAATGTTGATGTGCTTGGCGAGCCCGAGGCGATAAGTTCACCGGATGAGCTTGATGTGAAAAGATACGGCGTTATCGTCGAGAAGGATTTCAGACGGGGACTTCTTCTTCCCGACCTTGAAGGCGTGGATACCGTCGAATATCAGATCGCGATCGCAATGCAGAAGGCCGGAATAGGATTTGAAGAAAAAGGGATCAGACTGTACCGGTTTGAGGTAGTCAGGCATGAGTGAATGTATATGTCACGTATGCCCGCACCATTGCAGGCTTTCGGAAGGAAGTGTCGGAAGGTGCCATGCGCGGAAGAATGAAAACGGAGAATCTGTCTGTGCTAATTACGGAAGGATCACATCGATCGCACTTGATCCGATAGAAAAAAAGCCCCTGGCATTCTTTTACCCCGGGACAAAGGTTCTTTCGGTCGGAAGTTTCGGATGTAACATGTCCTGCCCGTTTTGTCAGAATTACGATATCTCCGCTGTCGGAGAATCTTTTTTCCAAAAGCTGTATCATCTGTCACCCGAAGAACTTGCATCGATCGCCGAAGAGCATATTCCGGACGGCAACATCGGGGTCGCATATACCTATAACGAAGCGCTTGTCGGATATGAATATGTAAGGGACTGCGCACGCATCGTTCATGAAAAAGGAATGAAGAATGTCCTGGTGACAAACGGTAATGCGGAGCTTAGCGTTCTTGAAGAGATCCTTCCGTATATCGATGCGATGAACATCGATCTTAAGTGTTTTTCCGAGGAGGGGTATGAGAAGCTGAGCGGAAGCTTTGACGCTGTCAGAAATTTCATCACCCGCGCCGCGCAGGAAGCCCACGTGGAGATCACGACACTCATCGTCCCGGATCTTAGTGATGACATAAATGACATGGACAGGGAAGCGGAGTGGCTGGCCGGGATCGATCCTGATATCCCGCTCCACATAACAAGGTATTTTCCCAGGTATAAGGAAACGAAAAAGTCCACCGACATCGGACTGATGGAAGATCTGAAGAAAACTGCCGGGGCTCATCTTGGAAGAGTCCTGCTCGGCAATGTATGATTCAGGCTGTTAACTCATCCGGAGGAATTTCATATGTCTTTGAAAATAGTTCGCGGTGACATTAAAAACATGAATACTGACGGGCTGCTTGACGCATCCCTTATGAGTGGTCTCGGACTAAAATTCGACGATGAAGAAGTCGTAAGGATGTGTTACCGGGAAGTGCTGGAGCAATCCGGAAGACGCGGGTATTCCTCACTTTCGATGTCTCTCATCACTGACGGGAAGGATGAACTTTCAATAGAAGAGGGGATCCTTATCGCAGCCGAGGAAGCCGGTGAATACCTGAAGGATCACGAGATGCAGATCTTCCTCGTCGTTCCCGAAAAAGAAGAACAGGCCGGTCCGCTTTCAGGTCTTGAAGAATATATAGAAAAAAAGTATGTTGCGGAAGACTCTGAAGCGAATTTATGCGAAGCTGCAGCGGATGCATTTTTTGATGAATCCGTATGTGATGATTCGGAAGATGTGTTCGCAGACACCGGATTTGATGAGTCCGTATATGAAGACTCCCTGCCGGATGAGATCATAAATACGTCTGCAAAAACTCCTTTTCTGGGAGCACAGGCTTTTTCGGAAAAAGCTTCCAAGCCGGTAAGGAAACAGGAAAGAAAAGCATTCCGGGTTGGAAATCGTAAAGAATCCAAGAAGATATTCGATATAAGGGAAAGCCTTCCTGCAGGTGGGGCTTTTGGGACAGCATCCGTTCAGATGGATGAAGCGCCGGAGTTCAGCGAGGCTCTGCAGAACGGGCTGAACGAGAGAGTCAGGCATATGGAGGATTCTTTTTCCGAATATCTCCTGTATCTGATAGAATCAAAAGGAATGAGCAATGCCGAGGTATATAAGCGTGCTTTGGTCGACAAGAAGGTCTTTTCCAAGATCAAGAATAATCCGGATTATCATCCGCAGAAGCTTACCGCATTATGCCTGTGCGTCGGAGCGAAGCTGAACATGGATGAGACGACGGACCTTCTTGCAAGGGCCGGCTATGCCCTTTCACCATGTGACAAGACCGACATAATCTTTTCCTATTTTATCGAAAACAGGATCTATGACATGATCGAGCTCGACATTCAGCTTGAAGAGCACGGACTTGAATGCATCATAGCCTGAATGAAGATTTGAAGGTATATACATGATCAATGAAAAAGTAAGAAAATGGCTTGAAGACAGAGGCTTTGGCGACAGGCTTACCGAGCATGCGGAGACGATCGATACAGTGGAGCATGCTGCGATACAGATCGGATGTACTGAAGCTGAGATTGCCAAGACGCTGTCTTTTATCGTGAATGACAAGCCTGTCATCATCGTGATGGCAGGTGACGGACGTGTCAACAGTTCCAAGTTCAAGGCACAGTTCCATGAAAAGCCCGGCATGATACCTAGAGACAGGGTCGAGGAACTTACGGGATTTAAACCCGGAGGAGTGTGTCCTTTCGGAGTTCCTGAAGGAATACCGGTATGGCTTGATGTATCGATGAAGAGATTTGAGATCGTGCATCCCGCCGGAGGAAATGATTTTGTGTCGGTATCGCTTTCACCGGACGAGCTGGAGAAAGCCTCGGGAGCTGTCGGTTGGTGTGACGTCTGCAAGGGATGGGAAGAAGAGTGAAGAAAGCTTTTTTCTTCATAACGGAATATGTCCTTTTGTTTGCACTGGCTTCGTTCATTGGCTGGCTGTACGAGATCACCTGTGTCTGGGTGATGTTCAGGACGTATTACGACAGGGGCATACTGCATATTCCGATATGTCCGATCTATGGTTTCGGTATACTGTTGCTGCTGCTGATATTCAGGAAGGTTAAGAATCCCTTTGGTCTTTTTGCGGGGAGCGCTCTTGTCACGACTTCCGTGGAACTGTTATCATCCTATGTCCTGGAATACGGCTTCGGACTTATCCTGTGGACCTACGAAGGCTGGCCGCTTTCTTTTCAAAACAGGATCTCGGCGATCAGCAGCTTATTATTCGGACTGATGGCCGTGCTGTTCATAAAACTGGTAAAACCGCCTGCAGATAAGCTCTTTTCTTCCAAATACCGTGTGTATGCAGCATGTGCTGTGTGTGCGGGTGTGGTGATGAGCGTTATGGCGGAACTGATGCTCCGCAGGGCATGAGGTTTATTTTGTAAAGAGTGCCGGTTCCAGATAAAATGGTATCCGGATGAATTATTAGAAGGAAATGATGATGAGTCTTAAGAAGGATTATGAACATATATTGTTCGATCTGGACGGAACCCTGACCGATTCGGGCCCCGGGATCATGAACGGATTTGAATACGCAATGCGGAAAATGGGGATGGATGTTCCGGACAGATCATCATTAAGGAGATTTGTCGGACCTCCGCTCGGAGTCTCTTGGGAAGAGACCCTCGGATTTCCTCCCGAAGAAGCCCAAAAGGGAATCGCATTTTACAAAGAGTATTATGCCGAAAAGGGAGTATACGAAAATGAAGTGTACTCCGGCGTCAGGGAATTACTTTCGGAACTGAGATCGCACGGGAAGAAGCTGTACGTCGCAACGACCAAAGCAGAACCTATGGTGGAAGTCGTGATGGATCATTTCGGACTTCGCGATTTCTTTTCCGGCATCGCCGCTTCAAATAATGTCGACAGGATCAACAAGATCGATGTGATAAAATACATTCTTGAGGAATGCGGCGTGACCGATACAGAGAAAGCAGTGATGGTCGGCGACAGACATTACGATATTACGGGAGCGCAGCATTTCGGACTTGATTCCATAGGTGTTTTGTACGGATACGGAAACAGGGAGGAAATGGAAAAGGCAGGTGCGACGTACATCGCCGATACCGTAGGGGATATTGCGAAGATCATCCTGTAGATCATCCGGCAGATCATCCTTCGGATGATTTTTATCATGAGAAGCCTGTAACTGTTAACGGTAACAAATTCGAAAATGGACAGAGCAAAGATACTATCGGAACTTTATACTTTCGCAGTCAGCGCACTTTTCATTGTTCAGGCTTATGCGATAATCCGCTGGATCGCGGTGATGATCGCTGACCGCGGCAATACGGCAAAGCGTAAGAAGTATGCCTATATGGTGCTTATATGCGTGGTGATCCTGATGTGCATGGGAGTTTTGAGCGTTGCAATAGCACTGGCAAGAAATACCTGAGGGATTTTATTAATGCCGGAAATAAACCGGACATGAGACGAGGGCGGAGATATGACTTACAGAGAGATTTTTAAAGAGATCTGCAGAAATAATAAGCGATATATTATGCTTATCATCACGCTTTGCATGGTATGTTCGATGCTCGCCTTTGGAGGAACGCCCCAGGCATACGCTGAGGAAATGAGCAGTGCCGAGCTTTCGTCAAGGCTGGGCGGAAGTTTCGGAGCGCTGATCGCTCCCGTGCTCGCTGCAGGTTTTTTCGGCGGAATTGATACTTCGTGGACGATGGTCATCATGAGCATGACCTCAATTCTGTCCAGTCTTGGCAGGGAAGTGGGCATCGCGCAACTCGGAGTCCTGCAGAACTTTTCGTATGGAATATTTGAGAACCAGCAGTGTGCATGGATCCTTCTTATATGGTTCGGCCTTCCTCTTCTCATGAAGCTTAGCGGGAAGACTGAAGTCATGGGCATTGCCATGGAGAACATGAAGAAGCTGAACGGCGTCGTGGTTACAATAGTGATCATATCCCAGATGATCGCAACCGTCGGAACAAAGGATGTCGTGAAAGCGGCAGGGATCCATAATGATACACTTTCATCGGGCATCACCGTGCTTATGTGTTTTGTTCTGCTCATGATCGCGATGACCATCTATTTTCTTGTCAGATATATGTTCGAATTCATAGACATAATAATGTTACCGGTATGCACTATAGTACCCGGCATGTCGTTTGTGATGGTCATTGCTAAGTTTGTCTGGATGTGGATTCTTCTGCTTGTCGCAAAATACATCCCGGCACTTTTCTACGGGATCATGGGCATTACGGTCATCATCGCTGCTCTGGTATTCCGCACGGCATACATGGCACTCAAGTATTTTGAAAACATATATGCAAAGCCGCTGTTCAGAAGGATCTTCAAGGGGTTTGATCCTCAGATATCACTGATCGATCCCAAGATGCCCAGAGCAATGAAAGAATTCATAAGTGACAAAAATGTCATTCTTGCGATCCCTGCATATGTGCTCATTCCTTTCCCCAATGTAAAAGGGATCCATAAATGGGAGAGGGGGTATCTGGTATCTGAGGGTGCGCAGCCTTATCTGGTCAAATGCGGATTTTTCTCAAAAGAATGCACGAGCATACCCTTAGTGAATGTGCAGGAGCAGAAGATGTTCATCAATCAGTTCCTTACATATTTCGAACTGTTCAACATATACGGATCCGAGGAAACCATAGTCAAGTCTTTCAAGAGAGTTCCGAAATATTCGCACATCGTATTCAGCAGGGAATATTCGCACAGGTATCCTGAGATAGTTAATATAACGGGCTTTGTGGATTATAAGCAGTACAAGGAATATCTGACAAACGTTGCTAACGGCCGCATGCCTTATGTGCAGCAGTGAACGGGGGGGACGGTTCTTTCGTTCACAAAATTGATGAACGCAGGGGAATGAATCTTTTCGTTCACAATAATTAAAAGCGAGGAAAAAAAATGGAAGAGAAGACTTTTCACACAAATCCGATAATCAAGGATCTGTACACTGCGGATCCCGCACCGTCTGTGTTCGGAGACACACTGTATCTGTACACAACACATGATGAGAATGAGCTCATCAACGATTTCTATACAATGTTCGACTGGAGATGCTATTCTACGACGGATATGGTGAACTGGACCGATCACGGCAAGATCTTCTCCCTCGATGACATTGAATGGGCAGATGACAGGGCCTGGGCACCTCAGGCAATCGAAAAGAACGGAAAGTATTATCTGTATTGTCCCGTTCACAAGAAAGACAGCGGAATGGCAATTGCAGTCGGAGTCTCCGATTCTCCCACGGGACCTTTCAGGGATCTCGGACATCCCCTTGTGGACGAAGGTGACTGGAATGACATAGATCCCACCGTATTTACCGATGATGACGGCAAGACTTATCTGTATTTCGGAAATCCCGAGCTCAGGTATGTAGTGCTGAATGATGACATGATCTCATATGATGAGAGCATCGGAATCGTCAAGATACCGATGACCGAGGAATCTTTCGGCAAGGGTTCCCACATGACCGGAACGACCTATGGCGAGGGCCCCTGGTTCTATAAGAGGAACGGCCTGTACTATATGGTATTCTCAGGGTTCGCAGAGGGTGAAAAGAGAAACGAGCATTTCGGATACTCCACTTCGGAATCACCTACAGGTCCCTGGAAATACAGAGGCGTGCTGATGGAGGAGGGCCCCTGCTTTACCAACCATCCCGGAATATGTGATTACAAAGGCCATTCCTACCTGTTCTATCATACCGATGAACTTCCCGGCGGAAGCCTGTTCCACAGGAGTGTATGCGTGACGGAGTTCAAATACAATGAAGACGGCACCATAGACACTATCCCTAAGTGTGACGGCGTTGAGAAGATCTGAATTTTTGCAATTCACCACGAAATAGATACAACTTACCACATAACCCGCACAAGTCATTGTGCGGGTGTTATTATGTTGCCATCTTAAGAATGGAGGAGAATCATGAAAAGATTTAGAAGACTTACAGCTTTTCTGTGTGCAGCTTCTTTGCTGGTCTTTTCCGGATGCTCAGTCGAGATGCCGGAAGTGACGGATGCGGAAGAAAATGCCGAAACGGAAAATGCTCCCATGCACATAAGGGCTCAGGATGATTTCTACGGATATGTGAATTACGAGACCCTTCGGAATGCCGAGTTTGAATACGGAGAAAGCGATGCTGCTTCTGCATTTAACTCGCGCATGATAAATGAGCAGGTAAAGGAGATCATAAGAGATGTAGCGGCCGGAAACGGATATGCTGCCGGCACTGAGGAATATATCATCAAGACGGCATATGATAAATTCCTTCAGTACGATTTCGATAATGCTCCCGTTCCGGAGGTGATCGATGATCTGCTTCATGAGATCGATGAGGTTTCTTCTTTGGAGGAACTTTTCAGGATAGATGTAAAGCTCCAGAGAGACTTTGGCTGCAGCGGCCTTTTGAACATTGCGGTCACGGAGAATTACCTGGAGCCGGGTGGAAGAGTTATCGCTTTCGGACAATATACGGCTGTGTTTGATGCGGACTTTGAATCTCTTGAAGATACCTACGGACCTCTTGATTCATTAAAGAGTTCTGCAAGTGCGATCCTTCAGGCTCTCGGCCATGATAAGGATGAAGCCGATGAAATCGGAAAGAAACTCGGATACATGGCAATGGATCTGTATAATTCCACTGACATGGATATTCCGAGGGCTTCCGATCCTTATAAATATTTTCAGCTTTATTCCGCCGATGAGATAAAAGAGATAGTTACAATTGTCGATCTTGATGAGTATCTGTCTGACCTGGGATATGATCTGAAGTATTGTGATAAATTCGGAGTAATGGATCCCGTGCAGTTAAGACAGCTGAACGATCTGTTCGCCCTGGATAATCTTGAGGCTTTGAAGGCTTGGGAGATCTGCAGTGTGGGAAGTCAGTTCAACCGTTTTTTGACTTCTGCATATGAATCTCTTGCCGAGTACAGAAACATAGATTACAGATCCGAGGAAGAACAGGTTTTAAACGAGATAGTGAGAGTATACTTCGATCAGACCGATCCGCTCTATGTCGAAAGATATTACAGCGAAGCAGTGGACCGGGCTCTTATTTCCATGTGTGATGACATACGTGAAGGATACAGACAGCTCATTACAGATGCTGACTGGCTCAGTGCTCAGACAAGGAGAGGCCTGCTTGAAAAGCTCGATAACATAATATACGTGACGGGTACGGATCTTGAAAGGCAGGATCCCGCAGACTACCGAAGTGTCGGCGGAAGTGATTACTTTGAATTCTATCTGTCGTATCAGATGAGAAAAACAAGGGAACTGATCGAATCACTCAGCGAGCCCTGCGACAGAAAAGAGATCACCATGCCTATGCAGATGTTCAACGCATGTTATGATCCCTCGCGCAATAACATCACCATAACCGCAGCGATAACCAACGCGCCTTTCTTTGACATAAATGCAGACTATTACACCAATCTCGGCGGCCTTGGAATGGTCATCGCACACGAGATGGGACACGCATTTGACAGCAACTGCATATTGTTCGATCAAAACGGCGCATATGATCCTTCGTGGATAGCCGCTTCGGACATGGATGCCTTAAATGAAAGAAATGAGACGGCTGCAAGATATTTCGAGGATAACTTTACCATTTTCGGTGTGTATCACGTGGACGGTGAGCAGACTCTCGGAGAAAACTACGCCGATCTGGGTTCGCTCGAATGCATTGTGTCTCTGACCTCAACAGATGAAGAAAGAAAACTCCTCTTTGAGAATTTCGCAAGGGTATGGTGCTGCAAGATGGTGGCGTCGTCTCTAATCGATCAGCTCGAATATGATGAGCACAGTCCCGATGCATTGAGAGTGAATTCAATCCTGTCAACTATTGATGAGTTCTATACAACTTACCACGTGGCCCAGAGTGATGCCATGTACGTAGCTCCTGAAAACAGGATTTCAAGATGGCATTAACGGTGGGGGTGTGAGATGAATATTATATTAAAGACAACATTAAAAAATACATTCGGCAAACCGTTCAGATCCCTTCTGGTGATCTTCTCGATCTTTGTCTGTGCGTTTGCGGCTCTGTTCTGCTTTGATCTTGCACAGACTGAGAAAGGGCTGATCGGTTATCTGTACAGCGAGATGAGCGGCGAGGCTGACATCATGGTCAGTACTTATTCTGCGGATCCTTCCATTATCTCGGAAGATCTTCCCGAGTACAGGGTACTTAACGTAAGATCATTCAGAAATACGATCTATATGGATATCCCCGGAGAATACTATCTGGTTTCCTCGGATCAGATGAAAATCTACGGAGTGGATCCTGTCCTTGCGACATCCATGGGATATATGGATAATGAGAATCTCGGATTCGGAGAGATCATGGTCACCGATGAGTATGCCGGGGAATTCGGCGTGGCCGAGGGCGACGTCATAAAGGTATACGATAATGCCGGGAATCCTGTTGAACTGACTGTCACGGGAATCATAAAGGCAGATCTTAAGAATCTGCTGTTCCGTGATTACAGCGGTGCCGTGAATGAAGAGACTGCGGATGTGCTTTCGTGCGGAAAGCCCGTGAGTGGTGCCTTTATGATCGACATCATAGATGATTCAAGGATTGATGAAGCAGAGGAGATCCTCAAGGCACAGTATAAATCTGACAATGTCCAGCGTTTTGCCATGACGGAAGATATGGAAGACATGATGAACGAACTGTTCGGATTCCTGTTTATCCTGTTTGCAATCGCATTTCTGCTGGTCATCTTCATCACATTCTCCATCTGCGACAGGATAGTGAATGAAAGGATGTCATATATAGGAACACTTCGCAGTCTCGGTATGAGTCCTCACGGCACGGCGGTGATCCTGCTGCTTGAAAATGTAATGTATGCTCTGCTCGGAAGCATTCCCGGAGTTCTCCTTTATCTCGGTATAAGAGGACCGATGATGGATACGCTGTTTGTGGTAAGCACATCGTCCGTCGGAACTATCGAACTTGAGATTCCTTCGATATCGAAAGCTCTCGTGATAGGAACGGTGATCACGGCGATCGCAATCGAGTGCCTCATTCCTCTCAAGTCAATATTCAGGGCACTTAAGATCTCGATCAGGGACATCATCTTCGATAACAGGGATACGGAATATAAATTCAGCAGAAGCGGAATCATCACCGGAATAGTAATGGCGGTGATCGCAGTGATCTCACTTATATTCAGCAGGAATCTCTTTGCTGCAGCTATCTGCCTTATCTCTTCGGCAATGGCACTTGCATTTCTTTTCCCTCTGATCCTGAAGTTTGTCACGACACAGATTCATAATCTGGCGGAGAAACTTGGAAAAGAGAAAATGGCACTTGCATCAAGGGAGGCGATCTCCAGAAAGAGCACGGTCTCAAGCGGCGTTCTGTGTGCAACTTCGGCTGCAATGTGTATTCTCGTGTATATCTTCGCAACATCCATGAGCGGACTGTTTAACGGAGACATATATGAGTGTGATGTCGTTGCGGATGTAACGGGCATGCCCAAGGATCTTTCGTTTGTGCAGTACCTTGATGGCGTGACCGATACCGAGTATATCTATCAGAAGATGGATTACGTATATTTTGCCGACGAGACGATCGAAAAGACCGGACAGTTCTTCGGTGTTCCGGATGGCGGATACGAGATGTTCAAGGCAATATATGATCTTCCCGATGTGATAGAAGACGGGACGATATATGTAGAAAAGAGATGGGCCGAAAATAATGGCTATTCCGTGGGAGACACGCTTACCATTACATTCCATCCGCTCGGAGTGTTTCCGATAAAGATGGATTTTACCATAGCGGGCATCTTCAGACTTGATGCATATGAAGCCATCAAGAACAATTTCGTGATATCAAAGAATGACATGATCTCCATATACCACGATACGCCCGGATATCTTATGGTCAGATGTGACGATCCCGACAAGACAGCTGAGGAGATCGAAAGATACGCTGTAGGTAGTGTGTCTCAGGCAAGGACCAGACAGAAGATAATAGATGACTTTGTCGAAGAAACCGCACAGTCAGACCTGATATACGATATCGTGGTGTTTGTCGCACTGTTCATGACATGCGTCGGAATGATCAGCAACCAGCTCATCGGATTTGAAGGCAGGAAAAAAGAATGCGCAGTCCTGATATCCACTTCAATGAGCAGAAAGACTCTTTCCGGAATTCTGTTCAGGGAAATGATGATCACCTCTCTGACCGCGGCAACGGCAGGAACATGTCTTGCAGCACTTCTCCTGAACGTGATCAAGAGAGCGATGGAGTCATCCGAGACAATATACATGCCGGTCAGCGTTGATGCTGCGTTCATTCTTAAGATGTGGGTGCTCCTGACAGTGGTATTTACTCTCACCGTTCTCTTCCCCATCAGGAACATGAGGAAGATGAAACTTTCAGAGCAGCTTAAGTATGAATGATGAACAGGATCGCGACAGACTAGATAAGGATAACAGGGAGATTAGATATATGAATACAGTCATTGAAGTAAACAACGTAAGCAAGACATTCGGAAAGGGCACAAACCTTAACAGGGTATTGGATGAGGCCTGCATGTATGTAAGCGAAGGGGAGTTCGTTTCGCTCATGGGAGCTTCCGGATCCGGAAAATCCACGCTCCTGTACCTGATCGGCGGACTCGACAGAAGTTTTGAGGGCAAGATCACTCTTTGCGGGGAAGATATCGGATCACTCAAGGAAAACAATCTTTCCAAGCTCAGACTCTCGAAGCTCGGATTCGTGTTCCAGTTCTACAACCTGGTCATGAATCTTAATGTTGAGGATAACATCATGCTTCCCGCCACGATCAATGGAAAGAAAAAGAGTGAGCTGAAAAAAGAGCTTGATGAGATCCTTGAGATCACGGGTCTTACCGAAAAGAGAAAGGCCATGCCTGCGACTCTCTCCGGAGGACAGCAGCAGAGAGTTGCCATAGCAAGGGCAATTCTCGGCAATCCTGCAGTGATCCTCGCAGATGAGCCCACCGGAAACCTTGATTCAAAGTCCTCACAGGAGATCATGGAACTGTTCAGCAAGCTCAATAAGGAAAAGGGCATGACCATTCTTCAGGTCACCCACTCCGAAAAATGCGCATCCTACGGAACCAGGACCATCATGCTTGAAAACGGCAAGACTGTCGGATAAAGATGCTCTTTTGAGATGAATGTGATAAAATCATAAGCAGATCAGATGTGGCAGCCGGTCGGCTGCCACATGTGTTATAAAAGGTTCCCGGGGGAGAAAGATGCGCATCGCGATAGTCGATGATGAAAGCGTATTCAGAAAGCAGATCGAAAGCTCGATCACGTCGCTTTACGGAAAAGGCGAGGTGAGCTGTTTTCATTATGCCGACGGCAGTGAACTTATCGCGGCATTCAGGAACGGCTTTGAGCTGGATGCCGTATTTCTTGACATTGAGATGAAAGATATGGACGGCATGGAAACTGCAAGGCAGATCCGCTCTTTTTTAAGTGACATTCCTGTCATATTTCTGACAAGTCACACCGAAATGGCGATCGCAGGATATGAAGTCAGTGCTTTCAGATTCCTGAGTAAGCCCGTTGACATGGAAAAGCTCAGGGAGACTCTCAAGGACCTGGAGAAAAAGATCCGCATCGAGGAGAAGATTGTTCTTAAAGTGGACGGAGAAGATGTGGTGTATCCGGTCTCTTTGCTTGTCTATGCGGAGGCAGCCAATAACTGCGTCAGATTTGTGTTCACTGAAGAATGTGCAGAGATCAGGATGAAGTTCTCCGATGCCATCGCGCTCATCGATAGTGTATCCGGAGACTTTTTTAAATGTCACAGATCCTATTACATCAATCTCGGAAGGGTTAAGAAGATCGGTTCCGCAGACGCATCCATGGACAATGGTGACAGCATTCCGATATCAAGAGGTCTTGCTGCACAGGCCAAGCAGAAGCTGTTTGAATACATAAGGAGAAACGGCAGATGAATGACGGCATCCTTATGAACATATATTACTGCATTCTGATAATGCTCCCTCCCATGCTCTCGGCGCCTTTGAGCGTGTATTTCATTACGGAGGTACTCAGATACAGGATCAGAAATAAAAGATTTGCCTACGTTCTTGCTTTTGTTCTGGGAGCATTTGCAGGCATTGTTTTTGCCCTGACGGGATCGGATCTTACCGAAAGCGGATCTGTGCTTTCCGGTATCGCACTTTTGTTTTCTTCTTTTGTACTGCTAATTTACCTGGGTTTCAGCATGGTCGAAAGGAAATGGGTCAGGTTTCTGGTCGTATTCTTTTCAATGGATATCCTGACGGATCTAGGCACCATATTCAGCGGCCTGAGAGATCAGATCTATACGGCGGATGCGTGGAGCGATGATATTCGGATAATGTTTACCAGTACGATGATCTCGCTGCCGGGAATACTGTTTGAATTCCTGCTCTTTTCCCTGATCGCAAGGATGAGAAGGAAAAAGGATGACATGCCCCTTCCGCTTTCCATTATCATCGGACTGTGCCTTGTGCTGAACATATTCACGATGTTTCTTCCGGGTGAATACGATGACACGGATCTTCTTCCTGTTGAAAAGCCCATCAGGATCGTGTTCATGCTTTCGGCGCTTGCATTCGTCACGATGCTCTTTTATGTGAGAGTTGCAAGAAAAGAGCGCGATGACCTCCGGGAAATGAACAGGATAAATGAGGAACTGATCGAGTCAGAGACCAGGTTCTTCGAAGCTTCCGCGGAGGCTAATGACAGGATCCGTGCAATGAAGCATGACATGAAAAACGATACCCAGGTCCTGCTCCTCCTGCTGGAAAACAGAGAATATGACAAGATGAAAGACTACCTCGAGGAGATGGGACAGAACATCGTAAATGCAGACATAAGCGCTCATACCGGCAATACTATCGCGGATGCCATCATCGCCGAGAAAAAAGAAAAAGCGGACAAGGCCGGGATCAGAGTAAATGTATCGGGAGTTATAACAGATGTTGAATTCTCACCTGTTGATACCTGCAAGATCCTCGCGAATATTCTGGATAATGCAATTGAAGCCGTGTCAGATGAAAGGTTCTGCGATCTTGACCCTTCATATAAAGTCATTGACCTGAAGTTCAAGAGGACTGAGAAATTCTTCATGATATCCCAGACCAATCCGTGCGTGGAAAAGCCGGAGATCAGGAACGGACTTATAGAGACGATCAAGGCAGATGTTATAAATCACGGATTCGGACTCTCAAGCATAAAGGATGCGGCAGCAGTGTACGGTGGTGAACTGTCGCTCGAATGCAATCCCAAACCTTATGGCTATGAATTCATCACTGAACTGATTTTCCCGGTGATTAAAGAATCGGAGTAACTATGGCAAGATCATTTTCGAAAAACGATGCAGTACGCCTTGCTGAGGAGCATGAAAACCTGCTGATGAATCTTCAGCATGTGGCCTACAGTCTTGATGACAGGAGAGCTCAGGTTAAAAGCAGTGCCGATGCGCTGATCCTTAATGAAGTGAATGCGATCCTGAGCGGGATACCCGTTGAGGAACTGAACCGTGACGGTGCGGGAATTCGAATAAAGAATCTTAGAGATTCCGGCATTAATACGATAGCCGATGTACAGGCAGCGGGAACTTTCCGGCTTGAGGAGGTCGACGGCATCAGTGAAAGCGGTGCCAGGAAGATCAAGAGTATCTCCCGGGAATATGCCGAAAAGGTTAAAAGCGGCATCCGCATAAAACTCAGCGCAGATACCAGAGATGAGCAGAGCACGGCTCTTGTCGGTTCCATATACAGATATAAGTCGGCTGATGCACATTCGAAGGAAGCCGGAGCGCTTGTCTATGAAAATGCCGGAAGGATAAAGTCTGACATAGCGGATCTCGAACCGTCCAGGGGAACTTTCAAATGGCTCTTTTCCTCTTCGCAGGTAAAGCAGAAAGCGGAATCTGCATACAGTGACCTGGATATGCTGATGAGAGGCGAATACGGGATCAGGGCAGGCGGACTCTTAGAGAACGTAAGGCAGCTCGATTCGGATGACGGCAGTTTGGCATGGGCTGATTTCAAAAAAGATCCCATTTCGTATTTCACCATCCTGGAGGATGTATATCCGGGAATCCTGGAAAGCGAAGAAGAGGTATACGGTCTTCCCGAGGATCTGTCCAAGGAAGTTGCCGAAGAGAAATGGTATCAGGAAGGACTTCACTGCAAGCTCAGAAGATATCAGGAGTGGGGAGTGAAATATGCGCTCCATCAAAAGAGAGTACTTCTCGGAGACGAGATGGGACTTGGAAAGACCGTTCAGGCAATTGCGACAATGGTGTCACTTAAGAATACCGGAGCGACTCATTTCGCAGTTGTGTGTCCCGCAAGTGTCCTGTCCAACTGGTGCAGGGAAATAAAGAAGCATTCTTCGCTTGAGGTTGTCAAGGTGCACGGAAAAGACCGCGAAGATGCACTTGCATTGTGGATAGAACAGGGCGGCGTTGCAGTCACTACATATGAAACGACGGCACATTTTAAGCTTGATCCGGAATTTAAGTTCACCATGCTGGTAGTTGACGAGGCTCACTACATCAAGAATCCTGCAGCAGCCAGAACGAAGAATGTCAGGGAACTTAGCACCCATTCCGAGAGAATGCTTTTCATGACCGGTACGGCACTTGAGAACAAGGTCGATGAAATGGTCTCACTCATGGAGATCCTTCAGCCGGAAGTCGCATCCGGTGTGAAGAATATGACATTCATGTCAAATGCTCCACAGTTCCGTGAGAAGGTTGCACCGGTTTATTACCGCAGAAAACGCGATCAGGTCCTTACAGAACTTCCCGAGCTCATCGAGAACATGGAGTGGTGCGAGATGACACCTCAGGAAGAAGCAGCTTATGTAAAAACTTTGTATTCGGGTAATCTGATGGCTGTCAGAAGAGTCTCGTGGAATGTTGAGGACCTGAAGTATTCTTCCAAGGCTAACCGCCTGAAAGAGATAGTCGAAGAAGCCAGGGATGATGACAGGAAGGTGATAGTGTTCTCATTCTTCCTCGATACGTTAAAAGCGGTATGCGAGGTGCTGGGTGATGTCTGCACCGAGCCGATAAACGGATCGGTACCGCCCTCACGCAGACAGGAGATAATCGACGAATTCGACAATGCACCTGCAGGAACCGTTCTTCCCGCGCAGATACAGTCCGGCGGAACGGGACTTAATATCCAGTCTGCAAGTGTTGTCGTCATATGTGAACCTCAGTACAAACCTTCCACGGAAAACCAGGCGATCTCCAGAGCCTACCGCATGGGTCAGGCCAGAAACGTGCTTGTCTACAGACTCATGAGCGACGAGACCGTGGATGAAAGGATCCTGGAGATCTTAGAGAGGAAGCAGAAAGAATTCGATGCCTTCGCAGACAAGTCCGTTGCAGGAGAGGCAAGCATTGAACTTAGCGAGAAGGAAGTCGGAGACATAATCGGAGCTGAACTGGAGAGGATCAATGAGGGTAAGAATGCCGGCGAATTATCTGAGATGGCAGTGAGCCCGACATAACAAATGGTGCAAAAAGGGACGGTTCTTTTCTGCACCCTTTATGCGTGATATGAAAATCCCCCTGTGACTTGCGGTCACGGGGGGATTGCTTCTTTAGTGCTTTCAGTCTTCTTCCGGATGAAGCGCCATCTGGATTTCCTCAGGATCATAATCCGGTGCGAATTTTAAAGCCATTTCATAGATCGTGGAAACGGTTGCTTCGTCTTCGTCAAGATCTTCTGCTATTTCGGAAACACTTTTGCCACGCTTGATTTTCTTGCATATTCCACTGATCAGGTGGAGTTCAAAACCTTCTTCCCGTGACAGCTTCTTCTCCCAATCTATCCTATCACCCAAAGTCATATAATTCCCCCTTATCTCCGGATCACGGCGGACATTAGTGACATACCGGTCAACTTCCTTCGTTGCATCATCCACAGCAGAATTATTCCGACTGTTTTGAAGATATTTTAGCATATTGCGTATACTGTCGCTACCGCCTTTCTGACCCTTGGTGTAGAAATACAGGAATGTGAGGCCGTCTCCATAATCAAGGTCCGGTATCTCTTCACATTTGTTATGAATGGTGTAAAGCATATAGTCATTTCCGAATACATCAAAATCACTGATGAAGATCACATACAGATCAGGAAGCAGGGAAAAATCCTTGTCACCTGTTTTCATATATCTGCTGTCAATCTTAGCCTGTCTGAAGCGAAGAGACCTTTCAAAATGTCCTTCATTTTGTGTGTGAGGTTCGATGTCATATACATTAACGGCGCGTGTATCGTCTCCGGGATCGGATTCCATCACTTCGACATCAAGTCTCACTCCGCGCATTCCGATACCGGAACCGTGTATATACCTTTGTGCGTGTACACTGACTTTACCGATCTTGCGTTGCAGCAGAACAGACAGAAGTATCCTGCAGAAATCTTCTCCGACATCCGGGTCTGACGCCACAAGATTCATGAACACGTCATCCATCAGATCTACATCATCAATATTCTTTATTCTTTTCATCATAGATTCTCCCTAAAAATGCAACACTAAGTAAACATCAGGATCCTTCAGAGGGAGTATGATGAAGCAGACCTGGGATTATCTGCAGAAGTTCATTCATATATCTTCTTAAAAAAGTATCAGACCATCCGAGACTAAAGCAAAGCTTGAGGAAAGGTTTGGGCGATATGCCCGGAACTTTCTAACCAAAGATGAATCACTGATGAGAGAATTCTAGCACAGAATATACCCGGATTCAAAATGGTTCTTTGTAATAATTTATTATCAGTGCAATGCAAGACCGCCCTCTTGCGAGGGCGGTACATCATTTCATAAAACCTTCATTTAGCTGTACTTAAACTTCGAAAACGTCGCGCTTCCTCCGGTTTCCTTCGTGCTGAAGACGAAGAGGCCGACTCTTGCTCCGGTGAAGTGGTCGAGCTTGAAGACGAGCTTCTGCGGTGCTCCGATGGAATGGCGGGTGCCTTCCGGCTCTTTGTATCCGAAGTATGCGGTGTCATCCGCTTTGGGAAGATTCGTGAGGCTCATGGTCTTGCTCGGATCCACGGTTCCGTTCAGAAGGGTATGGTCGAAGCATACCGCAACATGCAGTTTTATCCTGGTGGATGACAGCTTAACTTTCTCCATCACCTTTCCGGGTTCCGTGTCATGCCTTTCACCCCACATGCCGCCTTCTACTGTGCGCGAGCACATGATGACATAATAGTCATCGCCTTCTTTCGTGATGCCGACGAATGCATAGCAGCTTTCAAGTATGCACAGTCCTGCTACATCGCCATCTTTCAGATTAGCCGCATCCACCTCGACATTGCATGCACATCCGGGGAAGCGTGTTCTCTGCGTGAGAACGTTCCTGGCCTGTACCAGATTCTTGCAGATCTTGTCAGTCGTGACCGTGAAGGTTCCTTCTTCGGGATCTCTCGTGATCAGTGACATGTCCGGCTCGTGTGAAAACTGCCAGCAGCTCTTGAATCCGAACGTGTCATTAATGCCGGGGATGTCGGATGCATCTTTGAAATCATCGCTTGATACGAGAGGAGTGTAATTGTATCCGGGATACAGATCCGTCACCTCGAACTTGGAAGGGATGATGCCGTCATTTCCGAATGTCGGGAAATATGCTTCGTATGATTCTTCCAGCGGACGGATCATGCGGTCTTCCCCGGAAGTGACATAGGTGTCGGCAAGTGATCCGAGATCTGTCTTTTTCCAGGATACGGGCATAAGTATCGGGATCCTTCCGACAGCGCCACTGTCCTGGAAAAGTATCGCGTATTCTTTTCCGTCGGGATCACAGACTATTCCGCCCTGTGCGCATCCGCTCTTTCTGAAGCCCCTGTCATCATCCATCACGTCCATTCCGTAATAAGGGCCGAAGGGAGAGTCCGCAACATAGCAGCCCTCGGTTCGTCTTGCGGTGGACTTGGGCATATGTATCATGAAGAGGTAATATTTTCCGCTTATCTTATATAGATGCGATCCTTCATATCCGAGATAGACATCATCGGTGTCGCGGAGTATCAGTGTCTCGGGCTCTGAGTCCTCATCACTCAGGATCAGCCTCGTTCCGTCTTCGGAAGAGTCTTCCTTATCGGGAATCCCCTTCAGTTCTCTTATGTAGATCTCCTTGTTGCCGTATACGATGTATATGCGTCCGTCGTTATCGAACAGGATAGAGTTGTCATGATAGAAGCCGTTTAACGTACTCTTTTTCCACGGACCTGTGATAGAAGAGGAGCTGTACACATATGTCTTGTGCGTGTCGTTTGCGACAAAGCATATGTAGAAAAAGCCGTCATGGTATCTGAGCGAAGCAGCCCACATGCCCTGTCCGTAGATATTCTCTTCACCTTCGATGCGCTGTGCGGGTATGGAATCAAGAGTGTCATAGACATATGCCGCATGCTCCCAGTTCACCAGGTCGTAGGATCTGAGGATCTCACATCCCGGCATGAAGTACATCGTGGTGCTGACCATGTAATAGGTATCGTCCACGCGTATGACATCGGGATCCGGATAATCAAGTTTTAAAAGCGGATTGATCTTCATTTTGCCTCCGGCATGAATCTGTAATATGTTGAGCTGCTCTCATTATCCCTTGTTGGTAGGAAGATAAGGGATGAGTGCGCCTGCAAGCTGAGGAACGGGCATGGTCTGAAGCCACAGATGTCCGGGGCCGGTGACTACGGTGTTGAAGATTCCCTCACCGCCGAAGAATATGTTCTTAAGTCCGGGAACGGTCTGAACGTCGATGGAACAGGTAGCGCTCATTGCTGCAAGATATCCGGTGTCGATGACCATCTGCTGTCCGGGCTGAAGGTCATATTCCTTGACGAATCCGTCGAATTCAAGGAATGCGATTCCCTGGCCGGATAATTTCTGCATGATGAAGCCTTCGCCGCCGACAAGGCCTGAACCGATCTTCTTCTGGAAAAATACGGAAAGCTCTACACCTGCCGAGGATGCGAGGAATGCCTTCTTCTGTGCCACGAGCTCCTGTCCGGGTGCGATCTGGAAAGCACGGATGGATCCGGGGAAACTGGAAGCGAATGCGATCATTCCTGCTCCGCCCTGTGCGGTATAGCGATTCTGGAAAAGGCTCTCGCCGGAGAAAGCTCTGCCGAGCATCTTGCCGACTCCGCCGCCGGATGTTGTCTCCATCTTCATATTGGGTGTCATCCAGCTCATTGCTCCGCTTTCGGTGATCATGGTCTCTCCGGGATCAAGAGAGCAGATCACTACCGGTAAAGGTTCGCCTTCGATTGAATATTGCATGTTTGTTCCTCCTCATAATTGTTTTACATCGGATAATTGTTTTGCATCGGATAATTATTTAACATCGGATGGATCTGCTGATGTTAATTGATATTATATAGCATTTTGAGACATTTTCACCAGGCGGTTTTACAAGGCGATCTATGGTATAATCAAAAAGTATTTTGCATGAAATTGCGACATGAGGACTCTTTGATGAATGAATCGTTTATCGACATAGATCTGCACGGGATGCGGACTGAAGAGGCGGAAAAGGCTGTTGAAAAGGCGGTTGCCTCAGCCGGCCCCGGGACATACCAGATCCGCGTGATCCACGGGTATAACCGCGGCACGAGTCTTCGCGACATGATATATGACAGTTTTCGCTATAATGATAAGGTAAAGCGCATAATTCCCGGGGATAACCGGGGGATCACCGTGCTTGTTTTAAGGGAGCTATACTGATCATGAACATAATGACTAACAGAATGGACCTGGGCTTTCAGAAGCATCAGGCCGAGTACGAGGAGGCGGCCCTCATGGTGCTTCGGAGCGGATGGTACATCCTCGGAAAAGAGGTCGAAGCATTTGAAGAGGAGTTCGCTGCTTTTCACGGAGAGGGGCTGTCCTGCGCGGGTGTTGCAAACGGGCTTGATGCACTTGTCCTCGGAATAAGGGCGCTCGGGATAGGCGAGGGGGACGAGGTCATAGTCCAGGGCAATACATACATCGCATCCGTGATGGGGGCTTCAATAAACGGAGCTACTCCCGTCTTCGTTGAGCCGGATGAGCATCACCAGATAGATGTGACGAAGATCGAGGCTGCTGTCACTCCGAGGACCAGGGCAGTTCTGGTCGTGCACCTGTACGGGCTCATCTGCGACATGGATGAAGTCGTGAAGATATGCAGGAAGCATAATCTTAAGCTGGTGGAGGACTGCGCACAGTCCCACGGCGCAAAGTGGAACGGAAAGCTTGCGGGCACATTCGGGGATGTGGGATGTTTTTCCTTCTATCCTTCCAAGAACATCGGAGCTTTCGGCGATGCGGGCGCATGCATTTCCCCGGATCCGGAGCTCATACGGAAGATCAAAGTTCTCAGGAATTACGGATCAGGCAAACGTTATTACAACGAAGTCGTGGGCGTAAACAGCAGGCTTGATGAGATTCAGGCCGCAATGCTCAGGGTCAGGATGAAATACATCGATGAGATCACTGAGGAAAGACGTAAGATCGCGTCCGTATATGATGAGAAGATCACTAATCAGGGCATCATTAAACCCGTACAGCTTACAGGCGGATTTGCGGTATATCATCAGTATGTGATCCGCAGCGAAAGGCGTGATGAGCTGATCGGATATCTTAAGGAAAAAGGCATCGGGACGATAATCCATTATCCCGTTCCTCCCCATCTTCAGGAGGCATATGCTTACCTTGGGCACCATAAAGGTGACTATCCGATATGTGAAAAGTATGCGGATGAAGTGCTGTCCATCCCCATATATAATGGGCTTACATCGGAAGATCAGGAATACGTTATCGATGCACTGAATAATTTCTGAAACTTTAAATGATAAATCAATAGGCTACATTAAATCAGGTCAATTTTTCTCAAAATGAAAATTGACCTGATTTTTTGCAAAAGCCACTAAAATTCGGCACTTTGATACAGCGGAGATTAAATTCGCTCTATTTTTCAGATTAAAATCACTCTTGATTTTCTGTTTGTATAGTGATATTGTTTCAGTACAAAAATGCAGTGGCGGAAGTTTTATATCCGCAGTCAGGAGAGAAAATGAGCAAGGTAAAAGTAAGCGACAAATACAAGCCTACATATCACATGCCTCCGGTATGCGAGCATAACTGGGTTAAGAGGGACAGGATCAAAAAAGCGCCCATCTGGTGCAGCGTCGATCTTCGTGACGGCAATCAGGCACTTATCGATCCCATGAGCCTTGAGACCAAGCTGGAGTTCTTCAAGCTGCTCGTTGATGTCGGCTTCAAGGAGATCGAGGTAGGATTTCCCGCTTCATCGGATACCGAGTTTGAGTTCATCAGGGCACTTATTGAAAAGGACATGATCCCCGATGACGTTACGATACAGGTTCTTACCCAGGCAAGGGAGCATATCATCCGCAAGACCTTTGATGCGGTAAAGGGATGTCCCAAGGCTATCGTTCATCTCTACAATTCCACATCCGTTGAGCAGAGAGAGCAGGTTTTCAAAAAAGAGAAGTCCGAGATCAAGAAGCTTGCCGTTGACGGAGCGAAGCTCCTGAAGAAGCTTGCCGATGAGACCGACGGCAATTTCATGTTCGAGTACAGCCCCGAGAGTTTTTCACAGACAGAGCCCGAGTTTGCGCTTGAAGTATGTAATGCCGTACTGGATGTATGGAAGCCCACTCCCGATAATAAGGCCATCATCAATCTTCCTTCAACGGTTCAGGTGGCAATGCCTCACGTATTTGCGGACCAGATCGAATACATGTCCGACAACCTGAAATACAGGAAGGGCGTGGTCGTGTCGGTTCATCCCCACAATGACAGAGGTACGGGCGTTGCCGATGCGGAACTCGGTGTGCTGGCAGGTGCGGACAGGGTCGAAGGTACTCTTTTCGGCAACGGCGAGAGGACAGGTAATGTCGATCTTGTTACCGTGGCACTCAACATGACCACACACGGCGTGGACAGCGGTCTTGATTTTTCCGACATCATGAAGATCAGGGCCGATTACGAGAGATTCACCAATATGAAGGTTCACGAGAGAACACCTTACGGCGGAGATCTTGTATTCACCGCATTCTCAGGTTCTCATCAGGATGCCATCAGCAAGGGAATGAATTACCGTGCCGAGGGCAAGACCGGCAAGCGCTGGGATATTCCTTATATTCCCATTGATCCTTCCGATGTCGGAAGAGAGTATGAATCCGATGTCATCCGCATCAATTCCACCTCGGGCAAAGGCGGCGTAGCATTCGTTCTCAAGCAGCAGTTCGGATTCAGCCTGCCTGCAGCGATGAAGGAAGAGGTCGGTTATCTTATGAAGGGCGTGTCCGACAGAAAACACAAGGAACTTAAGCCCGACGAGATGTTCCAGGTCTTCGAGGATGTCTACGTCACATCCCGCCCCGTATTCGACGTGACTGCGGTTCATTACAAGCAGCTCGGCGACGGCGGCATTGAGGCTGCGGTGAGCTTTAAGGACAAGAGTGGCGAGATGGATGTCTCCACCATAGGAAACGGAAGACTCGATTCCGTCAGCAATGCACTCAAGCTTTATCTGGGTGTGGATTATGAGCTTACCGGATATGAGGAGCATGCTATCTCCAAGACAAGTTCATCCAAGGCGGCATCGTATGTGAGTGTCGTTTCCGAGGGAAAGACTTACTGGGGCGTCGGCGTGAATGAGGATATCATCAAGGCTTCGACCGCTGCACTTGTCAGTGTCGTGAACAAGGTTGCAACGGACCAGCATATAAACCGCGGACGCGAAGAGAGACTTGTGGAGATCCTCACTTACATTCAGAGGAATTACATCGATGTCACTCTTGACGGACTTGCCGAGGAGTTCCATTTATCAAGGCCTTATCTTTCCAAATACATCAAGGACAAGGCCGGTGAGACCTTCCAGGATGCCGTCAGGATCGAGAGACTTAAGCGTGCCAAGACCCTTCTCAAGGATACCGGCAAGAGCATCGAGACCGTCGCGGGCGAGATCGGATACGAGAATGTGGAGCATTTCAACAGGCTTTTCAAGAAGACCTACGGAATGACCCCTGCACAGTACCGCAAGATCTGAAGCACATATTAAAAAGTTTACAGACATGGCAGGATGAAGTATTATCTGTCATGTCTGTATTTTATTGAAACTGCCGCATTAATGCGGGGCCTGATGTTTTGAATGAGAGGTTATTGATGAAGGGCTGGCTGATAGTCAATTCATTCGTTAAATGGGATAAGTTCAGTGAGATCTATGAGCTGCTTCTTTCCGCCGGAAAGGCAGAAGGAGTGGATCTTGAGATGAAGTCGTCGACCGATGTCTTTTGCAGCGTGCAGAGCGGGTTTAAGGACACGTCTCTGCCTGATTTCGTGATATTCTGGGACAAGGACATTCTTCTTGCAAGGCGTCTTGAGAAGGCAGGTCTGAGGCTGTTTAATCCCTCGGAAAGCATAGAGGTATGCGATGACAAGGGTCAGACCGCGATAGCCCTAATGGATAAGGGCATCAGGACTCCGCTTACATTTCTGTCACCCAAGGCATATCCGAGTTTCGGCTGCACGGATCTTTCTTTTCTGGACAAGGCCGAAGAGGCACTTGGATATCCCATGGTCATTAAGGAAAACAGGGGATCTTTCGGCAAGCAGGTGCATCTGGTCCACGACAGGGCAGAGGCTGAAGCGCTCATCGCGGGATTCAAGGAGCATCCTTTCATAATGCAGGAGTTCATTGAAGAATCAAAAGGCAGGGATGTGCGCATAAATGTTGTGGGCGGCAAGGTCGTTGCTTCCATGTACCGGTACAACGACAATGATTTCAGATCGAACATCACAAACGGCGGAAGCATGAAAAGCTTCGAGGCTGATCCCGCGCAGGCCAAGGAGGCAATAAAGGCCTGTGAGGCGATAGGCCTGGATTTTGCGGGTGTTGACGTGCTCTTTGGCAAGGATGGCCCCATAATCTGTGAGGTCAATTCCAATCCTCACTTTAAGACCACTCTTGAGTGCACGGGCATCAACATGGCCGAACACATAATGGCACATATCCTGGAAGTCATGTCATGAATAATAGAGCACTCCTCATCTATGCACCTGAGGATATTGAAAAGAATAAGTGGTTTGCGGACCGCCTCGTGGAACTGGCGTCGGATCACGGCATCCGGATGAAGATGATGACCTCCCGCGAATTAAAAGACCGTCTCACTTCTGCGCAAGCGGTGCCGGGGAATGGGCTTCTTAGCGCTGCCGTCATTAATTTTCTGGACTGCATTTCCTTTGTGATAAACAGATCAAGGGATGAGGAGCTCTCTCTTTTTTTCGAAAAGCACGGAATCCCGTCATATAACAATTCCGAGACGGTCCGCCTGGGAAACGATAAATTACTGGAGCACGGATTTTTCAGGAAACTGGGGCTCCCGGTAATGGAAACGGCTTGCGGAGATGCTTTGGAGGAAGAGATTCCGTTTGGACCTCCTTTCATCGTAAAGCACAGAAGGGGACACGGAGGAAGTCAGGTCTTTAAGGCCGGGTCATACGCGGAAGCTCTTGAACTGATGGGCCCTTCTAAGGATAAGTGGATCATACAGAAGATGTGTGATGAGCCGGGGTGCGACCTCAGGCTGTACATGCTCGGCGGCAGAGTGATCGCCGGAGTTCTCAGAAGATCCGAAGAGGATTTCCGGAGCAATTTCAGCCTGGGCGGAAAGGCAGAGCTCATCTCACCGGATCCCGGGATATGCGGGCAGGCTGAGAAGATCGCGGAGAGTCTGGGAGCCGATTATATAGGCATCGACCTGATACGGCACGGCGGATCATTTGTGTTCAACGAGATCGAAGATGCCGTGGGAGCGAGAATGCTGTACGAGGTGACGGATCTGGATGTTGCCGGCATGTTCATGAAGCATATTTATGAAAAAACTTTTCAAAATTAAGGAAATGCGATAAAATAGGCAAATGTTCGGGGCATAGATACATTGCCCGTTTGAAAGGAGATTCCCATGTCCGATACAAAAGAAAGTGCGGTAAAGGCAGAAGAAACCGAAAAGCAAGCTGTCAAAACTCGCTATGATATTAAGATGGAGCGCCGTGCAAAAGCTAAACAGCGCGAAAAGAGAGAACTCGCTATATGGAAGACCATCGGGATAGTCATTGTCCTGGCTGTCATTGGCCTGATCCTTTCTTTCCCCATCAGATATTACATGGCCGTGCATGAGACCGTCTGCACCATCGGCGGACGTGCCGTGAGCAGGGTTGAGTTCGATTACAATTATCATATGGTCAAGAATGCCTATATGAACAGCTACGGAACTTACCTCTCTTATTACGGAATGGATGCCGAGCATATCGAGGATGAGATGTATGACGGCACCATGACATTCAGGGATTATTTCACCAAAGAGACCGTAGAGCGCATCAAGCAGACGGTTGCTCTTAAGGCTGAGATGGAAAGAGAAGGCTTTACTGCCGATATTACTTCCGATTATGAGAACTATGTTGAGACCATGAAGGAGAGCGCCGAAGCAGCGGGCATCAGCCTTGGTGAGCTTTACAAGCAGTCTCTCGGCGAGTATGCGACTCCCGGCAGGATAGCACCCCTTGTAAGGGAATCCCTTCTTGTATCACAGTTCTCCGATTACAAGCAGAATTCCTTCGCTCCCACCGATGAGGATATCGATGCACGTTACGCTGAAGAAGCCGATGAATATGATTTTCTCGATTACAGGCTCCAGAGAATAGACGCAGAGCTTCCCACAGCTCCCACCGAGCTTGCGGATGAAGGCGCTACAATTGCAGACGACGGAACCTATACCCCTTCCGAGGCCGAGATCGAAGCTGCAATGGACGCAGCCAAGGAGCTTGCCGATGAGGCAGAACAGCACATTTTTGAAGAAGGAGAGCTTCACGAAGGTGAGAGATCTTCTTCGGTCGTATATCAGATCCGCAACTGGTTGCTTGACAGCTCCAGAAAGCCCGGCGATTCAACCGTAGTTGCATCCGACACCATCAACTGCTACTACGTCGTGGGATTTGTCGGAAGATACATGGACGAAACCGAGACCAGGACCATCAGGGTCATCTATACTTCCGAGGATAACGGCGCTGCGATCGTTTCGGAATATGCCGCTGCAGGCAGCACCGAGGATGCATTCGTCGAGCTGGTCAACAAATATACCGAGGCTGATCCTTCCGACGGAGGACTCATGGAGGGCATCTCCGGAGTCGCACTTCCGGGAGATCTTTCCACATGGGTTGAAGATGAAGCACGTAAGCTTGGTGACGTGACCTATTACTTTGACGAGTCCATGTCGGTGACTTATGTAATTTATTATGTAGGCGGTGGAAAGCCTTCGTGGTATTATGAGATTAAGAATCTCATTGAGTCGGAGAAGATGGAAGATTATCTGAATGGACTTACAATGCCTCTGACGGTAGAAGATCCCAAGGACAATCTCAGATACATAGCTCTTGAAGAAGCTGCGCAGCTGCTTCAGCAGAGCGTTGAGGAAGCCACAACGGTTCCTGCCGAATAAAGCATTTGACCGAAAGATCACGGCCGTGAGATTTGAGGGTTTACCCGGATCCGCGGCCGTTTGTTATTTATGAAGATAAGTATCCCTGAAGATGCCAAATACATAACGGACAAGCTTCTCGAAGCCGGCTTCGAGGCTTATGTGGTCGGAGGCTGCGTAAGAGACAGCCTTCTTGGTGATGTCCCGCATGACTGGGATATCACGACCAATGCCCGTCCCCTTCAGGTCAAGGAGATCTTCAGGAGAACGGTGGATACCGGTCTTCAGCACGGAACCGTTACCGTGATGAGAGGTGATGTGGGATATGAGGTCACCACTTACCGTACCGACGGCGATTATTCGGACGGACGTCATCCCGATCAGGTTACTTTTGTTCCCGATCTGAAAGAAGATCTGAGAAGAAGGGATTTTACCATCAACGCCATGGCATACAATGAGCAGGATGGGCTGATCGATCTTTTCGGAGGCGTTGAGGATCTTAAGAAAGGCATCATCAGATGTGTCGGAGATCCGGATGACAGGTTTTCGGAGGATGCGCTCCGGATGATGAGAGCGATCAGGTTCGCCGCAAGGTTCGGATTCGAGATGACTCCGGACGTGAGGGCATCGATCACGAAGCTGTCGGGAAATCTTTCGAAGGTCTCGGCGGAAAGGATCACTTCGGAATTCATCGCTCTGCTCACATCCGATCATCCCGAGATGGTAAGGGACATGTATGAGACCGGGCTCACCGCGGTGTTTTTCCCCGAGTTCGATCTCGCCATGAAGACACCTCAGAACCACCCCCACCACTGTTTTAATGTTGGAGATCATCTGATCGAGGCTGTCAGGAATTCGAAAAATGACAGGATCGTCAGGCTGACCATGATGCTTCACGACATAGGAAAGCCCGGAACGCTCAGGATCGACGAAGAGGGTATCACCCATTTCTACGGACATGCAAAGCTGAGCGCTGAAATGGCAGAAGACATTCTCAGAAGATGGAAGCTTGATAACGAGACCATCAGAAGGGTATGCAGGCTTGTACTGTATCACGATCACGGAAATGATATCTGCACGCTTTCTCAGGCAAGAAGAGCCATTTCCGTTCTTGAGGACGATGCGGAACTCCTTTTGGATGTCAAGAAGGCAGATGTCCTTGCTCAGAGCACGTACAAAAGAGAAGAAAAGCTTGCCCTTATAGAAAGTTACAGAGCCGCATATGAGGAGATCCGTGAAAAAAACCAGTGCTGCTCCATGTCTGACCTTGCGATCGGCGGCGCCGACCTTAAGGAGACGGGCATAAAGCCCGGTCCGGAAATGGGAAGGATACTGAAAGCTCTTCTGGAAATGGTCATAGAAGATCCCGGGATCAATACCCGTGAAAAACTGCTGGAACTTGCCGCTGATCTGGAAAAAGAATGAACAGGATGCCTTTTTTTGAAAAATGCATAAAGGTCCTGACGAGAGGACATGCCGGTATTCTGTGCGCATGGATACTGTCTCTTGTGATGCTTGCGGGATGCGCGGGGTCAGCACAGGGAACGGTTCAGGAACCTGTTTCGGCCCAGCCGGATTCGGGATTCGTTCTTTACGGGACGTATGATTATGATTCCCTGGACACTGCGATACTTGTTGAGAAGAACGTGGAGGAGATGACGCTTACTTTCCTTAATACCACGCTCGGCAGGAGATATACCCTCGGATATGACGGCACCACGGGTTTTTTTGACAGATACGGACAGATGATATCTCTCGGACAGATAAATGTCGGGGATATCGTGGACCTGAGATTCGTGAAAGTAAAAAGACATCTTGCGGTCGCATCGCTTTCGTCCTCGGCCTGGGTCAAGTCCTCAAACGATCAGTACGTCTTCGACTTCGTACGTGGGGAGGTATCCATCGGAAGCGAGATCTACAAGCTTTCGGATTCGGTATTCTGTTATTCCGGAAGCGAGCAGCTTCTTGTAGAGGAACTGAACAGCGTCGATGTGCTTACTTTCCGCGGCATAGATACAACCGTCCTGAGCGTGAACGTGGATAAGGGACACGGTTACCTGAGGCTGAGCGGCCAGGAGTACTTCGTCGGAGGATGGATAGAGATCGGGACCAAGCTGATACAGAAGGTCACGGATGACATGCTCCTGACGGTTCCCGAAGGAAGATACAACATTGCGATATCCGGCAGCGGAATGACTGTTGACCGGGTAGTGGAGATAAAGAGGGGGCTGGAGACCGTCCTTGACCTGTCCGATGTGGTTCCCGAGACTCCCAAGGAGGGCATGGTACTCTTTTCACTGACTCCCGCGGAGGCGACCGTTTATATTGACGGGGAAAAGGCAGACACCTCAGCGGCGGTTTCTCTCACATACGGACTGCACCAGCTGATGGTGACCTGTGACGGATACAAGACCCTGACGAGATACCTTAGTGTAGGGGAAGAGAGCGCGGGGATCAGCATTACCCTTGAAAAGGAGACCGACGTGTCCGGAAACGGTTCTTCATCGTCGGGTAGTTCTTCATCGGGAAGCTCTTCATCGTCCGGAGGGAGCACCGCATCAGCGACGGATGCCATGTCTTCGGTGTATAAAGTGTACATAAATGCACCGGCAGGCGCGGAATGCTATGTTGACGGCAATTATGCGGGCGTAGTCCCCTGTTCTTTCAGGAGAGAGACCGGTTCGCACGTCATCACTTTAAGCCGTTCGGGATATAACACGAGGAGCTATACGATAAGCGTAGAAGACGGCACCGGAGACCTATCATTTTCGTTCACGGATCTCGAGGCTTCAACCCCGTAGAAGCCCTAAATATCTTGACAAACAGGCCTAAAATTTATATAAATATTGGTAGTGGTTTCAAGAGAAATCGCGGTACATTCTTATTTATCTACAGGAGGAGTTATATCATGAACAAGACCGAATTGGTTGCAGCTATCGCTGATTCAGCTGATCTTTCCAAGAAGGACGCAGAGGCTGCTGTTAAGGCTTTTACCGAAGTGGTTACCAAGGCTCTTAAGAAGGGTGACAAGGTTCAGCTTGTTGGTTTCGGAACATTCGAAGTTGCTAAGAGAGCTGCCAGAGAGGGAAGAAATCCTCAGACCGGCAAGGCTATGAAGATCAAGGCTTCAAAGGCTCCCAAGTTCAAGGCAGGCAAGGCACTTAAGGACGCTCTGAACTGATTCTGATTGGTTTATACGCTGCACCCGCCTTTTAACCTTCGGCGGGTGCACTTTTGTATAAGAGGATATGTGTTTTCATGAGACTCGATAAGTATCTCAAGGTTTCCAGACTTATCAAGAGAAGAACTGTTGCAAACTCTGCATGTGATGCGGGCAGAGTGACGATCAACGACAGGCCGGCCAAGGCGTCCACTGATGTTAAGGCGGGTGATGTGCTCTGCATTTCTTTCGGCAATCGTGAACTTAAGGTAAGGGTTACGGACGTCCGCGAGACCGTCAAAAAGGACGAAGCGGAATCCATGTATGAGGAATTGTGATGTCAGCTGCCGGGCGAAGCAGAAATAAAATTACAGCGATGGAGAAAAGGCGCAGGAGATCGGGCGCATCGGGTTATCTGCTGATAGCCGTGATCGTCGGTCTTATTTCTGCTGTCGTGATGATCCAGATACATGATGTCAAATCCAGGCTTAAGGTTTACGAAGAGCAGGATCAGGCACTCGATGAGCAGATAGCCGCAGAGCTGGAAAGATCCGAGGAACTTAATGAACTGGAGAAGTATGTCCAGACCAAGGCCTATGCCGAGGAACAGGCTCAGGAGAAGCTCGGACTGGTCAATGAAGGCGAGATCATTTTCAGGTTAGAGGATAACTAGTGGGATTAAGAGCGGAGATCGTCTGTAAGAGATATATGGATGAGTTCCTGATGACCGAAAGGGATCCGCATATGGTCATCGGGGTATCGGGCGGGGCAGATTCTATCTGCCTTTTATTTTTGATGAAGGAGACACTTGGTGCGGAACGTATCCGGGTGGTCCACATCAATCACATGATCCGCGGAGAAGAAGCCGATGAGGATTCCTCCTTTGTGAAGAGCATATGCGAGAGGGAAGGCATTCTTTTCACGGAAGTGAAAAAAGACATTCCCGCTCTTTCGAGGGAGATGGGATATTCCGAGGAAGAAGCCGGCAGACGGATCAGATATGAGTGCTTTGAAGCGGCGGCCGCTCAGTGGGAGGAAGAGTGCTCACTTGCAAAAGGGAGTGTCAGGATCGCAGTCGCCCATCACATAGAAGACAATGCCGAGACGGTGCTCTTTAACCTGTTCAGGGGCACCGGGATTCGCGGACTGTCCGGGATCGCACCTGAAAGAGGAAGGATAATCAGGCCTCTTTTGGGATGTTCAAGAAAGGATATCGAGGAGTATCTCAGGGATCGCGGCGAGAACTTCAGGATCGACCGCACGAATGAGGATACGGCATATGCGAGAAACCGCATCCGGAATCTGATACTGCCTCAGGCCGAAGAGGTCAGTTCCCTGGCCGCGGAGCACATAGCATCCGCATCCGGAAAGCTCAGGTCCATTCTCGAATATCTGGACTGCGAGGTGGACAGGCAGCAGGCAGAGCTTGTCACGGCCGAAGACGGATCGTTCAGGGTGAACAAGCAGGGGCTTTGCAAGCTGCCGGAAGTCATAGCCTCGATGCTTGTGCTGAGACTTCTGACGGAGCTTACTCCGATGAAAAAAGACATCGGGGAAGTCCATGCCGACATGGTCCTGGAACTGGCGGCAGGCAGTGCCGGTAAGCATTCGGACCTTCCCTACGGGATCGAGGCCGATGTATCGCATGATGAGATACTGCTCAGAAGGAGATCCTCTTCAGACAGGGTGGAGCCTGTGATTGAAACGGAAGTGCTGTATCTGAAGGCAAACGATCTCTCGGCAGCGGACATTGCGGCGATAACGGATCCTGCATGTGAGGGAAACAGGTACACGAAATATTTCGATTGTGATAAAATATCATTCGCCGCTTCCGCACAGGGCATCGATAAGGAACCCTTTTTCGAGATAAGGAAAAGGCGTGACGGAGACTTTCTTAAGATCAGGAAAGCGGACGGAAGCCTTGGGACCAAGTTTGTCGGGGATTATCTGACGGATCTGAAGCTTTCCGTTACCGAAAAAGAGAACATCTTTGTTTTTGCCGCAGGAAAAGAAGTTCTCTGGGTCATCGGATACCGCATGAGCGATACGGCCAAGCTGTCCGATGATACCGTAAATATTTTGAGACTGGAGTGCCGGCCCGCAGAAAATTAAGGCAGGATGCCGGAAAACCGTTAACTTTAGCTTTCGGAGGGATTGTCATGGACAAACATCATGTCGAGGTAATGTTTACCGAAGAAGAAGTTGATCGCAGGATCCAGGAGATCGGTGATCAGATAACCAAAGACTATGAGGGAAAACAGGTACACATGGTATGCGTGCTCAAGGGCGGTGCATTCTTCATGTGTGAGCTTGCAAAGAGGATCAAACTGGACGTGTCACTCGACTTCATGAGCGCGTCAAGCTACGGATCGGGCACCGAATCCAGCGGACTTGTCAAGATAGTCAAGGATCTCGACGAGCCTCTTGCCGGCAAGGATGTGATCGTCGTCGAGGATATCGTCGACAGCGGAAGGACTCTTTCATATCTGCTCAAGATGCTTTCCGAAAGAGGACCTAAGTCTCTTCGTCTCTGCACTCTTCTTGACAAGCCCTCCAGAAGAGTTACCGAAGTGGATGTCACTTATACGGGATTCAAGATTCCCGATGAATTTGTCGTGGGCTATGGACTTGATTACGATCAGCTGTACAGAAATCTGCCTTATATAGGCGTGGTGAAGTTCGACTGATCCTTGATTTGGAGGAAGAAAATTGGAAAAGACCTCAAGAAATCCTTTCAGGACGTATCTGTGGCTGATATTTGTGGTGCTCATTATCGTATGGGTGGCACAGACACTGAAAGGAAATTCGGCAACTTATTCATACGGACAGATGGTATCTGACCTTCAGGAGGGAAAGATCGTCGAAGCGGTCATAACCCCCGACTCTACCGGAAGGTGCGGATACGTCGCAGTCACTACCAAGAACGGATTGATCGAAAGAGTATATGTCACGGATGTAAGCGAGGCAGAAGAGATGATAAGGATCCACGGAGTGGATGCCGTCATCAAGGACAGGAGCCTGCTCAACTGGTTCACGAACATACTGCTCCCGATAATACTTCTGGCATTCGTCATGGTCTTTCTGCTGTCGGCGATCCTTGGACCCGGCACCAATCAGAGCCAGAGTAACCGGATGATGAATTTCGGCAAGATCCGGTTCAATCTCATAAACGGTGACGGCAAGATCACGTTTGAAGATGTGGCGGGACTTAAGGAAGAGAAGGAAGAACTTTCCGAGATAGTCGATTTCCTCAAGGATCCGGGCAAGTATTCCGCACTCGGAGCAAGGATTCCCAAGGGAGTGCTCCTGGAGGGATCTCCCGGAACCGGTAAGACTCTCCTTGCCAAGGCTGTTGCCGGAGAGGCGAAGGTACCTTTCCTTTCGATATCGGGTTCCGATTTTGTCGAGATGTTCGTCGGTGTCGGTGCATCGAGAGTCAGGGATCTGTTTGAGGAAGCCCAGAAACGCTGTCCCTGCATAGTGTTCATCGATGAGATAGACGCCGTCGCAAGAAGGCGAGGCACGGGACTCGGCGGCGGACATGACGAGAGAGAGCAGACTCTTAACCAGCTTCTGGTCGAGATGGACGGATTCACGGAGAATTCCGGCATCATCGTCATGGCTGCGACCAACAGGGTTGACATACTTGATCCCGCGATCTTAAGACCGGGAAGATTTGACCGTAAAGTAACCGTTCAGAGACCCGATGTCGCGGGACGTGAGGAGATACTCAAGGTTCATGCGAGAAACAAGAAGCTTTCCGAGGATGTGGATCTTGAGAAGATAGCACGTACCACGGCCGGATTTACCGGTGCTGATCTGGAGAACCTTCTCAACGAGGCTGCTATCGGAGCGGCCAGAGCAGGTGACAGGTTCATTTCGATGGACCGCATCAACACGGCGTTCATCAAGGTCGGAATGGGAACCGAGAAAAAGAGCCGCATTATTTCTGAGAAGGAAAAGAAGATCACCGCATATCACGAGACCGGACATGCCATCCTCTTCCATCTGCTTCCGGATGTGGGCCCCGTATATACCATATCGATCATTCCCACGGGAGTCGGAGCTGCCGGTTATACCATGCCTCTGCCCGAAAGGGATGAGATGTTCCTTTCCAAGGGCAAGATGCTTCAGGATATCATGGTGACCCTCGGAGGAAGGATCGCGGAGGAGATAATCTTCGGAGACATCACCACCGGTGCTTCTTCGGACATCAAGCGTGCCACCAAGGAAGCAAGGAGCATGGTAACACGCTACGGAATGAGCGACAATATCGGTGTTGTCTGCTATGACAATGATGACGATGAGGTATTCATCGGCCGTGACCTGGCTCATGCCAAGAACCACAGTGAAGAGGTGGCCGGAGAGATCGACAGGGAAGTAAGGGCGATCATCGACGACTGCTACAGCAAAGCCAAGCAGATCATACTCGAGCATCAGGATGTTCTCCATAAGTGCGCTGAGCTTCTCGTTGAAAAGGAGAAGATCGGAAGAGAAGAGTTTGAGGCACTGTTCTAGTGATATTGGCAATATTGCACAAAAGCCTGTCAAAGATTATGTGAAGTTTGTGAATCTTTGGCATAGTAAGGCAGGGGGTCAGGTGCTACTATATGAATGTACCCCCAATACATTTTGTTTTGGAAATACCCCAAGAGATAGATTCTCTGGAGAAAAGACAGCTTCCCCGGCTGTCTTTTTTCTTTTTATCCGGGAAAACAGGATCGCTCATGCCGGTCTTCCCGGGGCGAGATTAATCTTATCGTTTGCTTGTATAGGCTGATAAAATAAGCTACAATATGTTGTGGTTTTTTGGTTTTTGAACTGAATGCATTTAATGCCGGAGGTTTTTCATGTTCGTGGGTCTTGAACATCGGAAGAAGGTACTGGGCGACCAGCGGTATATTCTTTCAATGCGTCCTGTTTTCAACATAAGGGCACTTTATTCCGATACAACATCAAATTATCTGAATCCCGAGGAACCGATGCCGGGAGACAGTATAACGGTCAGGTTCCGTGCGGCCAAGAACAATGTGGACGTGGTCCTTCTTGTTGCCGGCGGCAGGCGTTATGCGCTCACGAAGGCAGAGACCGAAAGACATTTTGATTATTACGAGACCCATATAGAACTTTCCGGCGGAAAGTTTGCTTATCATTTTGAGATCTGGTCGGGATCGATGAAGGTTTTCTTTGACTCAAGAGGTGCGGTCACCGATCCTAACGAATACTACGATTTTGTCGTATTTCCGGGCTTTTCGACTCCGGACTGGAGCAAGGGCGCGGTCATGTACCAGATTTATGTGGACAGATTTTGTGACGGAGACCCCACAAATAACGTCTTAGATGGTGAGTACAATTATATTGGGCATCCCGTTCACAGGGTTGAGGACTGGAATACGCCTCCTTCGCAGATGGATGTCAGGAATTTCTACGGCGGCGACCTCCAGGGTGTTCTTGATAAGATGGACTACATTAAGAGCCTCGGTGTTGAAGTCATATATTTTAACCCGTTGTTCGTGTCGCCCTCTAACCACAAGTATGACATTCAGGATTACGATCATATCGATCCTCATTTCGGCAGGATCGTGGATGACAGCGGCGATCTTCTTCCTCCGGGCGAGAAAGAGAACCGTCTTGCGACGAGATATATCAGGAGAGTTGCGGGAAGAGCCAATCTGACCGCGAGCGACGAGCTGTTCATCAAGGTCGTGAAGGAAGCACACAAAAGAGGGATGAAGGTCATCCTCGACGGCGTGTTCAATCATTGCGGCTCCTTTAACAAGTGGATGGACAGGGAGCGCATTTACGAGAATGAAGAGGGCTATGAAAAGGGCGCTTACGTCAGCCCGGCCAGCCCTTACAGGAATTACTTTTCATTCAACAATGAGAACGGATGGCCGTATAACGGCTCATATGACGGCTGGTGGGGGCACGATACGCTTCCGAAGCTCAATTATGAAGGTTCGGAACAGCTCCTCGAGTATGTGCTGAGGATCGGAGCCAAGTGGGTGTCCGAGCCCTTCTGCGTTGACGGATGGAGACTTGATGTTGCCGCAGACCTTGGTCATTCGCAGGATTTCAACCACTATTTCTGGAAGAGATTCCGCAAGGCGGTCAAGGAAGCCAATCCGGACGCTCTCATACTTGCAGAGCACTACGGTGATAAGAAAGCATGGTTGCAGGGCGATGAGTGGGATTCCGTGATGAACTATGATGCGTTCATGGAGCCTGTCACCTGGTTCCTTACCGGAATGGAGAAGCATTCCGACGACTTCCGCGAGGATCTGCTCGGAAATGCCGACTGTTTCTGGGGAGCAATGAAACATCACGGTGCGACGTTCTCCACACCCAGCATGCAGTCTGCGATGAATGAGCTGTCCAATCACGATCACTCGAGATTCCTGACCAGGACCAATCATATGGTAGGAAGGACGGGAACTCTCGGACCCGATGCCGCATCAAGGGGCATCAACAAGGCGGTGTTCCGCGAGGCGGTCGTGATCCAGATGACCTGGATGGGAGCACCCACTATCTATTACGGCGATGAAGCGGGAGTGTGCGGATTCACCGATCCGGACAACAGGCGGACATATCCCTGGGGCCGTGAAGATAAGGAGATGATCTCTTTTCACAGGGATCTGATATCTTTAAGGCACAGGCATCCTGTCTTTAAGACGGGCTCCATCAAGATGGTGGACAGTGACTATAATTTCATTGCCTACGGCAGATTTGACCGCAAGGAACAGTTCCTGATCCTCATCAACAACAATGATCATGAGATTTACAGAAATCTCACGGTCTGGGAAATCGGAACTACCAGATCCGGAATGATGAGGACGGTATTCAGGTCGGACAGAAGCGGCTATTCAATGACCGGATCGGAATACAAGCTTTCCGGAGGTCTGCTTGACATTGCCATACCCCCTGAGTCGGCTACCATTCTTGCTTTTTATGTACCCGTGTGATAGAATTCACTCTTGCAGATTGCAGACGCGGGTATGGCGAAATAGGTAGACGCAAGGGACTTAAAATCCCTCGGGGGCGACTCCGTGCCGGTTCAAGTCCGGCTACCCGCATTTTGTTGTGTCAAAAAAAGGTTTTATCGGATATGAAATACGGATTCATGAAAAAAAGAATACTTGGACTCGGGCTTGCACTTTCGCTTGCCCTGACCGGTTGTTCGGGTGATCCGGATGCATACAGGCCGGCAGATGATCAGGACGAACCGGTGGTGACCGAACCGGTCGAAAACCCTCCCGATGAGGAAAGTCCGGGCACACAGACCGGTCCTCAGGGACTTATGGCCATAGGCGAGAGATATGAACTGAACGGCAAGATCGAAAGCTACCTTACCGGTGAATGGATAGATGCCGAGATAGCAGCAAGACGCCCGATGGCTGTGATGATCCCCAACAACAGGAACAGTCTTCCCCAGTACGGCGTGTCTTATGCCGACATCATCTATGAGGCTCCGATGGAAAAATGCAGCTGCACGAGGCTGATGGGAATATTCCAGAATTACGGAGATCTCGAATACATAGAGCCCATCCGAAGCAGCAGGCACTATTTCCTGCTCGAGGCACTGAGCTACGATGCGATCTATTGTAACTGGGGACTTGCCGCAGCATATGTGGGACCTTTGATCAACAGCGATCTGGTTGACAACGTCAGCGCCTCGGTTGCCGGGATCGACGTGGCGGCCGATGAGGCGTTTTCGAGAGACAGGGAAAGACAGCAGCTCGGATATTCGCTTGAATATACCGGAGTGATGTCGCTCGAGGGTTATAATGCCGCAGTTTCAAGGCTCGGATACAGCACGGATTATCCGACCTCCGATTACACATTTCCGCTTCAGTTCGCAACGGAAGCATTTCTTGCGGAATATGAGGATTACTCCGACATCACGACCATATATCCCGGAGGCGATCACAACCAGGGTTCACCCAACGGATACAGCGAGCTCAATCCGTACTTTGTGTATAACCCGGAGGATCACCTGTATTACAGATATCAGAACGGTGAGCCTCATATGGATGAATATAACGGCGAACAGCTTGCCGTGACGAATGTCATCATCAAGTTTGTCTCCGGAAATGCGCTGGATGACATGGGTTACATGAATTTCAACGTGTTCGGCATGGGAGAGGGAATTCTCTTCACCAACGGAAAGTGTGTTCCTCTCACATGGTACAGGGATCTTCCCTTCAACGAAGACCTTGATTTTGACGAAGGCGTGTACGAGCAGACCAGATACTATGATGCCGAGACCGGCGATGAGGTGATCCTCAACAGAGGAAGGACATGGATCTGTCTTGTGTGGGATGAATACGCCAACTATACCAAATATTTCTGAGTTTGAGACATGATCGAGAGAGGACCCTGACCGGGTCCTCTTTTGTTATATAGCGGCATTGCAATTATCCCTTGCAGTGAACCTGAGCGGGCGATACAATAAGAAAAGACTTTTTATATGGAAATTCAGGAGGGTAACATGGAACTGGAAACTAAATGCATACAGGCGGGATACGAACCTAAGAACGGCGAGTCCCGAATGATACCGATCGTTCAGAGCACTACTTTCAAGTATGATACAAGCGAGGACATGGGCAAGCTCTTTGACCTTGAGGCCAGCGGATATTTCTATACAAGGCTTCAGAATCCCACCAACGATTATGTCGCAGCCAAGATCGCCGCACTTGAGGGCGGTACCGCAGCAATGCTCACCAGTTCGGGACAGGCAGCCAACATGTTCGCTGTATTTAACCTTGCAAACTGCGGAGATCATGTCATTGCATCCTCTTCGATATATGGCGGAACCTTTAATCTTTTCAATGTCACCATGAGAAAGATGGGCATTGATTTCACCTTCATCTCTCCCGATTGTACCGAGGAAGAGCTGAATGCGGCATTCAAGCCCAACACCAAGGCCGTCTTCGGTGAGACCATCGCCAATCCCGCACTTACCGTATTCGATTTCGAGAAGTTCTCAAAGGCAGCTCATGAGCACGGAGTTCCTCTCATAGTTGACAATACCTTCGCAACTCCCATCAACTGCAGGCCTTTTGAATGGGGTGTCGACATTGTCACTCATTCCACCACCAAGTATATGGACGGACATGACGTGGCAGTCGGAGGATGCATCGTTGATTCCGGCAAGTTCGACTGGATGGCTCATGCCGACAAGTTCCCCGGACTCTGCACTCCCGATGAGAGCTATCACGGCATCACATATGCCGAGAGATTCGGCAAGGAAGGCGCATTCATCACCAAGTGCACTGCACAGCTCATGAGAGATCTGGGTTCCATCCAGGCTCCTCAGAATGCGTTCTATCTTAACCTCGGAATCGAATCTCTCGCTGTAAGGATTCCCAGACATTGCGAGAATGCACTGAAGGTTGCGAAGTTCCTCAAGGACAACGAGAATGTTGCCTGGATCACATATCCCGGACTTGAAGGCGACAAGTATTATGAGCTTGCAAAGAAGTACATGCCGAACGGCACCTGCGGTGTCATCTCCTTCGGCGTCAAGGGCGGAAGGACAGCTGCAGAGAGCTTCATGAAGAAACTCAAGGTTGCCATGATCGCAACTCACGTAGCAGATGCTCATACTTGCGTGCTTCATCCCGCTTCATCAACCCACAGACAGCTGACCGACGAGGAGCTGGTGTCAGCAGGCGTCGGTCCCGATCTTATCAGGCTCAGCGTCGGACTTGAGAATGCCGATGATATCATCGCAGACCTTAAGCAGGCACTCGGATAACAAATACTAAACGGGGTATTACTATGGAAAGTGCACAGGAGATCAAGGCAAAGGTTCTTGAAGTCTTTGCCGAAAAATACGGTTCGAATGAGGGGGCCAGAGTCTTTTTTGCACCGGGAAGAGTAAATCTGATAGGTGAGCATACGGATTATAACGGGGGACATGTTTTTCCGTGCGCTCTCACGATAGGAACTTATGCAGCCGTAAGGAAGCACGAAGACCGCGTTCTCAGGTTCTACTCAATGAATTTTGAGGAAGCGGGAGTCGTGGAATCTTCCCTCGATGACCTGAAGCCGCTTAAGGATGAAGGCTGGACCGCATATCCCAAAGGGGTCATATGGGCATTCGGCGAAAAGGGACATGTCATAGATCAGGGATTTGATCTGGTGCTGTACGGCAATATCCCCAACGGATCCGGACTCAGTTCCTCGGCATCCGTGGAAGTTCTGACAGGATATTTCCTCAGGTCTTTATACAGGTTCGAGGGAGTGACGAACATTGACATCGCTCTTACGGGACAGTATTCCGAGAACAATTACAATGGCGTCAACTGCGGAATAATGGACCAGTTTGCGATCGCGATGGGCAAGAAGGATAATGCGATCTTCCTCGACACATCGACTCTTCAGTACACTTATGCCCCTATAAGCCTCAGGGGAATGAAGCTCGTCATAGCCTGTTCCAACAAGAAAAGAGGACTCGGAGAATCCAAGTATAACGAAAGACGTGCGGAGTGCGAGAAGGCGCTTTCTGAGATCCAGACACTTGTGGATGTAAAGAGCCTCGGAGAGCTTGACGAGCCGACTTTCGGCAAGGTCGAATCTCTCATAAGAGACGATGTCAGGACCAGGAGAGCACGTCACGCTGTCTACGAAAACAGAAGGACTATCTCCGCCGCAAAGGCACTTAAGGCCGGTAACATCACTCTTTTCGGACAGCTAATGAATGCATCTCACGAATCCCTCAGGGATGATTACGAGGTCACGGGCAAGGAGCTGGACACTCTGGTCGATGCCGCGAGGAAGATCCCCGGGGTTCTGGGATCAAGGATGACCGGCGCCGGATTCGGCGGATGCACGGTGAGCATAGTCAAGGATGCGAACATCGATGAATTCATCGAGAAGGTTGGCAGGGAATATCTGGAGAAAATAGGATATGCGGCCGACTTTTACGTAGTGGAGATCGGTGACGGTCCGCAGGAGATAATATGATGCAAAGAACGAGGGATATCATCCCTCGTTCTTTTTTTGAAAACAGGGGGACTGGGGAGAACGAGAGGGTGAACGAAGGGACGGTTCCGCCGTTCACTAAGTGAACGTAGGAACCGTCCCTTCGTTCACCCCGTCCCCGTGTTCCCCCCCGTCCCCTTTTTCACTCAAGTGATCTTAAGATGGATGCCTTGCTCGCCGAGTTCAGTTCGCCTGCGGTCTTCCTGAGCAGTTCGATCTTCCCGGGGCATCCTTTTTCCTTGTAATAAGCATAGAGCTTGCGGTATACGGAGGAGATATCCGCATGGATCCTGACCTGTTCTTCGAGGATCGGCACGGCATCATCCACATAACCGTTGTCCCACAGACGGTCCGCCCACTTCTGCAGTGTCTGGACCAGCAGGGTGAATCTTTCGTCATATTCCATGAGCGTCGGAAGATTGGCAACGCCGTAACGGAACTTCAGATCCGTGTTCGACTGGCCCGTCAGATTAACGATCTTCTGAGCGGAGAGTTCCTCTATCATTTTGCGGTATTCAATGATATTCTCATCGTCCGCCATGACGTTCATCGGAAAAGAGGACAAATCCGGGGTCACGTAGATAAGGTCATCCATGGGCTTCCTGCGCACTGCGTTGGCGGCGCGTTCTTTTTCCCAGAACGAGACGTCGGCATTTTCACCGATACGCCTGTTTCGCCTTATTGCGTGTCTTACGACCAGCACCAGTATTATGAAACTTGCAAAAACAGGATACTTCATACTATAATTAATCAATTAATCCCGACATATTATAAAACAAAGGGTGTCAGACATGATGAATTTTCACAGTCGCAAAACGAAAAAGACCATGGCAGCAGTGATCGTGATAGTGCTTGCCCTTGCGATGATAGTACCGATTATAGCATCTGCATTTGGCTGATTCAATCGCAGCCGGATCCGCAGATCCGTAAGTGCGCATTTACAGCCCGGCTTGGCAGCGGACGTTTATCATTAAGGCTTGGAGGCTCCACACAATGAATAATGATAATGGCGCAGCTGAAAACTGCGCCTCTTTTGCTATCATGGTAAAGGGATATGCCGGTTCGCTCGGAGCCGCGAAGGCCTGCATCCGCCGGGAAGCCGTTCCCGAAGGTTTTCGGGAGGACATATGGCAAAGGCTTCTGAAATGGGCAAGGTGCAGGGAGAAGGAGCTGTCTTCTTTTCCGGCATCCGGAAGCATTCACGAAGCTCTGTGGGACATAGGCGCATCAGGATACGGATTCAGGGTTAATGTCCGGGACATTCCTCTGGAACAGGAAGCCGTTGAGATATGTGAAGCGCTCGGGCTGAACATATATGAAGCCGGATCGGCGGATTTTGAGACAGGCTTATATTCCTATCCTTATCCGGAGGACATGATCTTGATAGGATATTCAGCAAAGGGCAGGGACAAGCTCCTTGTAAACGGCGAGGATGTTTCCTTTCTCAACAAGCCGGAAAGCTTTGATGCATAGGTAATACAGGAGGATGATATGGAATTCAGAGAAGAACTGCTCCGCATAATCGAAAAAAACAGCCGCATGAACACCAAGGAACTGGCGGTAATTCTGGGAGTCACTGAGGATGTGGTCGCCGCGGAACTCAGGACACTTGAGGAGGAAGGAACCATCTGCGGATATCACACGATGGTCAACTGGGAGAATGTCTCCACCGAGACCGTCACCGCACTCATCGAAGTAAAGGTGACCCCTCAGAGAGGACAGGGCTTCGACAATATCGCGGAGCGCATCTACAATTATCCCGAGGTCGAGAGCGTATATCTAATGGCCGGCGGATATGACCTTATGGTGATCCTTGAAGGCAAGACCATAAGGGAGGTGTCCGGATTCGTTTCGGAGAAGCTCTCCGCACTTGAGACCGTCACGGGAACAGCGACACATTTCATTCTCAAGAAATACAAGGACCACGGCACGGTGCTTGGCAAAAAGAAAGAAGATACCAGGGAGATAGTTACGCCATGAGAGATCCTCTTGCAAAAAAAGTTGTAGACATAAAGCCATCGGGAATCAGGAAATTCTTCGACATAGTCAGTGAGATGAAAGACGCCATCTCTCTCGGCGTGGGCGAACCCGATTTTGATACACCCTGGCATATAAGGGATGAAGGCATTTATGCTCTTGAAAAAGGACGCACTTTCTATACATCCAACGCCGGACTTAAGGAACTGAGGACCGAGATCGCAGCATACATGAAGAGGACACAGAACCTCGAATATGATCCTCTTGACCAGATCCTTGTCACGGTAGGCGGATCCGAAGGAATCGACATGGCACTCAGGGCAATGTGCGATCCCGGAGACGAGGTGCTGATCCCCCAGCCCAGCTATGTTTCTTACGAGCCCTGCGCGATCCTTGCAGGTGCCGTTCCGGTGATCATAGATCTAAAGCCCGAGAATGAATTCCGTCTTACCGCTCAGGAGATCGAGGATGCCGTGACCGACAAGACCAAGGTCATAGTTCTTCCTTTCCCCAACAATCCGACGGGCGCGATCATGGAAAAGAGTGACCTTGAGGCTGTTGCCGAGGTAATAGTAAAGCATGATCTGTATGTCATCTCTGACGAGATATACGGGGAGCTTACCTACAAGGGAAAGCACATTTCCATCGCCACCATGCCCGGACTTAAGGAAAGGACCATACTGATCAACGGTTTTTCCAAGGCCTATGCAATGACCGGATGGAGACTCGGATATGCCTGCGGTCCCGCAAACATAATCGCGCAGATGACCAAGATACATCAGTTTGCCATCATGTGTGCACCCACGACGAGCCAGTACGCCGCAGTTGAGGCCATCAGGAACGGCGATGCGGACATAGCAAGGATGAGGGAAAGCTACAACATGAGGAGAAGATTCCTTCTCAACGCATTCCGCGAGATGGGTATAGAGTGCTTCGAGCCTTACGGTGCTTTCTATGTATTCCCCTGCATCAAGGAATTCGGCATGACAAGCGATGAATTTGCCACAAGATTCCTCAGGGAAGAAAAGGTTGCCGCAGTTCCGGGCACCGCATTCGGAAACAGCGGAGAAGGATATCTGAGAATATCCTATGCATATTCACTTGAAAGACTCGAGGAAGCAATGAAGAGATTCGCACATTTCGTCGAAACTCTCCGAAATGAAAAGAAAGAAAGCTAAATGGCTTCAGATTCCAGAAATGCCACGATGAACATCGTGCGCAGCCACAACATAAGAGCACAGAAAAAATACGGACAGAACTTCCTTACGGATGATAATGTTCTCGACATGATCGTGGAGGCAGCAGGCGTCTGTTCGGGCGATCATGTTGTGGAGATAGGCCCGGGACTCGGCACGCTGACAAAAAGACTTGCCGAAAAAGCCGGACATGTGACGGCCATCGAGATCGATACCCAGATGATCCCGGTTCTTGATGAAGTCCTTGCGGGATATGACAACGCGCGCGTGATATGCGCGGACGTTCTGAAGACCGACATGAACGAGATAGCACTCAGCTATCCGGATGAAAAAGTAAAGGTCGTGGCAAATCTGCCTTATTACATCACGACCCCCATCGTGACGGGACTTTTGGAGAGCGGAGTGCATTATGACAGCATTACCGTCATGGTTCAGACAGAAGTGGCCGTGCGCATGCAGACAGGTCCCGGCTCCAAGGATTACGGAGCTCTTTCGCTGGCAGTCCAGTATTATTCAAAGCCCGAGATCGTCGTGACCGTTCCTCCCGAGGCTTTCTATCCGATGCCCGGTGTCGAGAGCAGCGTAATAAAGCTTGATCTGTATGACGAGCCGCCTGTGAAGGTAAACGATCCTGCCGGGATGTTCAGAATAATAAAGGCTTCCTTCATGCAGAGAAGAAAGACCCTTGCCAATTCACTCCAGAACAATCAGGATACTTCCATTCCCCGCGAAAAGACGGAAAATGCGCTCGCGGCCATGGGGCTGGACCCGATGATAAGGGGAGAGGCACTCACTCTTGAACAGTTCGCCCGGTTCACGGATCTTCTGTGATCTGCCCGGATCTCCCGTGATCCGCTCAAAATAATATATGTCATTCATCGATCGCTGCACCCAGATATGGTGGCAGCGATTTTTTTATCCACAAGGCCGAATCCGATATTTTGTAATTATCCACATTTTATGCACAAAATGTAGATAACAATATAGACAAGACAACACTAGTTATGGTACAATTTCGAAGATTGGATTAATAGATATTGTGGTTTTTTTCTGTTTATCAGGGGTGGAGCCGTGGATAGGTACGAATACAAGGTCAAACTTCAGGAGATCAACAATCTCATAGATGAGAAGGCATATTTTGATGCCGCAGCCATCGCCGATACCATAGACTGGGAGAAAAAGCCCGTTGAAACACTGGTCCGCATCGGTGACCTTTACAGGAAGGTCATGAGATATGATGACGCGATAGAACTGCTCAGGCTGGCATATCGCAAGAGTCCTGAAAACAAGAATATCTGTTATTATCTCTGCAAGCTCTATATCAAGAAGGAATATATCGTCCAGGCGGTATATGCATATAACGAGTTCGAAAGAATAGCCCGGGAAAATGACCCGAGAGTCTATAAGCTCAAGTACATGCGCGATCAGATGCTGCATGTTGAGATGGCTCAGAAGATTGAAACCCTCGAGACCCTAAAGAATATCGAATACACAGAGAAGTGGGCATATACCCTTGCATATCAGTACTATCTTGATGGCAGGGAGAGCGACTGCATACGCGAATGCGACGAGCTGATCGCGGCTTTTGGCGACGGCAAGTATGTCTATGCCTCAATGCTCCTCAAGAAGAAATATACCGATCTTTCACCTGAGCAGCAGAAGATCTTCGACAGATGGAAGGAAGAAAAAGAGGAAGTTCCCGCAGTTTCGGAAGCAGAAAACTCAGAGGCAGAGCAGGGTGAAAGCACCGTTCAGGAGGAAGTCCCCGGTGACGATACCAGAAGGATCGCATCTTCAGAGGAAGGCGCTACCAGGGAGATCACCGAGGAAGAGCTTAACCAGATAGCAAGAGCCACCGCTCCCGAGGAGACCGTGATCTACGATCCCGCCCAGGTGATGAGAGCTCTCGAGAAGACCAATCTTTCCGATGAGACCAGGATCTTCAAGGGAATCAACATTCCCGAAGAGCCCGAGATACAGGTCAAGACCGTCGACGTGGGCAAGTTCAACACCATCGATCTTCAGAAGGCACTTGCAAACGCTGTCCGTGAGGTCGTGGGCGGATCCGAAACTGTCACGGAGGCTCAGAAGGCTGAAGTCACCAAGGCGATAATGGCTCCCATGCTCGATCCCGATACCGGAAGCCTTGACGATCCCGAGTATGCTCAGGCAAGCGAAAAAGAATATGAATACAATACCGATGAGATAAATGCGGACGAGGCTCCCGATTCATTTGAAGAGACCTCGGAGATGACTCCCGAGGAGATCGCTTCGGATAAGGATGATTCCAGGGAAGACGCTCCCGATGCAACCACATTCATAAGCTTTAACACGGGAGAATATCCCGCATTTGAAGTTCCTTCCGAGGATAAGACTTCCGAATCCGAAGACCGCATAGTCACCGACGACGGGAATCTCAAGTCATATTATCCCAAGGACATGTCCAGATATGAGAAGCTTTCGGAGACTCAGATCGTCAGAGTTCAGGAAGCAATGCAGGCACAGCCTCCCGAGTCCATAGCATCAGAGCTTTCACAGGGAGACGACGGACAGATCAGACTTGTCCTTCCCGATGTTACCAAGATCACCAAGCAGATCACCGGCCAGATGAACATTGCCCAGGTCATGGAAGAGTGGGAGAAGAGACAGGCTGAGCTTGAGGACAGGCTTCAGCAGGAGCTTCATGACCAGGTCAAGGTACAGACCGGAGAACTGTTCGATCATTTTGAGACAGAGATACTCAATTCGCTTCTTGAGGTCCTCGAGAGAGAATCCGACGAGGAGGAAGAAGCCAGCAGAGCCGTATATGAAGGAAGCGTCAATGAGTTTGATGATCTTCCCGATGAGGCCAAGCTTGAGACCGGACTCATTCCCGTTACCACCATCGCAGAGCTTACCGAAAAAGAAGCCGATGAAGAGGCCGCAAAGGCCCGCATCAGGGAAAATCAGGAAAGGATCCGTCTTGTCGGCGAGGATGAGAGCATCAGGGATCTGACCAAAGAAGAGAAAGAACTCTTCGGACCTTATATCCAGACAAGAGCTGCAAAGCGGCAGCTTGCCGTGCTCCTCGATTCACTCAGCATGGCTTCATATACCGGAAATGCGATCCTTGCGGGTGATGACGGAATAGATGTTGAGAACCTTGCGATAAGGATCCTGAAGGAAGTAAGAAACAGCGATCATAATCTGTCCGGAAAAGTTGCGAGGATCAAGGGCGAGAACCTTAACGGCAAGAACATGGAAGCAACCATGAAACTCCTTGCAGGCGGCGGCCTGATCATAAGCAATGTTGCCTCCATTACCGAGGACACAGCCGATAAGCTCAGGGCATCTCTCATGAAGGAAGATCAGGGAATGATCGTCATCATCGCTGACAGAAAGCGTAATGTCGAGAAGTTCATGGAATCCTTCCCCGCTCTTTGCGAGATGTTCACCGCATATATGGAAGTAAAGGCCCTCAGCGAGAAGAAACTTGTGGCATTTGCGAAGAAGTATGCACGTGAAAAAGAATACGTCATAAATGAGATGGGCGAGCTTGCTCTCCATACACAGATAAGTCTCAGACAGTCCAACGACCATGCCGTCACCGTAATGGAGGTCATGAAGATCGTTGATGATGCGATCAAAAATGTCGAGAAAAAAACTCCTTCTCATTTCTTTGATATCCTTCTCGGAAAGCGGTATGATATAGAGGATATGATAATCCTCGGTGAAAGGGATTTCGCCTAATAAATCAGGGGAGGGTACCGGACATGGCATCCGAAACAAAAAAAACAAAGACAGCGGCAAAGCCTTCAGCCAAGACCCAGGCTAAGACTCAGTCAGGGGCAAAGAAGGCTTCCGCGAAAACAGTAAAAACTCCTGCAGCCGAAACGGCCGCAGAAGTTTTTATTTCTAAGGATGATATGTATCTCTTTGGGCAGGGAACCCATTATGACATCTACAAAAAACTGGGAGCCCACCCTTCAGTAAAAGACGGCAGGAAGGGATATTACTTTGCCGTCTGGGCACCCAATGCTCTATCGGTCCACGTCATAGGTTCCTGGAACGGATGGAATGAGAACGAGGGTGAGATGGAGAAGCTGGGCCCCGTCGGCATTTGGGGACTTTTCATCGAAGGCGTCCAGGCAGGACAGATGTACAAGTTCCTCATTTATACGGAGGACGGATCGAAGCTTTATAAGGCAGACCCTTATGCCAATCAGGCAGAATTCAGGCCCGGAACCGCTTCCGTTACCGCTGACCTGTCATCTTTCAAGTGGGATGACGGCAAGTGGGAGAGCGAAAGGGACAAGAAGGACTGGTACAAGGAACCCATGGCAATCTACGAGTGCCATATCGGTTCATTCATGAAGCATCCCAACGGAACCGAGGACGGATTCTACAATTACCGTGAATTCGCAGCCAGGATCATAGAATACCTGAAGGAAATGAAGTATACCCATATAGAACTGATGGGTATTGCCGAGCATCCTTTTGACGGATCCTGGGGTTATCAGGTGACCGGTTACTATGCACCTACATCCAGATACGGAAGCCCTCAGGACTTCATGTACCTGATCAATGAGCTTCACAAGGCCGGTGTCGGCGTTATCCTTGACTGGGTTCCCGCACACTTTGCCACGGATGCGCACGGACTCGGCAGATTCGACGGCGAATGCATCTATGAAGATCCCGATCCGAGACGCGGAGAGCATCCCGACTGGGGTACCAAGATATTCAATCTTGCCAAGCCCGAGGTCAAGAATTTCCTGATAGCAAATGTCCTCTACTGGCTCAGGGAATATCATGTCGACGGAATCCGCGTTGATGCGGTCGCATCGATGCTCTATCTTGACTACGGCAAGAAGGACGGACAGTGGCTGCCCAATAAATACGGCGATAACAAGAACCTTGATGCCATCGTATTTTTCCAGCACATGAATTCGGTCGTAAGGGGTACCTATCCCGGCTTCATCACCATTGCCGAGGAATCCACCGCATGGCCGAATGTCACCGGTCCCATAGGAACCGAAAGCCTCGGCTTCACCTTTAAGTGGAACATGGGCTGGATGCATGACTTCTGTGAGTACATGAAGCTCGATCCCGTCATGAAGAAGGGCGCTCACAACATGATGACCTTCGCCATGACATATAATGAGAGCGAGCATTACATTCTGCCTCTTTCCCACGATGAGGTTGTCCACCTCAAGTGTTCGATGGTAGAGAAGATGCCCGGATACAAGGTTGATAAGTATGCCAATCTCAGGACCGGCTATACATACATGTTCGGACATTCCGGCAAGAAGCTCCTGTTCATGGGTCAGGATTTCGGCCAGGAAAGAGAATGGAGCGAAGCAAGGGAGCTTGACTGGTTCCTTCTCGGCGAGAAGAATAACGCCGGAATGAAGGAATACATGAAGGCATTGCTTGAAGTCTACAGGAAGTATCCGTGCCTTTACCGCGTGGATGACAGCTGGAAGGGCTTCGAGTGGATGAATGCCGATGATTCTGACAGGAGCATTTATTCTTTTGTCAGACGCGATGAGACCGGCAAGAAGAATCTCCTCTTCATCCTCAACATGACACCGATGAAATGGGAGAAATACGTTGTTCCCGTTCCCGTGTCCGGAGAGTACAAGCTGGTGCTCAATTCCGATGAAGAGAGATTCGGAGGATGGGGAAGCAAGGCTCCCGAGAAGATAAAGTCCGAGAAGCAGGATTGCGTGTCCCAGAAAAATACGATCACGCTGGACATGAATCCCTTCAGCGCCCTGGTGTACGTATTCTGAGGACCGCAGGGGTTAAGAAAACGGCATAAATATCCGAAATTATAGGTGAGTGCATGGATGCACTCACCTTTTAATTAGCGCTTTTCGGAGGTTTTCGGGCTGAAGGCTTCCGGAATGACAGGGATGGATCCCGCATTATCTGAATACGGGAGAACGGTTTTGAAGATCACATTCGAAGGTCAGGATAATATCACCCCATTTAAATACATAGGAAATGCCCCTGCTGAGAAACAGGCTTCCGAGGAGGCCGGTTTCAATGCGGTTTCAATGTCCGCTCAGGTTTCCATCGGAAATAATCCCGGAGCGGCTTTTTCCGATGCATCAAAGCATACTCTTCTGGCGGGAGCCCGCAGGGATGCCGCCGTGCAGGAGAGCGGAGTTTTGTCCGATTACCGCATCGTCATGGCCCATACCCTTTCCGGGGATGATCTCAGGAAGGCATATGAAGAAGGATTCGACCTGAAGAACATGTCATCAGAAGATTCGGTCACCATTCTGGACAAGGTAAAAGCGGAAGCTGCAAAGGGCGGAACCGTAGTCAGGGGATTCAATGACGATCTTGACGGTGAAGTACTTGAAAGCGGCGCAAATGCCGGACTGGAGAGCATCATAAAGAATGCCCTTGCTTCCCATGACCTCCCCGCCACCGAAGATAATATAAGTGAAGTCGGCAACGCGATAGCCCTGGCCGCAGATCTTGATGCTCCCGCAGAGAGCCAGATCGCATACATGATAGAAAATGACCTTGGCACCACTATCAGGGATTTTTATGTTGCGCATAATGCAGCTCCCGAAAGGGCTTCTTCATTCAGAAATCCCGCGGATCTCGACACTCCCGACATGAGATATGTAAAGGAAAGCATGCTGGAGGCCGGCAAGGTTCTCGAAGATCCCGAAGAAGGATACATGAGAGCCGAGTGGCTGTTTGAAAGAAATCTTCCGGTAACCCGCGAGAACATCCTTAAGGAAAAAGAGATCGCGGAGACTGCTTTCCCCGTAAGTGATGAGAGAGCCGCGGATGCGGCAGCCTGTGCAATTGCGGACGGACTTGAGGCTGATGCCGCAGATCTGAGCGGTCAAAAGAGCGTTTATGAAAAGGCATCGGCTCTTTATGAGGATTATTTTTCCGAAGAGAAGTTCTCCGCTGCTGACATCACACATCAGAGAAAGATCCAGGAGATAAGACTGTCAATGACCGCTGAGGTCAATGTGCAGCTGATAAGGAGCGGCTTTGCGATCGAGACCGCCCCCATAGAGGAACTGTTAAACGAACTGAAGATCGCAGAGCAGGCAGTTGCTCTCAAGTACTTCCCTGAAACCGCGGGAGTCACCGCACATGGTGATAATGCACCCGGCATGTCCATAGGATCTCCCGAGGATGCCGTCAGGGCTTACAGACTTTACAATGAAGTAAATGCGGCCGTTGCCGAAATGCCGGACAGCCCCGCATCCGCTCTCGGAATGTTCGTTCCCAGAGCATCAGCCGAGATCGCATTCAGGGAATTCGAGGAGATCGCCCTTGGCGAAAAAGATAAGCTTCGCAAAGCCGGAGAGAGCTATGAAGCACTTATGACCGAGGTTCGCACGGACCTTGGCGACAGCCTGAAGAAGGCATTCGGAAGCGTAGACGGCATCGTGAAGGATCTCGGACTTGACTTAAATGACGAAAACAGAAGACATGTCAGGATCCTCGCATATAACCGCATCGAGATGAGCGTTCAGAATGTGGAGAAGATCGCAGAGGCTGACAGGCTTGTTACCGGCATCATTGACAGAATGAAGCCCGCAGCGGTTCTCGACATGATCAGAAACGGCATCAATCCTCTCGAGAAGAGTTTTGATGAGATAGGCAGATTCCTGGATGGAAGACAGGATCTTTCACAGGAGTACGGTAAGGCATCCGAAGACTATGCGAGATTCCTCTATGCCCTCGACAAAAATAAAGAGATCACTGCCGAGGAAAGAGAATCCTTTATCGGAATATACAGGATGATCGACAAGATCGAAAAAAGGGACGGAGCAGCCATCGGTGCCGTTGTGGAGACAGGTGCGGAGCTTCAGTTCTCCAGTCTGCTGAGTGCGGTCAGAAGTTCCAGATTTAAGGGAATGGACATCCGTGTGGATGATAATATAGGCTTTTCCGAGATAAGGACCACCGGACGCTCCATCACCGATCAGATAATGGCTTCTTTTGAAGGAAATGCCGGAGAATACTACGAAGAACAGGCAGAAGAAGTCAGAAGAGCTGCCCGTGTAAGCGACGAGAGCCTTGCTTTTGTAAACGGCAGTGGGGAAAGCACAAATGCGGAGAACCTTAATGCAGCCGAAAATCTGCTTTCAGCCGATGATGACTTTTTCAAGGCCCTCCTTGGCACAAAAGAAAAAAAGCAGCCTGCGGGTAAGGAGAACGAGAAGTTAAGAGAAGAGGCCGGACACATCATGGAGAAAATGGCCGGTTCCGAAGACGGCGCCGAAGAATATGCCAAGGCCATGGAGGAATTCAAGTCCGTAGCCGAGAACATGACTTTTGAAGCCGATTCCGTAATTGACGTAAGGGCAATGCAGCAGGTGAACAGACAGATATCCCTTGCGGTCAGTGCGGCAAGAGAGGGTGCAGATGAATTCTTCGTTCCCGTAGAGATCGGCGGGGAGATGACAAAGGTAAGGGTATCTTTCAGGGATTCCGAAGACGGAAGCTCCTCCGTGAACATTTCTTTCAGAACACCTCTGGGAAATGACTGCAGCGCACATTTTGATGCTGCCGGAAAGACGCTCAGCGGATATGTCAGCCTAAGTTCCGGAGAAGAACTTAAGAAAATGCAGTCAGCTGTCGATATATTTACTGCAGACCTCAGATCCGGGGACAGAGAGATCGCCGGCGAGATAGGAATCTTCACGAATGAAGACATGAGGAATGCATCAGGAAAGGTTAATACCGGCAGGGAAGCCGGTGCGGATAGACAGGAGGGAGCCGGTCGAAAGGAGCTGTTCGGGATATCGGAAGATTTCCTGAAAGCGGTAGGGGAGAGCTTCTATGAGGATCAATTATAATGTATCGGCGATGATAGCCAATAACGCGCTTAAGAATAATGACGATCTTCTCAGTTCATCACTTCAGAAATTATCATCCGGTTTCAAGATAAATAATGCCAAGGATAATCCGGCGGGCCTTGCAATGGCCAAGAGAATGAATGCCCAGATCGTGGGCACGGCCACCGCTGACGATAATACCATGGATGGCATCTCCGTCATAGAAACAGCTGACGGAGCTCTTGCCGAGGTCACGGATATGCTCCAGAGGATGAATGAGCTTGCTGTTCAGGCAGCCAACGGCACCATGAACGACGAGGACAGAGAGATCATCCAGAAGGAGATCAATGAGCTAAAGGACGAGATCAACAGAGTATCCAAGAGCACCGAGTTCAATTCCCAGCCCCTTCTCGACGGATTCTACGATTATAAGGCATACACCAATTCAGTGGACGGCCCCGTGCTTCCCGAGAACATCAAGTGCCTTACCTATTCCAAGGAAGTTCCCGCAGATAAATATCTGTTCTCAAGCATCAGCTGGAACAAGGACGCTGACGGCAACTATGAAGTGAGCGCAGCTGCCGGAAATCCCAGCCTGACCAGGTTCGAGCCCCTGAAAGCTTCCCTGATCGACGACGTGATCACGATCACCGGAAGTCAGGATTTCTCAATGAAGATCAAAGTAAATGATCCTTCACTCAAAGATGCTGATGGTAATCTTCTGGCTGCCGGAACGATCTCCAACCTTGAAGTGGAAGCAACCGGCATCGGAGCAATGAGACTCCAGGTAGGCTCCAATGAAGGACAGGTCCTCGAAATGGCTATCCCCGCAGTCAACCTTGACAACATGGGACTGACCGGACTGGATCTTACCACCGAAGACAATGCAAGAGAAGCGATAGGCAGAGTAAAGAGCGCTATCGATTTCGTCAATACCATAAGAGGCCAGCTCGGAGCATACCAGAACAGACTCGAGAATACCGACAGAAGACTCGACATAACCGAAGAGAACATGACCGCTGCATACTCCAGGATAATGGATGTCGACATGGCGGAGGAGATGACCAACTACTCCACATATACCGTCATGACCCAGGCAGGAACATCGGTCCTTGCACAGGCTAACGACAGGCCCTCAACGGTCCTGCAGCTTCTCCAGTAAATAACCATACCAAGGAGGAATGACAGATGAAGGATACTCTCAAGCAGGAATTCACCAGAAGAATAAGCGTTGCCAATTCAACCGATCTCATAGTCATACTCTATGACATGGTTCTCAGCTATGCCGATGATGCAGAGGAAGCGATCAAGACTGACGAAGATCACGAGTTCTATGCAGCGATCTCCCGCATGAGAAACTGCATCAATGAACTCATGTGCTCACTGCATATGGAATACGAGCCCGCAGCCGCACTTCTGTCACTCTACAGATACTGCATCAGAAAGCTTGCAACGGCAGGCATCAGAAGAAACATCGAGTCTCTTGATGAGATCAGAAAGATCATCAGGCCTTTAAGAGAAGCATATGCCGGACTTGCGGAGACCAATACCTCAGGTCCCGTGATGGGCAATTCCGAAGCCGTCTTCGCAGGCCTCACCTACGGAAAGAACGACATCAGCGAAAGCCTCGTGAACAACGTCAACAGAGGAATGCTCGTCTGATAAAAACATGATTTGTTAAAACTGCACATATGAAAAGAGCCCTCAGTGATGGGGGTTCTTTTTTGTTTGTGATACAAGTGTCGGAAATTATTTGTATAATACTGACGAAGTTGCAAAATATTCCGGATAGCTATTGCATTATCTTTTTCGTGATCATATAATCGCACTTACATAAAAGCACATTGCGATTCCTTTCTCGGTTTCGGGTGCGGGCGGAGAGCTGCGATGCTTATTCGCTGAAGGGATGTTCATCCCGGTTTAATCCATACGATCGAAAATTTATAACGGAGAAATGCAGATGCTCATCATGACTGTTTTTTTATCAGTCGCGGGCATTCTTGATCATCTGTATCACAGGATCCCCAATCTCCTCACGGCCATGCTGTTTGCCTTTTGTCTTGTCCGGGCTGTGGCGGGAGAGGGATATCCGGCTCTTTTCCCCATTGTCCTCAGGATGGTCATAGTGGGAGCCGTGCTGTTCCCGGTATTTGCCATAGGAGCATTAGGTGGAGGGGATGTAAAGCTCCTTGCCGTGTGTGCGGGATTTTATGAAGGGGACAGATGCATATACTTTCTGTTTGGCACATTTGTCATCGCAGCCGTATTCGGAGCAGTGAAGATGCTAAAGGCAGGACAGATGAAAAAGAGAATGCTGAGACTGTACATATATATCAGATCATTTATTCATACCGGTAAAGCGGAGCGGTATCATGCGTGCCGGGAGGCTGCGATGGAATCGGGAGTTGCACTTGCGGGTGCCATGTTCCTCAGTTCGCTTATGGGTATTGGAGGATTGTATTGACCATGAGAAAAGACAAGGTACTGGTTTTATATGACGAAGACGAAGAATATGCCTCCCTGATGGGAGAATACCTTTTGGGAAGCAAAGGTCTTCCCTGGAAGATCGCAGTATGCACAACCGAAAACGATCTTGGCAAAGTATTCGGAAACAGATCCGCATCGATCCTGATGACGTCGGAAAGGTCCTACAGAAAGGAACTGAACCGGATCGACACTGACAAGATAGTGATACTGAACGAGGGAAACCTGAAAAATAAAATGCCGGGAAGTGAAGGGGATGTCGTAAACGGAAGGTTCTCAGTGATAGACAAATACCAGCCTGCCGAAGATACGCTCAGGGAGATCCTTGAGATATACATGAAGGACAGGAATGATGATGATCCGGGTGAATCGACGGACATAAAGCCCGGAGCAAGGCTGATAGGAGTTTTTTCACCTGTAAGAAGATGCTATCAGACCACGTTCTCGGTGCTGATGGGAAGACTGCTGCTGGACAGAGGAAAGGTCCTGTATCTGAGCTTTGAATTTTGTGAGGGATGCGAGGAACTGATACAGCAGGAAGGCGTAAAGAACCTGTCGGATCTTATGTACTTCATAAAAAGCCCTCCATCTGTGTTTTCACTGAGATTTAAGTCCATGGTCAGGAGCCTGGAGGGACTGGATTATATTCCCGCAGCCATATCGGGAACAGACATTGCCGAGGTCTCCGAAGAAGAATGGAAGACGTTTCTGCGCAGAATATGCACACTTGAGGATTATTCATATGTGATCCTCGATCTGTCGGAGAGCGTCAGAGGAATATTCGGAATACTAAGACAATGTGACCGGATTTATACGCTGACACGGAATGATAAAGTTGCAAAGCGGAAGATGGAAAGTTATGAACAGGTGCTTGAGATGTATGAATACTCGGATGTCAGAAAAAAGAGCATCAGGTGCAATCCTCCATATGTGAGCAGAGTGCCGGCTTTCTCAGGCAATATTCTCAGCGGAGAGCTGGTTGATTATATCAGAAAACAGATAGGAGTGATCTGATGGATATTGTGAATGCCAGGAACGAATTAAGAGAAGCGGTACGGGAAAAACTGGGATACGGACATGAGTATTCCGATGAGGAAGTGATCGACCTGATAGATGACTGCATACTTGATTCACTTTCGCTGAGGCTCCTTTCCGTAGGTGAAAAAAGGCGGATAGGAAAAGAAGTATTTGATTCCCTGAGAAGACTGGACATTTTACAGAGTTTCATCGAAGACCGTGACGTCACGGAGATCATGATCAACGGACATGAGAATGTATTCGTGGAAAAAGCCGGAGCGCTGACCAGGCTGGACAGAGGTTTTGAATCGGAAGAAAAGCTAATGGATGTAATCCAGCAGATCGTCGCCGGCTGTAACAGGACGGTAAATGAAGCATCACCGATCGTTGATGCGAGGCTTCGTGACGGATCCAGGGTGAACATAGTTCTCCCGCCTGTTGCATTATCGGGCCCCACCGTGACCATCAGGAGATTTCCGGAGAAACCGATAACGATGGAAAGCCTGATATCATACGGGTCTTTATCGGAGGAGACAGCAGGTTTTCTTAAGACACTTGTTGAGGCGGGATACAACATATTCATAAGCGGAGGAACGGGAAGCGGAAAAACAACATTTCTGAATGTGCTGTCCGGATTCATTCCGTCCGATGAGAGAGTGATCACCATCGAAGACAGTGCTGAGCTAAGGCTTCAGGGGATCCAGAACCTGGTGAGTCTTGAGACAAGGAACGGCGGTCCGGGCACGGAGGAGATCTCCATAAGGGATCTGATCAGATCCTCCCTGAGAATGCGTCCGGACAGGATAGTAGTCGGAGAAGTAAGAGGCGGCGAAGCTCTTGATATGCTGCAATGTCTTAACACCGGGCATGACGGTTCCATGTCAACAGGACATGCCAATTCATCCAGGGACATGCTGTCCAGACTGGAAAATATGGTGCTGATGGCAGCGGAACTACCGCTTGCTGCGATCAGGCAACAGATAGCTTCCGGTCTGGACATAATAGTTCATCTTGGGAGATTAAGGGACAGGTCCAGGAAGGTATTGAATATTTCGGAGGTTCGCGGATATGAAAACGGAGAAATCTCGATCAGTGAACTTTATGGATTTATCGAGGAAGGATATGAAAACGGACGTGTCATCGGATCTCTCAGGAAAAAAGGGGAACTTGAGAACGTGGAAAAACTCCTGCGTTCGGGATTATCACTTGGTTAAGTGGGATTTCGGAACGAGGATGGGTGTGATGCTGAGAGCGGCGGCATGTGTGGTTCTGGTCTCATATTTTTTCTACAGAACTCCTGTTGCGATGATTCCGCTGTCTTTCGTTGGAGTCATGTATTACCGAAAGAAAGCACGCGAATCTGTCAAACGCGATCAGAGAGAACTGGAGTCACAGTTCGGTGAGGCAATAAGAGGTGTGGAGGCAGCTCTGAAAGCGGGATATTCGGTTGAAAATGCTTTTATCCAGAGTGGAAAAGACATGGGAAAACAATTTGGAGAGAACTCTTTTATCTACGAAGAGATGGAGATCATCAGGAAAGGACTGATAATCAACATCACCTTGGAGGAAATGCTGTCAGACCTTGGAAGAAGGAGTGGCAGTGAGGCAATAGAGGACTTTGCGGGAGTTTTTGCGATTGCCAAAAGATTCGGGGGAAGCATGCCGGAAGTGATCGGGACCGCAACATCAGCGATATCTCTTCAAATAGAGACGAGAGAGGAGATCGCAGCATCCCTGTCGGGACGCAGGATGGAACAGAACATAATGAAGGTCATGCCTTTCGGGATACTGACATATGTAGGAATCTCGTCACCCGGATATTTTGATCCGCTGTATGGAAATATAACCGGCATTGCCGCAATGACCGTGCTTCTTGCGGTATATCTTGCAGCATACATCATCGGAGACAGGATCTTGGACAGACTGGAGGAGGAATGAGCATGCTGGATAAGGCTTCGGAGCTGATATGCGAATTGATATATTTTCGCGGAAACAAAAAGCCGGATAAAGATGTGATCAAAAAGCTTTTATTCCTGAATCCTGCGGGAAATCCTGAAGAGATGTACAGGAATTATTGCATAAAGCGTATCCGTATGGTTTTGATCACATTGCTTGCGGGAGCCCTGCTGTTTACGTTTATGAAGTTGTCGGTTCTTACGGGCTCGGGAAAACCGGATGATGGTATTGAACGGAATGAGTGGAACGGAAAAAAACAGAGGATTGAACTGTATGCGATAGCAGGTGGCGAAAAACTCGAAGTCGACATCGATGTTCGTACGAGAATTTTATCGGAAGATGAACTGGATTCTCTATGTGACAGTTTTTTGGATGAACTGCCGGACCTCATAAAGGGCGCGAACAGGGATCTTCAAAGCGTCAGTACGGATCTTGTTTTACTCGAAGAGTATGAGGGATATCCGTTTAAGTGTGCATGGAAATCATCGGATCCGGCCAGGATCAGTGCCTTTGGCGGGTCTGTGGACGCATCCCGGGGTGAGGGAGAAGTGTTACTTACCCTGAGCATCTCATACGGGGATTATCGGAGAGAAATGACCATTCCGGTGAATATGATAAAGTCCGGCATGACAGAATCCCGTGCTCTTGAGATTGAAATAGAGGAATATCTGAAGAAAAGTGAGGAAGAGAACCGGTCCGAAAAAATCTGGAGACTTCCGGATTCGATAGCTGGACACAGCATAGTCTGGGAATACAGAACCGAAGATAACAGCAGCTTGCTGGCAGCGCTGTTTGTAATAGTCGCAGTGATCATGTACATGGCTGCCGCCAAAGATCTTTCATCGAAAGTCCGGGTCAGAAAAGAAGAGATGAAGAAGAGTTATCCGAAAGTTCTTCGTAAGATCTTTTTGTATGTGGGAGCAGGAATGACTGTCAAGGCGGCATTTACAAGGGCCGCATCGGATGCGGACGGAAACGGACCGGGTGAAGCCATATATGAAGAAATGAGGTCTGCATGCAACGAGATGAAACAGGGAATCGGTGAAGCTGAAGTGTATGAAAGATTCGGTAAGAGAACCGGACTTGGAGAGTACATAAAGCTGGCGGGGCTTCTTTCACAGAATTTGAAAAGAGGAAATGCCCGGTTCCTTGAGAGGCTGAAGAGCGAAGCGGATACAGCCATGAAAGAAAGAGTTCTTGAGGCTAGAAAAGCCGGGGAGGAGGCACAAACAAAACTTCTGGTCCCGATGCTGATGATGCTTGCAGTCGTGATGGTGATGATAATGATCCCTGCATTTACGGGAATGAACATATGAAAAGACTAACTATTAGAAGTCAAGAAGAAATAAATGATTTTTGATCAAAACGCAGAAATGCGATTTGCATAGTGGCTGGGACTTATTTCCAGCAATCAGTTCCTTGAAAATTGCATGACAAACAGAGCATCCGATTGGGTG
>JAIKZQ010000033.1 GCA_024682075.1 Lachnospiraceae bacterium
TTATGAGACTCCCGGAGGAACCATTCTCATGGAGGCTCACAATCAGCTCGAGGAGCTCATCCTTGACCGTGACACCTATGCATTCAAGAAGGAAATGGGCGGCAAGTTCGCAAGCCTTGTATACGAAGGAAAGTGGTTCACTCCTCTTCGTGAGGCTGAGCAGGCATTCATCGAAAGCACCCAGAAGTATGTCACCGGTGAAGTCAAGTTCAAGCTCTACAAGGGCAACATCATCAAGGCAGGCGAGACCTCTCCTTACTCACTTTACAACGAGTCCATCGCTTCCTTCACCACCGGAGATCTCTACAATCACCACGATGCAGAGGGATTCATCAACCTCTTCGGACTTTCAACAAAGGTCCGCGCAATGAAGCAGCAGGAAGCAGGCATCGATCCCCTTTCGGCAAACAAGTAAATCTTTTGCCGGAAGCAGCAGATAAAACAGATGAAAAAAAAGACGGGCGGGTGTAAAATACATCCGTCCGTTTTTTATGGCAGCGTCTTTTCATTCCATCAGCCGGACGAACTTTTTTCAAGAGGTTTTCAGATGCATATCGCACTTTGTGATGACAATTTCGGTGACAGACACCAGACAGAAAGACTGCTCAGAAGAGAATCCGACAAGCAGGAAGATTCTTCGAGCATGTTCATAATAGATTCCTACGGAAGCCCGGAGACCATGCTCTCACACCCCAGGGCTTACGATCTTTTCATCATGGATCTGTGCGGAGGGGATGAAAACGCCGCGCTCGAAGTAGTGAAAAAACTGTCGGAAAACGGAGCCACCGCACCTGTCGTGATGTGCTGCTCCTCGATAGACTATCGTGAGATGGATTTCCCGGAAAACACAATGTTCATAGACAAGCCCATCAAGGTGGCGGATCTGAAGGAAGTGCTTGAAAAGGCACAGGGCATCAAGGATTCTGCGCCCGACACGATAGAGCTGAGAGAACTTCTGGACACTATCTATGTGAACGTCTCGGAAGTCGTCTACGCAACGGAAAAAGGCGGGGACACGATGGTGACCCTGATGGACGGGCGCACTCTCAAGAGCATCGGCCAGCTCTGGCTTTTCAGAAGGACTCTGGGTACAAAGCACCCGCAGTTCATCTATGCAAATCCTCATTTTCTCATAAACAGCGATCATGTGGAGGAAGTCTCCAAACTGGGATTCGTGCGCATGTGCAACGGAAAGAAGATCCTCCTTTCACGCTCTGCCAAAAACAATCTCACGGGCACATACGGAAAGGAAGAATCTTGATCTTATTTACGGCAGACAGTTCAAAAGATTTCATGGCTAAGCTCCTTTTGTCCGATGCATTCGATGCATTCTGTCTTCAGGAGGCTTCTGCCGTCACTTCGGTCTCTTACTCAATAAGCGGCCGGATCCACCGTGATTTCTATTCGGAGGACGAGCTTGAAGAAGTGACCGGAGAGTTCATTCCCTGGTCAGAGATACGTCCCAAATTCTTCGAGCTGATAAAGGGAAAGAACCTTCCTCTTTCACTTAAGATGACCCTCTCTCTTAAAGACGATGCGATGAATGCGCTTCTGCAAAAAGAAAGCCCTGAGGGGCACAGCAGCGCCCTCAAGGCTTTTGTCATCAATATCAGATTTGAAAACGGTGCGGTGAACATCATCACCGGCACTTCTTATGATTCCTTCGTGCCCGACAGATCAGAGGAAAAGATCTGGGACAGGGCATTCGCACAGTTTCTCACATCCAAAGATATTAGTTATTCAATAAGCTAAGAGTGATCAGGCGATCTGAAGTGAACGGAGGAACCGTCCCTCTGTTCACCTGATCTCTGCGATCACTTCGATCTCACACAGGACTCCCTTGGGAAGGTCTTTGACCGCAACGCAGCTTCTAGCGGGCTTTTCGGTAAAGTATTTAGCGTATACCCGGTTAAATGCCGCAAAATCATTTATGTCGGCAAGGAAGCATGTTGTCTTCACGACATCCGAATAATATGCTCCGCCGGCCTTGAGTATCTCACCTATGTTCTGACAGACAAGCTCTGTCTGCTCTTCTATCGTTCCGTGAAGGACCTCGCCTGTTGCGGGGATGATTGCGATCTGTCCCGATGCGAAAAGAAGATTTCCTGTTTTTACAGCCTGTGAATAAGGTCCGATGGCTGCAGGTGCGCTATCTGTAGAAATATGTGTCATAATTGCTCCTCCTCATCAAATTCCGCGGTAACGTAGTAACCCTTTTCATTCTGAACGATTGCCTTAACGATCCCTTCTTTGGACAAAAGGCGCTTACGGAAAGGAATGTTGGGGCTCATCGCAAGTGACATGTCCTCCGGGATCCCGATGGTGTAATAGTAATTGCTGGGAAGCTCGCCTTCCCACACAAAAACCTTCTGACCCTCTGTAAGCTTGCCGGGTCTTTCCATCTTGAAATCCATCGTTCTCATCACAGATTCTCCGTCATTGCAAATCCCTTGCCTACAAGGCAGGACTCAACTTCATAAGGTCCCTCCGCATGGAATACCATGATGGGCCTGCCGGTCTCTCTGTTGAATGAAAGGTAGAGATAATCGACGTTGATGTTGCTCTCATCAAGCGCCTTGAGGAGCTTGTTGAGATTACCGACTTCATCGGTCACTTCAACGGCAAGAACGGGAGTGAGGCGGATGTGATATCCTTCTTTTTCGAGGACCTCGGCGGTCTTCTCGGGATCTGAGGTGACCATTCTGACAATGCCGAACTCCGCGCTGTCATTGGTGACGGATCCCAAAATATTGATACCGTTGTCTGCAAGAACGGAGGTGATGTGCTCCATCTGTCCCTTCCTGTTCTCGGCATATATTGAAACCTGCTTAAGCATCTTTACTCCTTTTGGTGCATCGCACCTTTTTTATTTTTCACGGAAAAGATCCGTCAAATTCATTACCAGAACGGCTTAAAACAAAGATCCATGTCGACATCGCCGTTTATCCCGGCTACTCTTCCCGTTGCGGAATACTGAAGGATGTCAATGTCGTAAGGATAGAAGAAATCCGATGAATATGATGCATACCACTTGGGAATGTTCTCAAGACGCGCGATGTCCACGTAGAGTATGCTCATCTCGGTGTTGTAATATACGTAAGGCTTGTAACCGGCGTTAGCTACGACCTCGCAGAACTTCAGGATCAGGTCGGTCCTCTCTGCGGGAGTAAGGTCGTCCATTCTGCCCTCTCCGCCTGAGATCCTCTCCACGTCTATAACGACAGGCACACCCGTAACGTAAGGCGAGAGCTTGTCTATTGCAGACTGGGCTTCCTCGATGACTTCCTCTTCGGTGATCGCCTGTGAAAAGACATATGCACCGACGTGGATGCCGGCTTCCATCGCTCCCTGGATGTTGGCTTCAAAAGTTTCGTCCTCGACAAGTCTTCCGGTACCGTAACCTCTTAAAGTGGTCCTGATTATGGCAAACTCAACTCCGTCGGCAGCTGCGGCGTTCCAGTCGATCTCTCCCTGATAGGATGAGACGTCAACACCTTTGTGTGAAAGGATCTGGCCGTTTTCGGAATACTCCATGACGCCGTCCACATTGGTATAAAAGCATGTAGGATCAAGACCTGTCAGCTTGAGATCTGTGTTGACATCAACGAAATGGAAGGTTCCCTGGCTTACAACTATGACCTTGTCGGGATAGAAAGGACGCAGGCTGGTGATACTGGAGCCCGTTGTGATCAAGTTCTCCATCAGTGCGGTGAGAGTGCTTCTTCTTCCCTCTTCGTATCCGGAGTCAAATGCCTCGGTAACGCGCTGGTCTGCTGCAATCCTGGCTTCATGCAGCTCTTCATCAAGCTGAGCCTGTGTGTAGATGGGCTTATCCGCTGATGCGACGTTCTGATTGAACCTGGTAAAAAAGAGCAGGTAAACAGCGGCTCCGACAGCAGCAAGAACGGCTAACGTCATCAGGACGATCACAAACGCCATCGCACCGTGACCTTTTTTCTTTCTTTTGCCGGAACGGGAAGGCATGGGTTCGGGCTCATCCGCATAAAGCTCTTCGGCTTCTTCCGTCTCTTCGTCGTATATATCTATGTCATCGTAATCTTTTAAATTCATCCGCTCACTCCGTTAAGCTGGTCAAGAGCCTGAGAGCTCATTGCCTCAATGTATGTGCCGGGATATGTATCGACTATGTACTTATACAAATCCGTTGCCTTTACGGTATCTCCCGCATTCTGGTATGAGACCGCGGCAAAGTAAATGGCATCAGTGTTCTCGCGATTGTAGAAATATGCCTTCTCAAACAGCACGGCACTCTTTTCGAAATCACCCGAAGTATACGAACCGTTGGCATAGCCGTAGGTGACATCCGCAAGATAGGGACTTACTGCCGATAAAAGCGAGTTGTAAAGACTTTTGCAGCTGTCTGACATCTTCTCGGTATCGAGGGCATTGTAGATCTCCCAGAGCGACTCACCCACAACAGCCATGTCACCGCCGGAAAGATAGAGATTTGCTGCGTCGAGAAGCTTATCGATGTCGGCAAGAGTTCCCGCTTCACCGGTATATTCGTTCAGTGATTCCTCAAGCCTGATCCTCTCTGCGTTTACTTCGTTCAGTTCCTGCTGGAGCGCATCATAATCGGCATTTCTCCTGTCAAGATTGGTCTGCAGTTCCTCAATGTCGGACCTGGTCTGCTCGCGCACCGCAGTGATACGTGCGGGAAGCACGAGAAAATACATCACGGCAAGGCCCAGTATAAGCCCTATCGCTATGTTGAATATGGTTCCGAGACTTCCGCTCCTGGGCTCATGAACTCCAGCGGGCTGGATTATCAGTTCATTGTCACGTACAAACCTTACCGGCTCATCATCCTTGCCGAAAATGCTCTTTCTGTCACTTTCGGTGTTTTCCGCATTATTTTGGATCTTCTGCATGAGCCTGAGACTCGTGGTATTGGTCTTGTCGATCGAAAGGGCATGGGAAAGCTCTCTTTCGGCCTTATCGAACTGTGATGCATCCATATACAGAAGTGCAAGAAGCTGGAATGCCTTGACATATCTGCTGTTTGCGGAAGTGAGCTTCTTGAGGCGGATCATTGCAAGGTCCTTGTTGCCCTGTTTGGACATCTCAAGTGCACCGTTAAAATCCTTCGCCGATCTTTTAAGCACGTCAAATTCGGCCTGATTCTCCTGTATCATGCCGATATACTCGCTTGCCATGTTCTCGGCCTCACGGTAATTGGAACTGATGACCCATTCACCGAGCGCCTGCGCGGTCTCACCGATCTCAAAATAGATAAGACCCAGGAGATTGCGAGCATCTATGTTTTCATTGTTAAGCTTAAGGCTTTGCCTGAGGCACTTTATCGCACCCGAAAGATCTCTCACCCTCGCCTTTTCAAGCCCTTCGTTATAGAGCCTGTTGGACATGTATATGATCTTCTTGTAAAGGGTGACATCACTTTTACAGTTGGTACAAAAAGAAACCTCGGACAGTTCAGCCCCACAGTTATAACATCTCATATCTGTGCATCAATATCTTCTGCCGGGACGCATATCACGAACAGGCTGGGCTGCTGCCTGAGCTGCCGCGGCATCCTTGCCCATCCTGACATAGATATCAACGGCGTCGGTAAGATCCGCACCGTTGACAGCTTCTTCAAGCTGACCTACCTCAAGGCTGGGGTAAAATTTTTTAAGTTCTTCATCAAAATCTATCATGGCTTGTTCTTACAATTATAAGCTTTCAAAATTATAAGCTTTCTCACAAAGGCATGCCGCAGAGTATACATTAACTCGCGGCATACCGCATTAAATATAACCTAAAACACCTATAAAATGCAATTACGGCCGTAATCTTAAGACAATCTTTATATAATCGCCTTTACGGTTCAGCCAAGAGTCTTAAGACGGCTTTCAACCTGCTCCATCATCTGTCTGTACTTCTCCTGCTTGGCCTTCTCTTCATCGATCTTGGCCTGGGGAGCCTTGGAAAGGAACTTCTCGTTGGTGAGCATGCTCTCGGATCTCTTCAGCTCGCCCTCGAGGCGCTTTCTTTCTTTTTCCAGACGTTCCTTCTCGGCAGCGATGTCAACAAGCTCCGCGAAGGGGACATAAAGCGTTGCACCGGGGATAACCACGGAAACGGCATCATCCGCAATGCCGGTCTTGTCGGACTGTGTCTTAACCTCGGATGCATATGAAAGGCTTGCAAAGAAGAGCTTGCCTTCCTCGAACACGTCAAGCACGTTCTTATCCTCGGAAACGACGAAAACCTCAGCCTTTCTCGAAGGAGCAACGTTCATCTCGGAACGGATATTCCTGATGCCCTTGACAGCGGTCTTGATGAGCTCGACTGCTTTTTCTTCTTTTTCGTATGACCATTCATTCCTGTACTCGGGCCATCTGCTGACCATGATGGATTCTTCCTCATCCTGGATGTTGCAGAAGATCTCCTCGGTGATGAAAGGCATATAAGGATGAAGGAGCTTGAGTGCATTTATGAGGACGGTCTTAAGCGTCCAAAGCGCTGCATTCTGGCCCTTCTCGTCATCGGTGGCGTAGAGTCTGGGCTTGACCATCTCGATGTACCAGTCGCAGAACTCTTCCCAAAGGAAGTCGTAAACCTTCTGAACAGCGATTCCGAGTTCGAAACGGTCCATGTTGTCGGTCATGTCCTTAACAAGAGTATTGAGTCTTGAAAGGATCCACTTGTCGACGGGAAGAAGATCTCCGTCTGCGGGCTCGGTGATGCCCTTGCCTGTCTTTTCCAGGAACTGGTCGGCATTCATCATGATGAACCTTGAAGCGTTCCAGATCTTGTTCGCAAAGTTCCTGCTGTTCTCGACTCTCTCATAATAGAAACGCATATCGTTGCCGGGTGCGTTGCCGGTGATGAGGGTGAGCCTGAGGGCATCTGCACCGTACTGGTCGATGACTTCAAGGGGATCGATGCCGTTTCCGAGGGACTTGCTCATCTTCCTTCCCTGGGAATCTCTTACGAGTCCGTGGAAAAATACGGTCTTGAAAGGCTTCTCGCCCATCTGCTCATATCCGGAGAAGATCATCCTGATGACCCAGAAGAAAATGATGTCGTATCCGGTAACGAGAACGTCAGTGGGATAGAAATACTTAAGATCTTCGGTCATCTCGGGCCATCCGAGGGTCTCAAAAGGCCAAAGAGCCGAGGAGAACCAGGTATCGAGGGTATCGGGATCCTGGGTCATGTGGGTGCATCTGCACTTAGGACACTTGCCGGGAGCTTCGTAGTCAACAACCATCTCACCGCACTCGTCACAGTAGTATGCGGGAATCCTGTGGCCCCACCAGAGCTGTCTGGAAATGCACCAGTCACGGATATTGTCGATCCAGTTGTAATAGATCTTGTCCATTCTCTCGGGAACGAGCTTGATCTCTCCGCTTTCAACCGCTTTTCTTGCAGGCTTAATGAGCTCGTCCATCTTGACGAACCACTGCTTCTTGACAAGGGGTTCGACCGTGGTGCCGCATCTGTCATGGGTTCCTACATTGTGGCTGTAATCCTCGATGCGGACAAGCAGTCCGAGCTTGTCGAGATCCTCAACGATCCTCTTTCTCGCCTCATATCTCTCAAGTCCGGCATATTCTCCGCCGTTTTCATTGATGGTGGCATCGTCGTTCATGATGTTGATGATGCCGAGATCATGGCGCTTTCCTACCTCGAAGTCGTTAGGGTCGTGAGCGGGGGTTATCTTAACAACACCGGTTCCGAACTCGACATCAACGTAGGTGTCCTCAACAATGGGGATCTCCTTATTAACAAGGGGAAGCCATACGCTCCTGCCCTTGAGATGGGTATATCTCTCATCATCGGGATTGATCGCAACCGCGGTATCGCCGAGCATGGTCTCGGGACGGGTCGTTGCAAACTCAAGGAATTCGGTAGTCGAAGGCTTGCCGGTCTCCTTGTCCATAAGTGGATACTTGATGTGCCAGAGATGTCCTGCCTGCTCCTCGTACTCAACCTCTGCATCGGAAATGGAGGTATTACAAACAGGGCACCAGTTGATGATCCTGGATCCCTGATAGATGTAGCCCTTGTTGTACATCTTCACGAATACTTCCTTGACGGCCTTGTTGCATCCGTCATCCATCGTGAAGCGTTCCCTGTCCCAGTCACATGATGATCCGAGCTTCTTGAGCTGGCTGATGATCCTTCCGCCGTACTCTTTTTTCCAGTCCCATGCACACTCGAGGAACTTCTCTCTTCCGAGGTCCTGCTTGTCGATGCCCTCGTCCTTCAGGGTCTTGATGATCCTTACTTCGGTGGCGATCGATGCATGGTCGGTTCCGGGCTGCCAGAGCGCATTGTAGCCCTGCATTCTCTTCCAGCGGATAAGGATATCCTGCATGGTATTGTCGAGTGCATGGCCCATGTGAAGCTGGCCCGTGATGTTCGGGGGCGGAATGACTATGGTGAAGGGGGTCTTGGAATGATCCACCTCGGCGTGGAAATACTTCTTGTCCAGCCATTTCTGGTAAATGCGGTCCTCAATGCCTTTGGGATCGTAGGTTTTTGCGAGTTCTTTTGCCATGTTTTTTCTCCTTTCGCGTCGTAGGGGAATGCCGGTGGCTGCAAAATAAAAGCCCCTTGCACTCCTCCCGGAATGCAAAGGGCGTATAATACGCGGTACCACCTTTGTTCACAGAAAACAGACTTTCTCGCATTTGCCGTTTCCTGCCTCATTACACCGTTTCGTGGATTGACGGGATGACTACGCAGCTTTTATTAAAGAAAAAAGACTTCACCATCCGGCTCGGAAGCTACCTTCTGGGATCCTTTCCGGGGAAGCTCTCAGCGTGTAATGCTTCCTTCTCTGTCGGGCGGTTATCACATACTCCTCTTCGTCACAGCCATATAATATGTATGCAGCAGATGCTGCAATTTCGATAAATGATAGGTGATTACAGCTGTTTTGTCAAGCAAAACAGGGGTGAACAGGGGGACGGTTCCTCTGTTTACATGCTTTTGGCGGATCCTGTCACGATGAAAAACTCTCCTTACTTCAGCGCCAGGCGGAAACACCTATCTGGAGCAATATTCAGTTCTTGCCGCAGGCCACTCACTTCGTTCGGGCCAGGCGAACGTGTTTCTTTGCAGGCGCTTCGACGTCGATGCTTTTCATTCGTGCCACCCGCAAAACAAATAGTTAAAACTGCGGAAACGTCCCCTGTTTCGTGATATACTACTGACAGCATTTTTATATGAGGAGGCATGCCATGTGGGCTTATGAAAGCGTATTTTATCAGATATATCCGCTGGGATTCTGCGGGGCTCCGTATGAAAACGACGGAGTACAGGAACACCGCATCCTGAAGGTTAAAGACTGGATCCCTCACATGAAAAAACTCGGGATCACGGCTGTGTACTTTTCTCCCGTGTTTGAGTCCGACACTCACGGATACAACACCAGGGATTACAATAAGATCGACACCAGACTGGGCACAAACGAGGATTTCAAAGAGGTCTGTGATGCGCTCCACTCAGAAGGGATCAAGGTCGTCCTCGACGGCGTGTTCAATCACGTGGGACGCGGATTCTGGGCATTTAAAGACGTCCTGGAAAAGAGAGAAAGCTCACCTTATGTATCATGGTTTGCAAGGATAGCTTTCGACGGAAACTCGAATTATAACGACGGCCTGTGGTACGAGGGCTGGGAAGGCAATTACGACCTGGTAAAACTGAACCTGTGGAACCCCGATGTCGTGAATCACATCTTTGACGCCGTCTCAGGCTGGGTCAGGGACTATGACATAGACGGATTAAGGCTCGATGTGGCCTACTGCCTGCCCGAGGACTTCTTAAGAAAGCTCAGGGCACACGCTGACGGACTCAAGAAGGATTTCTTCATAGGAGGAGAACTCCTCCACGGAGATTACAATAAGTGGCTGAACGCCGGACTGGACAGCTGTACAAATTACGAGTGTTATAAAGGGATCTTCTCGAGCATGAACAGCTATAACTGCTTCGAGATCGTGCACTCTCTCTTAAGACAGTTCGGTCCCGAAAACTGGACCCTGTACAAGGGCAGGCACCTGTGGTCCTTCGTGGATAATCACGACGTGACCAGAGCCGCAAGTGTCGTGAACAACGAAAAGCATCTCCCGCTCATGTACGGCTTCATCTTCGGAATGCCGGGCATCCCCATGATATATTACGGAAGTGAATGGGGTGAGAAGGCTAACAAGTCGGAAGGCGATCCCGCTCTCAGGAAATGTTTCGATGCGCCTCAGTGGAATGAGCTCACGGACACCATAAAGGCAATGGCTGAGGCCAAGAGATCATCCGAAGCACTTAATTACGGAGATTTCAGATCCATAGTCCTCACCAACAAACAGTGCATCTTCCAGAGATGCTCCGAGCACGAAAGGGTCCTGGTTGCGATCAACATCGACGAAAACGAATACACCGCCCATTTCGATGCCGGATGCGGAAAAGCAGTCGACCTCATCACAGGTCAGGACTTCGATTTCGGAGGCGGCACCAAGCTTCCGCCCTACAGCGTGAAATTCCTCAAATGCGAACGCTAAACACCAGAACCGTCCCATTGTTCACACCATTGTTCACAGAGTGAACGATGGAACCGTCCCCCTGTTCAGAGTGAACGATGGAACCGTCCCCCTGTTCACCCCTGTTCACCTGCCCCCGGGCTGATCAGATGTCTCAAGATGACACAGGATCCTCCCGGGGGCTTTTTTGCGTCCAAAAGCAGTGGAATTGTGTCAAAATTAGCTGAATATTCAGAAATAATTTATGTAAACACGATAAATACTGGGTTTTATGGTTTCCATAATTTCCGAACCAATTTTCGGTTTGTTATAGATGCAATCAGATGTTGCGAAATAAAAGCTGCAAAATATCATTTGATATGCGACGACACCATCGTCAGTCAGAATGTCATTTTTTCGGCGTTTCTCCAGATTATGGAAGTCATTATCCACTCATTCCACAGAGTTATCCACATCAGAAATTGACGTCATGTTCTTGCAAAACCGGCTGTCATTTCGATAAAAAATGAATGTAATAAAATCATTTCGGATAATTAATGGGAAACATAATACCAAAATGTAACCTGTGAAAAAACAGGCAAATAACACATAAAATTGTACTTTATGTCAACTAAACGCGCACTTAACAGCAACTAAACAAAATTACTTAACTAAAAAACGACACTGATGTCATCATAACATCAGTGTCGTCAATTTGAAATTCCAAAATATGGGAGTGATGAAATTAGGATGATTGCTCAAATATTGCGGGGATGGATCATTTATCCCAGAAACCGGTCACATCCGCTCTGATATGGTCCAGATCGGTCACTTTTACGGAGGTCCACTCCCTCGGAAAGAGCTTTTGGTAACCCGGTGAGAGAAATCTCTTATCCAGCAGGACCACTATGCCGGAATCCTCTTCCGTCCTGATGACTCTTCCGGCCGCCTGAAGCACCTTGTTCATCCCGGGGAACATATAAGCATACTCATATCCGGAACCACGCGTGCTGTCATAGAACTCCTTGAGGATGTCATGCTCGAGATCCACTCCGGGGATCCCGGGACCGACGCATATCGCACCTATCAGAGAGTCCCCCTTTAAGTCTATTCCCTCGGAGAACATTCCTCCCATGACGCAGAATCCTATAAGTGAGCCTTCGTTTTCACCCGTAAAATGTGCCAGAAATTCTTCTTTTTCCTGCTCGGTCATGCTCTCCTGCTGGAGAATGATCTCGTCTCCGGGAAGCAGAAAAGCCTCCAGGTAGAGTTCATAGACCCTGTACATGTATGAGTATGACGGGAAGAAGACCAGATAATTGCCTTTCTTAGGCCTCACAGCCCTTGAGATGTGGTCCGCGGTCCTGAGGAAGATATCCTCACTTCTGTCCCTGTACCTGGTCGTGACATCCGAAGCGATGAACACTCCCCTCTTGTCCGGATCAAAGACGGATTCGGCATAAACCTCATAATCTTCCTTCGTCCCGCCAAGCAGCCCCTTATAATACTGTACAGGCAGCATGGTTGCGGAAAAAAGCACGGACGAGCGTCCCATTTCAAGGCACTCCCCGACTTTCCTGCTCGGATCGGTGCAGAACTGCTTCACGATAAATCCGTCTTCATCCGTGGATGTTGAATAGATCACGTAATCATTGCCAAGATCTTCGAAAACAGCCAGAAAATCCGATATTCCGAAATATATGTCCAGGATCTTATCCCTGAGCTTATGCTGTATCTCGCCGGGCTTTTCCCGCTCTTCGAGGTAGTCGGAGATCGTCCCGTGGAGTCTTTCCAGGCTGCCTGTCAGATCCTCGATGCCCGTTTCGAACTTGTACCAGTCATCTTCAAATCCGGCGATCACCGTATCAGTGCCATAGTTTTCCCTGATCTCCTTCAGTTTTGAAAGAGTGTTACTGATGCGGGATGAGAACTTTTTGGGGTATTCCTTCTTCACAAAAAGGCTTCCGGCAGCCCCTTCCTTGGACATCGAAACCGCCTTTTTCAGAGCTTTCAGCTCGTTTTCGCAAACGGACGCGCTGTACATCTCCCTCGCCCTTGCCGGAAGGTTATGTGCCTCGTCTATCAGGAAGATATACTCCTCCGTGGCTCCTCCCTCGAAAAATCTCTTGAGTCTTGCGTGAGGGTCGAACAGATAGTTATAGTCGCATATTATGCCGTCCGCAAACAGAGCCGCATCCAGTGAGAGTTCAAAGGGACAGACTCTGTATTTTGCGGCATATTCGAGGATCCTGTCCCTTGTAAAAGAGGTCCCTTCGGACACAAGGGCATAGAGCGCATCATTGATCCTGTCGTAATGACCCTTCGCATACATGCAGCCTATCGGATTGCAGTCAGTCTTTTCGAGGAAGCAGATCTTCTCCTTGGCGGTCAGGGTCACCGTCTTAAACTCAAGCCCCCTGCCTCTGAGTATGTCAAAGGCTTCCTCGGGAGCGGTCCTGGTTATGGTCTTGGCAGTAAGGTAAAAGATCCTGTCGCAGAGCTTCTCTCCCATCGCCTTGACTGAGGGAAACAGTACCGAGAGGGTCTTGCCGCAGCCTGTCGGAGCCTCGAGATAAAGCTTCTTTTTCTCATAAATGGTCTGGTATACACTGACAGCCAGGTTCTTCTGTCCTTTCCGGTAATCAAACGGAAACTCCGTCTTCTTGATGGAGCGGTTCCTGATCTCGTTCCAGTCCCTTCGAAGATCCGCCCATTTTCTGTATTTTCCGACCAGATCCTCAAACCAGCCCTGAAGCTCTGAACGGTCAAAAGTCTGCTCAAAGCTCCTTACGGACTCGTCATCCATGTTCACATATGTCACCATCACACCGATCGAGGAAAGCCCCTCCGACTGCGGAAGTTCCATATACATGTGTGCATAACACATGGCCTGAGCCAGATGGACCGGCACAGGTTCCTTCATTTTCTCTATGTTCCTGTAAGTTCCCTTGATCTCTTCAATGACGACTCCCGGATCTTTTTCGGTGTCGGTAAGAATGCCGTCGGCACGGCCCTCGATCATTATGTCATAGTTCTCAGACGGGATGAGGATCTTAAGCGGCACCTCGGCCGAATAACCCGTTCCCCTTGAACGCTGTATGCTGCGATGAATCCTGCTCCCCTGAAGCATGACATCCACGCCGGATGGACCTGCACCCGAATTATCAATGTCACCGCTTCTGAGGATGAACTCCACAAGTCCCCTGACGGATATATTTATCACTTCTTTTTCCGATCCATCCGTCATAACTTATCTCCTGACGGAAGAGGAAAAAACATTATCAGCCTTCTCAATCCGTGCCGCGACCAATTTAGTAACAGGTGCTTTCTTTAAAACCCGAAGAACGAAACCTGCAATACCACTGCCGGCAAAATCAAAAATAACACCCGCTACAAAAATGATGATGCCAACCAGCAATACCCTGGCAATGACAACGATCGGGGATGCGGATGACACGTTCGGAAATTCGAAAAATGTTTCCCAGTAATATCTGACCGAAAGGTTCTCATGAAGGAGATAAACTCCCAAAGAATATTTTCCGAGGAAGGCAAATACCTTACCTGCCCTGTCTGAAATATTCATCTTAAGAAACGCGATAAACAGAGCAACGGAGGCAATAAGAACCAGGACATGGTTATATGAATAACTGATATTCAGGATATAGGAAAAGCTGCCCGATCTCAGGTATACTGCCCTGAGTGCCATGGCCTCGCCGAATATCAGAAGGACTCCGATGACATATAAAATAACAGCTGTCAGTGCTTCTGAAGCTCTCTTTTGAGTTGCATTATGTAAACCGTCTTCGCTTTGAGAAGAAATATTATGTAAACCATTTTCTGCTTTTGAAGAAGCATTTTCCTCTTTTGCCGAAACATTACACCTGTTTCCTAATTGTGTAAATCTTCTGATGTAGACCGCCACGAAGAAGAGAACTATGTACCACATCGCATCCATTCCGGAAGCATCGACAGTCATCTGGGCAGGCACCAGGCTCTTGATGACTGCATGGAAAAAGATCAGCCCGACGAGGACCATCTTCATCTGATCCCTGTTCATGGCACGTGCCGCGATCCCCAGGACAGGTACCAGCAGATAGAAGAAAATATATGCCGTCATGAACCAGTAGGTGTTCATCGAGACAGGGAACAGGAGTCTGAGCATGAAATAAGTGTCCACGGTCTCCGAAGGTGTTCCCAATGCTATTCCGACAAATCCTACGATGACGGAATAAAGCCATACCTTTGCCACAAGCTTAAGCAGCCTGCTCAGCTTAAAGCCCGAAGAGCAAAGCAGATAACCGCTCATCAGCATGTAGAGATTGACGGCGACGATGCATAAAGCCTCAAGGAGCCATGCCGTCATGTCGGTGACGGTGAATCTGCCGGCGCTCGAAAGGGATGTCAGGATCTTACCCTTATCCAGATAATGCAGGATGACGACCATGATCATGGCCACACATCTGAGGACATCCAGGCCATAATATCTAGTGTTATTTTGTTCTCTGCTTGCCTTATTGCTCATATTCCATACCGGACCTTAATCTTATTCATACACTGCAAACATCGAGTCTTCGTAAGTAAGTTCATATCCTTCTTTTTCGATGAAATCGTAAAGAAGATCCCACTTGTCCTGATCCAGGCTGTATGCCGCATTATCGGATACACACAGGACGATCAGCGGTCGCTCGTAATATCTTCCCACTTCGGCGCCTCCGGACTGCAAGTCCGTCTTCTCAGCGATCTCATCCAGTCTCTCGCTCATCTTCTCTATCGAGTAGCTTGCAAGGTCGGGCCAGGGGTTAAACGCGGGTGTCATCTGAAGGTAGAAAGGCATTCCCGCGATCTGGCCGAAGTTTATCAGTTCCCGCTCGGAAAGGTTATTCGCCTCGATATGCTGAGACAGTCTCTCGAAGCAGTAAGCCTTCTCATAGCTCATCCTGATACCTCCGAGAGCTCTGTTATACTCGACTATATAGTCTCTCGGTTCAGCTGCCCCGTAATAAGTCTCCGTAAACGTGAAGTTCATGCCAAAAAGCGTGGACTGGACCAGGAAAAACGCCACCACTCCGACAAGCACACATTTAAGGCCGTACAGCCAGGTATTTTTTTGCTCCCTGATCAGGTCATAGAGAACTTTGAAAGTGACAGGCAGCCAGAAGAACATATTGTTGAACGAGCTGTAGGAACCGTTATTGCCACCGATCGCGGAGATCAGAAGCGCATAGGCCGCAAGCACTGCCAACAGTCTGTCCCCCGCTTTCATCCGGCGGAAAAACACGGGAAGCGAATTGGTCACAAGTGCGATGAAGCACATCATGCCGGCAAGAGCAAAAACACACCAGTATTGCCTGTAATCATAGGTAACAAACGGATTTTTACGTATCTGAAGGAAACATATCGCATCAGCCGCAAGGAGAACCGCCAGTATCCTGGTCAGGACCACAAGCAGGCTGACTGACTTTTCGGAACCGAATTTCTTGAAGGCGGGCTTTCCGATGCGAACGTTCAGCCATGAAGCGAAGGTGTAGAGACCGCTGCCCGCAACCGCGAAGACCATAAGCCTTGAAACCCAGTACAGCTGGTCGAAATATGACTTTGCGAGTTTATAGAGCATTTCATATGTGCTGTATCCGGATGCCTTATCGGAGATCGTAAATAGCTCGGCGATCCCGTTAATGTAATCCGCGAATCCGTATCTGATCCCGAGATATACGAAAAAGACCAGAAAACAGACTATATACCCTATCACGAACCAGAAGAACCTGCGGAAGGTCCTGCCGAGACATTCGACCCTCGAGGGCTTCTTCATGCCCTCGCTCTTTATGAACGCCTCCCTGAACTCGAAAAAGCCGTACATCCAGATAGCGATGACGAGTGAAGCCTGCGGCAGATTGGAAAAACGCACGAACACACCAAGTCCGCACAATCCGCCCGAAAGTGCTATGGTCAGCGGCTCATTTTCGGTAATGCCCCTGTACAGAAGAAAACAGGAAAAAGTAATGATCAGGTAAGTCAGATAATGATAAAGAGATGCCGTAGGAGCCCAGCACATTGAAAGAGCGGCAAACTCCGCGATAAATGCGATCCATCCCGGATATTTCAGGTGCCTCGTGAAAAAAATATACATTGAGACAGCCATGACCGCCGGAACGAAGGCCGTGTAGAAATTCATCCCCAGCACGGTATGTCCGTACGGAAGAAGACTCATCAGATGTCCGATCGCATTGGAAAGGTATGTGGAAAACAGCCACATTGGATCCACGCCCGTGGTGCCCATGTATTCAAAGTTCGAATAGTTGTACCCCGTGTCCCACAGATCCAGTCCGTGATGTATGTTCCTGAAAGGATAAAGTGCAAGCACCAGAAGAGCAAACGAATCCATAAGGTCACGTATTAGCGTGTCCTGTTCCTTAAGGTATGCCCAGGCTGAAACGAATATGTTCTTTCCCGAGGGATTTTTCTCTATGGGATCACTCATCTGCTGCCTTTTTTAACACCGGTATTTTGTCCCTGAAAAACATAAGTACAATGCACGCCGCAGAAACCACGAACGAAGCCGCAAAAATGGCAAGTATCGTTTTTTCCGACATCAGCTCGTATTCATAGGTCATCACGTATGCCGTTAGATTACATATCATGTGTATCATCACGGGCATGAGGAAGTTCCCGGTATGCTCATACGAATAGATGATGAACACGGAAACGACGAAGCTGTACATGCCCTGAATGCCATTGCCGTGATAAATTGAAAAGAATGCCGCACTCATCAAAAGGGCTGCGGTCATCTTAAAGTACCGCTTGAATCCGTTATAAAGGATTCCCCTGAACATCAGCTCCTCGGATATCGGACTGATGAATCCGTATACAATGAAACCCACGATAAAAGAGCAGGCATACTGGTTCTCCGCAACCTCGGCATACTCATCGGATATGGCGATGATCCCGCTCTTTACGATCAGTATGTTCATGAATATCGCGATGGAAACGGAAGCTATTGCCGCAAGAATATAGAACTGTTTTCCGGTCTCTTTTTTCGGAGAATACTTCCCGTCATATTCGAAAGCCTTGGCACGGATCATGAGTCCCGCAACAATGAAGCCGACTGCAGAAACCAGCACCTGCGAATTACCCGAAAGCATCATTTCCATTTCGGGTGAATCCGACGGCATCATGAAAAATGACCTGAAAGGCTCGGGCATTCCCGGACCGAATGCAAGAAAGCCCACGGAAATAGCAGTCTCCACGAGCAGCCTGAATATCATGTAAAAGATAAAGAAAAGAAGGAGCCTCCACATGGCTTTGGCTGTAGGCTGTTCCATAGGAAGCTGACCGGCCTGTACGCTTTGCGCTGCAGAGTCCTGCTTTCCCGTATTAGTAAGACCTGATCTCGTCTCCTGCATCATCAGTATTCTCCAGTGCAATGATCTTGACGTCATAGCTGACGGAATCGTTTGCCTTTACATGGCAGACATCTCCCACCTTGTGATGAAGCAATGCCTTGCCGAGAGGGGATTCATTGGTGATCATCCCGCTGAGAGAATCGGCACGCACGGTGGTGACGATCTTGAACTTCTTCGTCATGTTCTGACCGACGAATTCAACGGTCACCGTATTGTTCAATCCCACCTCATCCTCTTTTGATTCATCATCTATGATCGTTGCTGTCTTGATCATATTCTCAAGATAATTGATACGTGAGTTATTCTGCCTGTTGAACTTCTTTGCGGCGTAGTATTCGAAATTCTCGGATCTGTCACCCTGGGCTGCAGCTTCCCTGACATCCTCGACTGCCTTCGGACGCACAACCAGCTTGCGGTATTCGATCTCCTCTTCCATTTTCTTTATGTCGGATTTAGTCAGCTTATCGTACATTTACTTCACCATCCCAAGTGCTATGAGTGATATGAGAACCTGCAGGATCAGGAATCTGTTCACGACCTGCGTATTGGACCAGCCGCCCTTCTTGCGGAAATGATCATGAAGAGGTGTCCTGAGATTCTTGAGGAAAGGAAACTTGAAAATTCTGATGACGGTCACCTTGAAAAGGCCCAGGCCTCCGTCAAGCAAAATGATGAGACAGAGCATCAGGTACATGAACGGAGCACCGGTAAGAAGGACCGCTATCGCCAGAAACGCTCCTATCGCCCTTGAGCCCGCATCTCCCATCAGCATTCTCGAAGGTGTTGAATTGTACCACAGATATGCCAGCAGAACGGATATCATGAAGAGCACGTTTGCGCCCATCTCAATCGATTTGCCCAGCATGAGAGCCAGAGCATAGATTGAAACGACACTTGCGATTGAGACAGCACCGCACAGTCCATCAACTCCGTCACAGCAATTGGTGACATTGATGCTTCCCCACACGAGAGCAACCGCCAGGATTCCGAAGACTACCGGATGAAAATGAACATCGGCACCTGCAAGTGCAAAGTGGACATCCGAGCCGTTGTGATAGATATATACCACTGCAGTCATGACAGAAACCGCAAGATCCAGGATTCCCTTTTTGAGTTCGCTCCACGGAACTGATGATGCATCGTCAAGGAATCCCGTGAGCATGCAGAGAATGATGATCAGAAAATAAAGCAGATATTCGAAAGTGATCATCCCGAAAAATACGGAGATGAGTGTAAAGACCAGTATGAAGACAATGCCGGCTCCCCTGGGCTTTCCAATGGATTTCGAGCCGTCCACGGCAAACTCTCTTCCGCCGTCGGTCGGCAGTTTCTTCTCAAATATCCTGAGCCCGATGAACGTGAGCACAAAAGCAAGAAGTGCCCCGATCAGGATCACGGTATTTCTGGTTTCAATATCCTCGACAAACCTAAAGATCATACTCCCACCTCCGGAAATCCGCAAAGATTCCCGATTTATGTATTCTTACTTTAACGATTTATTATAACATTTTTAGGCCCTAAAAATCCATAAAAGATAGCTGAAACATGGAGAGGGGAGGTGAACAGAGGGACGGTGAACAGAGGGACGGTTCCGTTGTTCACTTTGTGAACTTCGGAACCGTCCCTCTGTTCACCGTCCCTCTGTTCACCCCTCTGTTCACCCTCTCTTGTCTCACAAAAAAATCCTCTGCGGTGATTTCGCAGAGGATAATGAAGTGGGACCAACAGGGTTCGAACCTGTGACCTCCCGCACGTCAAGCGGACGCTCATCCCAGCTGAGCTATGATCCCATTTAGATGAACCGCCTGATGCTGTCAGGCTTTTTCAACACTTGTCCATTATACTAGGTGACATGCCTAAATGCAAGAAAAAAATACCCGTAAAAAGTACCCTGCATTCATCTGCAAAAAACTCTGAAAAACAGGCAGCGCCCCGCTTTCGCGAGGCACTGCCCATTAAAAAGTTTTTGAACTTTTCACCGGCTGAAATTAGTCAAGCCATTCCTTATCGCCATAGAGTGCTTCCCAAGCCTGGGTACGCTCGTCGATAATAGCCTGTCCGCCTGCTGCGAGGTAATCAGCCATGAGCTCATCCCACTTCTGGTCGAACTCTTCGACAGAGCAGCTGAGGCAGATGTCATAGATCTGATTTCTCTTAGCATTGAGAGCTTCGCCCATTCCGGTCTCAGCTTCGATAGTGGTGATCTTTGCATTCTTGGTCGGCTTCTTGCCGCTGTTAGCCACGGCATTTGCCTGTGCTACATCTGCAGGATCACAGCTAGCGTAGTTGTGAGAAAGGGAAAGGTCGGTAAGGTTATCATCCATGAGATGAAGTCCGTTACAGGTAATGGTGAGGTCGATGTTCTGTCCGGAGTTCATGATAGGAGCGCCGGTAGCAGGGATGATCTCGATAGCACCATCGGGAAGAACGTTGTGAGTAACGCCTTCATCACCGATCTGGAGATACTGGATGTGCTCAGGATCAGAGATCCAGTCAAGGTAAAGGAGTGATGCAAGAGGCTCATCGTTGGTTGAAGGGAAGAAGATCTTTCTGTCACCAGCGGTAGAGTCACAGTACTTGATGTACTCGCCGTTAGAAGCTTCGAAGCAGTCAACAGCTACGAACTTAGCATCGGGTCCTACAAGTCTTGCAAGGTTAGCCTGGATGGAATCCTCACCGCCCCTGAAGGGGTAATCCCAGTTGTGCATGAATGCGCCTACATAACCTGCCTTCATCATGTCGTCCTCAGCGGTGTCGCCATCATGAAGTGCGAACTCGTCCCACATAAGTCCCTCGTTGTACCACTGGTTGAGAATTCTCATAGCTTCTCTGGTACCGTTCTGAGTGAGCTTTCTGTCGTCAAATCCGTTTACGTAGAACTCTTTGTCAGTGATGTTAGGGTCGATCATGGACTCGATGAGAAGAGCTGCTCTCCAGCCTACATCAACTGAGCATGAGAAAGGAACCATCTTGTCAGCGTCAGCGCCAAGAAGGGTGCCGGCGTTGTCTCTGAATGCAACAAGCATGTCATAGAACTCCTGTCTGGTGGTAGGAGCCTGAAGTCCAAGTGCATCGAGCCAGTCCTGACGAACGAAGGTTACGATACGGTTGTTGTTAGCGCGCTTTCCTTCGATTGCCCAAAGGGTTCCGTCGGTAACGCTCTTATCCCAGTACATATTGGTGGTTCCGAGCCAGTTCCAAAGGTTAGGGATATCGTTCTTGTAATCAACTACAATGTTCTGAAGATCGAGCACACCGCCCATGTCAGCATAGGTCTGAATGGTAGCATAGGAATAGGTAAGGCAGATGTCGGGAGCGGTTCCTGCTGCAAGAAGGTTGTTGATCTCATCAACCTCGGTCCAACGGGGAACTGCAACGAACTCAACTTCTACGTTGTGATCTGCAAGCATTCCGGCCTTGATGTAATCGGTGTACATATTGTTGGTGGGATCGGTACCACCGTCATTACCACGGTCATAAACCTCAACGGTAATGTGTCTGGTCTCAGCGAATCTGCCGTCAACGAGCTCAGCGCTGTTTCCTCCCTCGATCTCTTCTCCGGTACCGGTATAGGTATCCTGAGAAACGGGAGTTGTAGCGTCAGGCACACCAACGCCTGTCTGTCCGCCGTCACCAGAAGTTCCGCAGGCTGCCATGGAAAGAACCATAGAGCCGGCAAGAAGCAATGACAAAACTTTCCTCTTCATATTTTCCTCCTTTGAATTATATTTTAGCGGCGTGTTTGCCGTTAAAACCACTTTGGAAATACCCCTTTAACGATCACTCCTTGACTGCACCGAGGGTAACACCCTGAATGAAGTACTTCTGCAGGAAAGGATAAATGCAGAGAATGGGGATCGTTGAGAACATGACGATCGCTGCCTTGAGCGATTCCTGAAGACCGGGAGCCGACCATCCTTCCTGAGTCTGGACCTCTACCTGATTGATGTTGTTCAGGATGTTATAGAGGAGAAGCTGCAGGGGATAGAAATCCTTGTTCTTCATGTACATAAGGGCGTCTGAGTATCCGTTCCATCTTCCAACCGCATAGAAGAGAGCCAGGGTGGCAAGCACGGGCTTTGACAGGGGGAGATAAATCTTGAGCAAAACCGTGAAATAGCTTGCACCGTCGATCTCAGCTGACTCTCTCAGCGATTCAGGGATACCATAGAAGAAACTCCTGAGTATTATCATGTTGTAAACGCTCAGACATCCGGGAACGATCAGTACCAGAGGATTGTCGAGCAGTCCGAGCTTCTGCATCAGCAGGTAGTTAGGGATGGTACCTGCATTGAAGAACATCGTGATGGTGATGAATGCGTTGATCACCCTTCTTCCCTTGAGTGCGGGGAAGATGAGAGGATATGCGCACAGTGTGCTCATTGCAAGGCTGAGGAACGTGCAGATGAGGGTAAGGAATGCGGTCCATCCGAATGCCTTGATATACTTGATGTCCTTAAGGACTGTGGTATATGCATCAAAGTTGAATCCCTTGGGAATCAGGTAAACCTCATGCTTTATCAGATAATCAGTGCCCGAAAGGGACTTGGCAAGAAGGTTTATCATGGGGAGGAGACAGATCAGCGCGATGAGGACGCAGATAAAAACTATGACCCAGTCTCCGATCTTGGTTTTTAATGAATGTATCTCTCTGCTGCTTTCTTCCATGACTACCTCCTACAGTATTCCGCGCTCACCCATGTTACGTGAGAACCAGTTGGCGAGCACCAGGAATATGACGTTTACTATCGATTGGAACAAACCGACTGCTGTAGTCAGCGAGAACTGCAGTGACTTGATACCGTATTTATATACGAAGGTCGAAAGAACTTCTGCCTGCTGCATGACAAGATTGTTCTGCAGTGCGAAAGGTCTGTCGAAGTTGGAACCGAGGACATTACCGAGTGCAAGGATGAGCAGGACAACGATGGTGGATCTGATTCCGGGAAGGGTGATGTGCCACATCTTCTGGAAACGTCCGGCACCGTCAACGGATGCTGCCTCATAGAGCTCGGGAGAGATTCCGGAAATGGCTGCCAGGTAGATGATGGAGTTCCATCCGAAGGACTGCCAGATACCGAGACCGATGTATGTCTTGACCCAGTTAGCTCCGTCTTCAAGGAACTTGACAGCGGGGAATCCCATTCTCTGGATGACCATATTGACAAGACCGCTTGAAGGTGTAAAGAGCTGAAGTGCAATACCATAGATGATGACCCAGGAAAGGAAGTGAGGCATGTAAGCTATGGTCTGAACCGACTTCTTGAAGAACTTGAACCTGAGCTCATTGAGAAGCAGTGCGAAGATGATAGGCACCGGGAATCCCACGATGATGTCGAGCAGGTTCAGGACTATCGTATTTCTCAGCGCATAGAGGAAATCCTTGTTCTGGAATGCCTTGATGAAATACTCGAATCCGTGATTCTTGGCCCAGGGCATCTCAGCAACCGTCTGGACTATGCTGTACTTCTTGAATGCGATGAGTATGTAGTACATGGGGCTGTACTTAAACACCACAAAGTAAGCGATGGGAAGAGCCAAAAGCAGGTACAGCTGCCAGTATCTCTTGATGTACACCGAGACAGGCTGTTTAGCAGGCTTTGCTCTCTCCGGCTTTTCAAATGCGAAATTACCGCCTGAGTTTTTGTTATCTTCGGTCTTAGCCACGTTAGCCTCCTTATGCCTTGAAGTATTCAGGTCTCTGACTCCTGATCTCTTTTTCGTCTATCTTGTAACGGGTCAGGTGCTTGTTTACGAGCTCCACTGCCGTCTGCTTGTCTTTTGCCTTGATGGCTTCGAGCATCTTGCGATGATCCCCGACCACCTTGAAATCCTTAACCGTTTCCACCGAAAGTGTCCTGACTCTGTCGAAATGGATCATCAGTGTTGAATGGATCTCATATATGATGTCCTTCTTTGCGATCTGGTAAATGGTCTTGTGAAACTGGTTATCCAGCTCAAAGATCTTCTCGGTCATTCCTTTCGAAAGGTAGAACTCCTGAAGTGAGACATTATCTTCGAGAAGCGCTATGCCTTCATCATCCGCCTGGTCACATGCTTCTTCGATGACCGCAGTGTCCGTCACCCTTCTGAGGAATCTTGCCTCTTCAACCATCTTGGGGTCTATCAGGGATACAAAGCTTCCTCTCTGAGGATATATCTCTATCAAATATGCCTTGCCCAGTTCGATGATTGCTTCCCTGACGGGAGTTCTCGATATTCCGAGTTCGGCCGCAAGCTCATTTTCAGAGATCGAAGTGCCGGGCTTTAAGTCAAGCGAGATGATATTTCCCTTAAGGACTCTCATCGCATAATCTCTTGCAGTTTCCTTCGGGAACTTGGGATATACTTCCATTTTTTCCTCTCTGCTGCTGGTTTTCAGGGGATGATACACTTGTATACTACCATTCCTGTGACTCAAGTTTATCAATAATACGTTTTCTTGTAAATGAAATTTTCACTTTTTAGACATAAAAAGTTCATATATTCTTTTGTGAAAAATGCATATGATGGATGATAAATTTTTAACAAAATACCCATAAAAATACCGGTTTTATCCGTACCGGCACCCTGCCCCGCGGCTTTGCACCGCCACTTATCATCAGCTTTTTCCGCACTTGTAGAGGCTCATCATTTCGGATAAAATTATGTAAGTAAAATATGTCAGCTTCATGATCTGACACCCTATTCTCCAGGAGGACCAAATGGATTTTTCTTATGAATATTTCAAGGCAGAAATGCGCGGAGAGACGCTGATCAGTGAGACCACCAAGAAAGCATGGGCTGCTTCGGTCGAAACTCTGAGCGAAGTGATCCGGGCCATAGAGGCACGTCATCTCCATTACTGCGCGCTGTACGGAACCCTGCTCGGAGCCGTAAGACATAAAGGATTCATCCCCTGGGATGACGACATCGACATCGGAATGCCCAGAAGCGACTATGAGATTTTCAGAAAAAGCTGCTTTGAGGACCTTCCCGAGGGATATAATGTCATGGACCCCTGTGAAGAGGACGTGAAGGGGCTCGACATTCTGAGGATCAACAATACGCTCGACCCGAACATGGATCCCGAATTCCTGCAGAAATACCACGGATGTCCTTATATCATCGGGGTGGACGTATATCCCATTGACAATGTCCCGGATGATGATGAGATGGACGGCGGGATCTGCGATGCGCTGACACTGATCGCCAGGATCCTGACGATAGACGATGACATTGAAAATGCCACAAGGGACGACTTGCTCGAAAGAGCCGAGATGATCAGGATAATCGAAAGCTCATGTCACTGCTCTCTTCCCGAAGATGAGATGTTCCACATAAACCTGATGAGACAGTTCGACAGGCTTTCCTCCGCATATAAGGGAAAGAAAACCGAAAAAGTCACGGTTTACAGAAATCACTATTTTCTTCCGAAGCACGTATTCCCCAGAGGAACCTTCTCCCAGACCATCGATCTGCCTTTTGAGAACATCACGATAAAGGTTCCGAAGGATTTCGATGCCGTGCTCAGGACGATGTACGGCAATTACATGAAGCCGAGACAGTGGAAGAATACCGTTCATCAGTACGGATTTGAAGACCAGCAGAGATTCATATACGATGCGATCGGATATCTGATGTAAGCAGAAAATAATACCATATCTGACAATACATAATACTTACACACCAAAAAGAGGAGACCTTTCGGTCTCCTCTCTTTTGCGCGTGAACTACATTTGTTCTGCAGTACCGGATATTATCCGAGAAGGCTGAGAACGCCCTGGTTGCTCTGGTTAGCCTGAGCAAGCATTGCCTGACCTGCCTGCTGAAGGATATTCCTGTTGGAATACTTAACCATTTCAGCTGCCATGTCGGTATCACGGATACGGGACTCAGCTGCTGTGGTATTCTCAACAACGTTGTCGAGGTTAGCGATGGTGTGCTCAAGTCTGTTCTGGATCGCACCGAGCTTAGCTCTCTGAGTGCTGACCTTGGTCATAGCGCTCTTGATAGCATTGATGGCATCCTGAGCTACCTCGTGGGTGCTGACCTTGACGCTGGTCTTGGTAAGTCCAAGTCCCTTAGCGCTCATAGCGGAGATGGAGATAGAGATAACCTGATCTACGCCATGCTCTGATCCAACCTGGAGCTTCTTGTTCTTGAACTTGCCGTTGAGCAGGCACTGCTCGTTGAAAGTAGTAGTAGTAGCTACGCGGCTGATCTCAGCGACGAGTGCGTTAAGCTCTTCCTGGATATACTTTCTATCGGTTGACATATTGGTGTCGTTAGCAGCCTGAACAGCGAGCTCGTTCATTCTCTGCAGCATGTCGTGTACTTCGTTGAGTGCACCTTCTGCTGTCTGTACTGCGGAAACGCCGTCCTGTGCGTTGGTAGATGCCTGGGTCAGACCTCTGACCTGACGTCTCATCTTCTCGGAAATTGCAAGACCTGCAGCGTTGTCGCCTGCACGGTTGATCTTGTAACCGGAAGACAGCTTCTCAGTAGACTTGGAAAGGCTGGACTGAGTAAGACCAAGCATTCTGTTAGAGTTCATTGCTGTAAGATTGTGTTGTACTACCATATTATTTCCTCCTTGAAATGTGTGATGCCGCTTCCCTGCGGCTGTTTACTGATAGTGTTTCGGCTTCGAAACTCTCGGATCCGCGCTCATCCGAATGTTTTCTGTTGCCTTACACTTATTATATCGGAGCCCTCTCCAAAAAGTTAAGTACTTTTTTCAAAAAATTTTGCCAAATGATTTTTATATTTTTAGGGACTTCGTCCATATTACGATTAAGTTATCGCCGGATCCGGGTCTGAAACGCACCTGATCGGATGCTATTCCGGATCACCCATGCAGCTGTTAATGAAAAGAGGAGACCCTGAGGTCTCCTCTTTGATGATCTTAAGTTGTGCTTCCGGATTATCCGAGGAGACTGAGAACTCCCTGGTTGCTCTGGTTAGCCTGTGCAAGCATCGACTGGCCGGCCTGCTGGAGGATGTTCCTGTTCGAATACTTAACCATTTCGGAAGCCATGTCGGTATCACGGATACGAGACTCAGCTGCTGTGGTATTTTCAACAACGTTGTCGAGGTTAGCGATGGTGTGCTCAAGTCTGTTCTGTATTGCACCAAGCTTAGCTCTCTGAGTGCTGACCTTGGTCATAGCGCTCTTGATAGCATTGATGGCATCCTGTGCTCCGTCGTGGGTGCTTACCTTGATGGTAGCCTTGGTAAGTCCGAGTCCCTTAGCGCTCATAGCGGAGATGGAGATAGAGATGACCTGATCTACGCCATGCTCTGATCCAACCTGAAGCTTCTTGTTCTTGAACTTGCCGTTGAGCAGGCACTGCTCGTTGAAAGTGGTGGTGGTGGATACACGGCTGATCTCAGCGACGAGTGCGTTGAGCTCTTCCTGGATGTACTTTCTGTCGGTTGACATATTGGTGTCGTTAGCAGCCTGTACAGCGAGCTCGTTCATTCTCTGCAGCATGTCGTGTACTTCGTTGAGTGCACCTTCTGCTGTCTGCACTGCGGAGATACCGTCCTGTGCGTTGGTGGATGCCTGGGTGAGACCTCTTACCTGACGTCTCATCTTCTCGGAAATTGCAAGACCTGCAGCGTTATCGCCTGCACGGTTGATCTTATAACCTGAAGAAAGTTTCTCGGTGGACTTGGTCAGAGCTGACTGAGTTAGGCCGAGCATTCTGTTTGAATTCATTGCTGTAAGATTGTGCTGAACTACCATAATAATATCCTCCTTGAGTGTGTCCCGCGTCCCTTTTGCGGGACATTAACTTAATTTATCTTTTCCATGTTCAGCGGTTTTTGTGTTCCTTCCCGCTTACACTCATTATATCGGACGATGATCCAAATACTTTATACTTTTTTTAAATTTCTTCAGAAAACCCCTGAAAAAGGATATAATATGCCTAAAAGGCGTCTAAATACGCATATTTCAGAGGTCACACATTGAAGCATTCCATCAGTTTTTTCAAAGATGAGATCAGAAACGGTTTCTACATACCCACGTCCATAAAGGCAGCCTGGGCCTCTACTCTTGACGTGCTCGCAGAGATAGACCGCATCTGTACTAAATATAATATCACATATTACGCGGACTGGGGAACTCTCCTGGGGGCCGTAAGGCACGGAGGCTTCATTCCATGGGACGACGATCTCGACATATGCATGAAGCGAGACGATTATGACAGATTCCGGGAAGTCGCGGACTCGGAACTTCCCTCCAATTACGACATCCATGATTATGAAAGGCACGAAAACCACTGGCTCTTCCTCGCAAGAGTCGTTAACAACAGGCAGATGTGCTTCGAGCCGGCATATCTTAATGAACATTACAATTTCCCCTGGCTTGCCGGAGTCGACATCTTCATCAAGGATTACCTGTATGATGATCCCTCTGAAGAGGAAAAAAGGGATAAAGAGATCCTGGAGATCCTTGCGGTTGCCGACGGCATCATATCAGGCACCATCGATAAAAAGACCTGCTCCGAAAAGACAGGTCAGTTCTGTTCAAGATACGGCTTCCACATCAACACCGGTTCAAATGAACGTGACACGGCTGTTGCACTCTACAGGCTTGCCGAACTTCAGATGTCCCGCGTAAAGCCGGATGCTTCAGGCAAGCTGGGACAGATCTTCCCCTGGGTCATCAAGCACGGTGCTTCTTCCGGTGAACCTGCATCCTTATATGAAAAGACCGTAAGGCTTCCTTTCGAAGATACGACGATTCCGGTTCCTGCATCATATGACAGGATCCTCAGGAAAAAATACGGAAAATACAATGTGATACGAAAAGTATGGGACGGCCATGATTATCCCTATTTTGAATCACAGAAAAAAGAAATGGAACGGATACTCGGAAAACCCTATCCGGCATTTACTTTTGACGAAAAGATGCTTGCAAGGCCTGTTGCGGATAAAGCAGATTCTCTTAAAGCCATCGCTTCCGAATGCATCGGCGGACTCGAGGAATACCTCAGTGCGATAGATGAAGCCGTCTCGGAGGAAAGATGGGAAGATCTGGAAGGGCTCTTCGGAGGCAGCCTTGAGCTGTGCGAAGATCTCGGAACTCTCACCGAAAATGTAAAAGGTGCGGAATCCGCACCCGCAAAGGCATTTGTAGGAACACTTGAAAAATACTGTGCCGTTCTGACAGAAAGTTATAATGGCCTGGCTGGGTCAGGAATACCGATAGATTCATGCAGGCTGAAAGAAGCCCTGGGAGAAGTAAGGTCTTCCGCCGCAAGCAATATTCTCAACAGGAAAGAGACGCTCTTTATAACAACAGGACCGTCCGAATGGAAAAGCCTCGTGCCATTTTATCTTGAAGAGAAAAGAAGGGAAGAAACTGACGTGTCCGTCATTTCCGTTTCTCTCATGTTCAGGGACGTATACGGAAACATAATGCAGGATGCCGGCGGACAGGCTGATGAAAGCGGACAGCCGGATGCAGACGGAAAAGGCCGCACCGCTTCCGCTCCCAATGAGAGACAGTTTTATTCACTTGATGCATCAGACTTGCGGGACCGGGAGCTTTATGATCTTGCCCTTCATTCGCCTGAGAGAATCTACATCCAGAATCCCTATGACGGAGAAAATCCCGTGCTGACGGTACCGGCTGCATGCTATGCCTCAGAGCTCATAAAACACACTGATGAGCTCATATATGTTCCCATCGGAAAGACCTCGGAATTTTCCGCTGAGGACAGAAACGACATTCATAACCTCGGAAGCTATGTCACCGCACCCGGAGTGATATATTCGGACATCACCTATGTCCAGTCCGAAAATATAAGATCACATTACATAAATGCTCTCACAAGCTTTGCGGGAGAAAAAACAAAGGCTGTCTGGGAAGAAAAGATACGTACGGTTCCTGAGAAGGATCCGTGTGCCACTTTGACCGGCAGACCGGCAGCCACAGATATCGGGAAGGCAACGGCAGGCAGAAAAAAGAAGATGCTCTTTGGCATAGGCATAAGCGAAATGGCAGAGCATCCGGACATCTTCTTAAAAAGCATCGAGGCCAGGCTTGTGACTTTCAGAAACGCAAGCCCGGACACCAACGTATCGATTGCACTCTATCCCTCTGACAGGGATGAGTGGAAACGGATAAATACAGATCTGTCAGAAGAATTCTTCAGAACACTTGACAATGCTGTCAGTTCGGAAGAGACCGTCAGAATCCTCAGCACGGAATATATCCCTTCAGATGCAGACAGTATTACCAAAGGATTTGATGCATACTATGGAAGCTCATCTCCCTTCGTGCCCGCATTCGCTACTCAGGGCAAGCCCGTGATGATAGCAGACCTTACTGTGTGAAACACCGGCCCCCAGGTTCACTGCAAAATAAAAGAACGGAGGAACCGTCCCTCCGTTCTTTTTCCTGTCTTACTGTGTCTTACTGCTTGGAATCAAGGTATAAAGATTCGGGTGCGCTGACACCACGCTGTACCTGATAATAACTGTAGGCTGCGTTCAGCGATGTCCTTCCTTTGCCTATCCCATCCTTGGCCTTCTTGAAATACTCTTCCATCAGCCTCTTATTCTCGGCTTCCTGAGCCTGAAGGGTGGAACTCTTGTCGGTGACTTCCCTGATAAGATCCTGAAGCTTCCGGATCATCGGAGCATTGCTTTCCTTATCGGTTTTCAGTTCATCGGCAACTCTCGCATAAAGAGATTCAAAACCGTCATCCAGAGAATTCAGTTCCTCTATCAGTTTGTCCTTCTCTTCAATATAGGAATCGAATTTGTCAAGGTCGGGGGTCTCCGAGATGACCGTGAACAGTTCGCGCTGCTTTAAGTTGAACTCACCGATCCTGTCCAGGACCGATATCTTTCTGACCAGGGATTCTTCCAAAAGTTGCAAATATTCAGCCATGCCGTCTCCCATCACATTCTCCAGGTTATGCCGTTCTTCCTCATGACTTCCTTCCAGGTATCCCTTACCGAATGAAGATGGGTATTGACTTCCTGAAGTATGTCAGGATCCTTCTTGAGGTTTGCCTCTATGAGCCTCTGGGACAGATAGGAATAGATATTCTCGAAATCCTGTGCCACGGCGTATTTCATGTCAAGCGTCTGTCTCAGGTAATCGATGATATGCTCTGCCTTAAGAATATAGGTATGAGCCTTCTGAACGTCCTTCTCCTCGATCGCACCGAGGGCGATGTTTATGAACTTGATCGCACCCTCATAGAGCATAAGTGTCAGCTCCGCAGGAGAGGAAGTCATTACTTTATTATTCGCATATTGTTGGTAGGCGCTGGGTAAAGCCATATCCCCTGATTCTCCCTAATCGTTATTATTGTTGAATACCGAGAAGTCCGGCAAGGGCATTGCTCTTCGACTGCATTGCAGAGAGTGTCTTTTCCATTGCGGCGTACTGTCTGTATAGCTTGTCCTCGTAATCGTTAGCCTTCTCTTCGAGTTCCTTGATGGTGGTCTTGTAACCGTCGTAGTCGCTCTTCATCTTCTTGTCGTCGTAGAAGTTGCCATAGCTCCTGCGTCCGTCAACAGACTTAGAGACACCGTCAAGCTTCTTGTATAGTTCCTGTGAAAACTGCTTGAAGAATTCCTCGACTGCTTCAGGATTGGACGCTATCATTGCCGAGAGCTTGTCGGTCTTATCCTTGAACTTGGCATCATCCTTGTCACCGTCGATATGAAGCGCATGCTTCTCGTTGTCGGCAGTATCGAAATAACTTCCTGTTCCGATGCCGAAATCGGACAAATGATAAGTCTTGCCGCCAATCTGAACACCGATCGAAGTAGATGCTGTCAGAAGATTGCGAAGGCTTGAAAGGTTCGAGTCACTCCTGAGAAGTCCGGATTTGATCTTATTCTCGTACTCTTCGACATCCTTCTCATTCATTGCTTCCCGCTCTTCGTCGGTAAGCATCGTGTACTTTCTCGCAGGATCGGCAGTGTAGTACTTGTCGATATCGTTGATGACCTTGTTGTACTGGGTGAGCATGTCCTTGACCATGCTGTAGATGCCGCTCGTGTCGGTATCCGTGGTAAGGGTAATCTCCCTGTCCTTCGTCTCGTCATGAGCCGTGATGGTCAGACCGTTGATCTTGAAGGTATTCGAATCGGAAGTAAACTTCGCACCGTTCAGATATATCACTGCGCTGCTTCCGTCGATCTTCGTTGCATACTGGGTCTGGTCGAAGTCGTCGGCCTTCATCTCATCTTCGGTAGCAACCGCAAGTCCGAGAGCTGCAAGAGCACCCGATCCGCCATCTGTAAGTTTGAAATCACTTGCCTCGCCGGTGGACTTGGCATTGATGAAGAATCTCTGGGTATCGGCATCAAATGAAGCATTGAGACCGGCCTTCTTAAGGGATGTGAGCACATCACTTATGGTGGTATTCTCATTAACTTCAAGAGAACCCTTATTCTTGCCGCCTATATTGATATTGATGGTATCCGTGCCTTCAAAACCCAGATCCGAAAGCTTGCTGGATGCGGTATAGGTCTTGTCCTTGCTGTCGCCGTTAAGATCCTTACCGGTTAGATAAGCGGTCTTGGCAAGAGACTCAACCTTAAGCTTCTGGGTAGCCTTAACAGCACCGTCACCCGTGACAACGCTTGCAACGCTCGAATCGGAGACCTTGGTCGCCATCTTATTGTAAGCATTGGAGAATCTCATGCTGGAGAGATTGCTCTGGAACAGGCCCTTAAGATTGGTATTGATGCCTTCCCATATGGTCTGCTTCCATCCAAGCTTCTTCTGATCGTTCTTGGCGTCGGTGACCTTCTGTTTTTTGGTGGATGTGAGGGCTTCTATGACGGCATCGGTATCGAGTCCGGATATAAGTCCGCTCATTCTGATCTTGTCAGCCATATTATCCCTCCTTATCTCTTCTCATTGACAAAGAGTCCTGCGATCTCCCAGACCTTCGCGATCATGTCGAGGGTCTTCTCGGGAGGGAGCTCCTTGATGACTTCTTTGGTCTGCTTGTCAACGATCTTGATCGTGACTCTGTTGGTCTCTTCATGGAAACCGAAAACAGCCTCTGAATTCTCCAACTGCCCCTTCTTGAGCTGTTCCACGGCCTTCCTGATCTGCTCGCTGTTCGCCTGCTGGTTATCCTGATTGGGATTCTCGGAGTTGTCGGAATTGCCCTTCTCTCCGGGAGCTGCCACTACAGCGATGTCCTCAAGCGGTGATGCAGCAGTGTCAGGCTGCTGGGAAATCTCCGAAGAGCTGACAGGCTGAACCGGCTTCGGCGCAGGAGTATAAGTCTGCTGCTGCAGGCTCATAATGCTGTTGATAGGTTCGATTGACATTTTGATCACCTCCATGTGATATTTCGGATGTTCTCCTTATCATCCTTAGGGTTTACGGTTTCAAATATAATAAACGTGCATATTCTCCGGCGATAGCAATCGCTGAAGATACTTTTCTATTATCTTCATCGGCATCCACTTATTAAAATATTAGTCTATTTTTCAAAAATAATAAAATTATTTTATGAATACGACTGTTATTTAACAATTTGAAGCCCTTTTCCCTGTTTTCCGCCACCGGTACGCGTCTTTTTCCGGTCATCACGGCTGGATATGCTCGTCCACCAGATTCTCGACAAACCTCTCGGTAAGCTCATATACCAGCACATCCGGATGATCCGCCTCAAGAAGTGCGGGGTCCCAGCAATCCTTGGCGATCATGCTGATCCTTGCGAAATGCTCCCCGAGGAACAGGTTCATGTTAAGGCAGAACGAATCCCTGTATATCATCACGTTACGGGGATCGGCGTCAGGCATGGAATACATTATGATGCCCGCGGGATCATAGGAATTGATCTGCATCCCTGCTGCAGGATATCCCTCAAACGAATAGTCTGTATCCGAAAACAGGTCGCTCGCCCCGAGGTTCATGATCATGGTGAGGTCGCCGATCTCGAGTTCCTGCTCGTGTGTCACCTTTTCATCGGCAGACGGCACATCTATCCCGAGCTCCCTGAGAAGTGCCCTCGAACCGATATATCCTCCCAGCTGGTTCCAGTGGGTATCAAGTCTGTAATAAAGAGGTCTTTCGGGGTGCATCTCCTTATATTCAGCCAGATCCTCATAAGCCCATACGACTCTTATGTCCGTATTATCCCTCAGGTAATCCACAAGCTGATCGGTACCGCAATATGAACTTACCCTTGAGCTTTGGTAGCTTTCCGGCATGAACTCGGCATACATTCTCTCTTTGTTGGGAGCGATCATGAGGACGAATTCACAGTCGTGCTCCGCGCACCACTCAGCAGTAGCCTCCAGACTGGCTGCGGCGGACTGCAGTTCTTCTTCGGTAAAAAGCCTTGCTCCCTTGAACTGCTCAAGAGTTCTTCCGTCGCCGATGAGGTCGGCATTGTAGAACAGCCATCCGTCCCGGCCCACTATCGCGCTTCCGATCCCCTCACCGAATACCTGATAGGAGATCCTGCTGTTGAGAGTTATCAGTTTGGACCTGAACGGGAAATTATCATTGTAGTAATCCTCGTAATCAGACGGATATGAGTCGATGTCCGATACGGAAAATACAGGCTTTTCGGCCAGATTCCTGTTCTCGTAATTAACCGTGTCGATCCTGGGCCCGAGGATCATGTACAGAACCGGAAGTCCCAGAATGAATCCCCAGAAGCTGAGATGCACAAACAGGAGTCTTATATTCAGTTGATTCTTTCCGATAGTTTTATCCATTACTCGCATCAGAATCTGAAGTATATGAACGGGTTATATGTATTGCTTGCAAGAAGCATTATGCTGATACCGAAGATAAGTGCGCACCACAGGTACTGCACCACAGGGTTTCTTACTGCTTTCCCGATGGCCGGCACCTTTTCGGGGATCTGCTGGATCAGTCCGCATCCGAGGATTCCCAGCACGGCAGCAAGCATGCATCTGTGCGATACCAGCTCACCGACGGAATAAAGTCCCGGAAGTGTGGGGTTAAACATCTTCGAGACCATGACAAAAGCATTCTTAAGTCCCCCAACCCGGAAGAACACCCAGCCGAGATTCACAACAAAGAAAGTATATATCCACGCTAGAGGCTTGCACTTTTCCAGTATCTTCGAAAAGCCGAGTCTTTCGATCACCCTGAAAAGGCCGTGATAGACTCCCCAGAAAATAAAGGTAAATCCCGCTCCGTGCCAGAATCCGGTCAGGAAGAAGACGATCATCAGGTTCACATAGCTCCTTGCCTTGCCCTTCCTGTTGCCACCCAGCGGAATATACAGATACTCCCTGAACCATGTTCCCAGAGAGATGTGCCATCTTCTCCAGAACTCAGTGATCGATCTCGACATGTAAGGATAATTGAAGTTCTCCAGGAACTCGAATCCGAACATCTTGCCAAGCCCGATGGCCATGTCCGAATATCCGGAAAAATCATAATAGATCTGAAGGGTATAGAGGATTGATGCGATCCATACAGGTGCGGCGGAGAGCGTGCCCGGATCAAGGGCATATATGCGGTCCGCAGCCTCAGCGACGGTATTGGCGATGATCACCTTCTTGCCGAGCCCGAGAATGAATCTCCTGATGCCTTCCGTGGACTTTTCGATCGTCACAGTCCTGTTTTCCAGCTGATCGTTGATATCCTCGTATCTGACTATGGGGCCTGCGATGAGCTGGGGGAAGAACGAGATATAAAGAGCAAGGTTCACGATATTTTTCTGGACAGGAAACTTTCCCCTGTACAGGTCTATGATATAGGACATTATCTGGAACGTGAAAAACGAAATGCCGATCGGAAGCGGGATGACCCAGGGCTCCATACTCACATGGAGATAACTGACCAGAACCACCGTTCCGAAAGAAGCATACTTGAAGAATCCGAGCAGTCCCAGATTAAAGATGATGTCCAGAACAAGGATAAGCTTTGCTCTCTTTTTTTGCCGGTCCATCAATAATCCCGCAAAATAGTTGACTATTATGGACGAGAGCATGAGCAGTACATAAACCGGCTCCCCCCAGGCATAGAAAAACAGGCTGGCAAGAAGCAGGAACACATTCACATATTTATTTTTCCGAAGGATCCTGCTGCCGAAAAAGACAACCGGCAGAAAGACCATGATAAAAAGCAGTGAACTGAAAAGCATGTTATTTCGTTAATGTTACAGTTAATCCTATGCCAGTTTTTCTGACAGGATTATCTTCACTATCTCCAGAGCTCTGTGCAAAACCGTATGTGAAGCGGCAACGTTTTCAAAACCGGTGATCGCGATCTCTTCTCTTTCTTCATCATTCTCGAGACAGTGCAAAACCGCATCATGAAGAGAATCATATGAATCAAAAGTCTTAAGGTCACGTCCGTCCTGTAAAAGAGTGTCCATCGCAGGTGTAGAGTCCGTCAGGCAAAAGGCCCTGCATCCGAGGATGTCCCATATCCTCTGCGGAAGTCCGCAACGGATCGTGCGCGAAGTCAGGTTGAGGTTGATCTTCGATGACCTGAACACTTCGGGCATCTGAGTCAGGGTATCGACTCCGTCATGGATCACCAGATCAGGTGAAAGTCCCTTCGCAGAAGACCTCGTGAACAGATGGACCGTTCCTGACGGAAGTTCACTTGCCAGACGGTTCAGTATCCTTTTCCTGTCGAGGTATGTCAGATGATTTCCGATGTAATTATTTATCGCGACATATCTGTCCATGTCGATCGCGGAATCTTCGCAGGAGTAGAATTCGGGATCAGCCGCCTTAAGTGCTTCTATGTCGGCATCCGTGATCATCTGCTCTATCAAGTCAAGCCCCGGTTTATTTACCTGCCGGCTTATGATCATTTCAAGACGCTCAAGCGCCACACCCCTCAGTCTTCCGCTCTTAACGAGCATCAGATATCTGTCCTTTTCTTCGTACGTGGATCCTATGAAGCTGACACCGTATCTGTACTCGTCCGGAAAAGGAAGCTTATCAAGTCTATCAACAGCTGCTCCGAGCGGCATGTATCTGATATTACCGGGATTAAAGTCCTGCACGCTCTCATGCTGGATGCGGTCAAAGAGAAACACCCTGTTGCATTTATCAGATATGTCTTTCGAATAAATCTCCGCAACGGGACAGTCAACGGAAAGCGCGGCATAGATGATTCCGACTCTCTCACACACCATTGAGATGAACGGAAAATAATCGATGGAAAAAACAAAGAGAGGCTGATCCTTGACTATCCTTTCAAGAAGCAGTCTGACTCTCTCCTCACCGGGTATATCCTTGCGGTACATCTCAACCGTCATCTCGGACACTTCAAGTCCGATCTTCTTAAAGGCATCGATGAAATCAGGTTCGCATATGCTGTTATATCTGTAAAAAAGAACCTTCATGCGGGAAAGATCTCCTCAATCGCATTAAACAGATCATCCATCGAAAGAAGCTGTGACACTCTTCCTCTTAGTTTTGAAGCACCCGGCATTCCGTGCGTATACCAGGCAAGATGTGCTCTCATTTCCCTGACCGCGGTATATTCGCCCTTATACTTCATGAGAAGTTCACCGTGTCTTCTTGCAACGCGTCTCTTTTCTTCATTATCCGGAACATAGATCTCTCTTCCGGACATATAGTCATCGATCTGTCTGAATATCCATGGATTGCCCCTTGTCGCACGGGCGATCATCACTCCGTCGCATCCGGTCTCTTCCATCATGCGGCGTGCATCCTCAGGGCTGTTCACGTCTCCGTTTCCTATGACGGGGATCTTCACAGCTTCCTTAACCTGTCTGATGATATCCCAGTCGGCTTCCCCCGAATAATACTGGCTTCTGGTACGGGCGTGAACGGCAATCGCACTCACGCCTGCTGCCTCGGCAATCTTAGCCACTTCAACGGCATTTACGCTCCCGGCGTCCCACCCTTTTCGGATCTTGACGGTAACGGGCTTTTTCGGGGAGTTCTCAACCATTGCCTTCAGTATCCTTCCGGCAAGTTCGGGATCTTTCATGAGTGCGGAGCCTTCTCCGTTACCGGCTACCTTTGGAACAGGACACCCCATGTTAAAATCTATTATCTCGAATGCCTCATCCTGTAGCGTGGCCGTTACCTCGCCGAGAATGTCAGGCTCCGATCCGAACAGCTGCATGCTGACGGGATGTTCCGTGCTTTCCGTGCGGAGCATTGAGACTGTGTTTTTGTTATGATAAGAAATGGCCTTGGCACTTACCATCTCCGCACACACAAGTCCCGCTCCGAGTTCCGAGCATATGATCCTGAATGCCGTATCCGTCACTCCGGCCATAGGCCCGAGTATGTAATCATTCTTCAGTTCTATGTTACCGATCTTCAACTTAGCTTAATCTCTTCCCCGAGTACTTCCGACGGATCTTCGTGCAGGATCATCACTCTGTAAAAAGCCGTAAGCGATTCAAAAAGCTCCGTCCTGTTTGACCTTATCTGACCGATCATCAGACCCGCGGACACTTCATCATAAGTGATGTCGCTTTCATCGGTCCTGACGTCAAGGCAGATCTCTCCGTCCTCCTCGAAGCTGATCGTAAATATCCCTCCCACCTCTTCGGTGAAAAGAACACATATTATATGCAGTTCCTTCTGAATGGAATCGGGAAGCTTTTCAAACTTCTTGTTGAAATAATACTTCCTGTCATAGGAATTGGCGCCGCACAGCACCATCCTTCCTCCGTCCATTCCTTCATCTTCTTCTGTGATGTTCACATTGTCGATTTTCTCAGACATATCCGTATATTCCTCTTACGGAAACCTCTCCGGAATTGACTTCCCGGATGCTCCCGTCTTCAAGCTCCACTAAAAGCTCACCCGTTTCGCTTATTCCTCTTGCCCTTCCTTCATACTCCCCGGCAGGATCAAGCACTCTTACCGTCTTTCCGGCGTTGGCAAGCCTGTCGAGATATGCGTTCCTGATGAATCCAAGATTACCTTCTTTCTCAAAGCGCTTAAGAAGAGGACCGAATTCATTCATGATCTCCGCAACAAGAAGACTCCTTTTGACGGAAAGCCCCAAGGCATCATCAAGTGATATGGCGGTATCTGCGATCGAAGGATCGAAACCATGGTGTCTTACATTGATGCCAACGCCGATCACGACATGCCTGATGTAATCGGGTTCACAGCTCATCTCAGTCAGCATACCGCAGCATTTTCTGCCTGAGATCACGATGTCATTGGGCCATTTGATCATCGGAGACGCCTGATCCCTTACGGTCTTCTTCTGCCTTCCGCTTGTGCGAAGAACCTCACCGTATCTTATCTTCTCCATTCCCATGCAGACAGCAAGTGCCATGAGGAGAGTCAGCATCGGTGCCTTCTCCGGCTTTACATCAGGCCTGCACAAAAAAGAAAAATAAACATTGCATCCGGGAGGTGAGATCCATGTCCTGCCTCTTCTGCCTCTTCCAAGACTCTGATCATCACTTGCAACCAAAAGCCCCGGAGCAGCTCCCGCCTCGTAACGCCTTACGCATTCCGAATTGGTGGAATCAACCGTATCCAGAAAGACGACACTGCTGACACCGGACTCTTCACTCAGTCTGCTGAGGATCTCATTTTTCGAGTAAATGTCCGGAGCAGGCTTAAGGCTGTTTGCTTCAGTAGATGCGTCACTGCAGGGCACGTCCTCGACCAGTCTGTAGCCCCGGTTTCGCACCGCCTCTATCCGGTATCCCTCTTTTTGCAGGGACTGCATGGCCTTCCATACAGCGGTCCTTGATACTTGTAAAATTGTACAAAGCTCCTGGCCGGATACATAATCACCCTTCCGGCGCAGGAGCTCTAGGATCTTTGCTTTCATTATTTACAGAGTGGCATCCATTATGGCCTTGATAGTATGCATCCTGTTCTCGGCTTCAACGAAGACAAATGAGTTCGGAGATTCGAATACTTCGTCTGTAACTTCCATCTCACTTAAGCCGTACTTTTCGAAGATCTCTCTTCCAATCCTGGTGCCCAGGTCATGGAATGAAGGCAGGCAGTGCATGAAGATCGCACCTTCACCGGCATTATCCATGACTGACTTATCAACGCGGTACGCAGACAGGTCTGCGATCCTTTCCTTCCATACATCCTCCGGCTCGCCAAGAGATACCCACACATCGGTATAAATGATATCCGCACCCTTGGATGCTGCCTGGGGAACGTCTGTGATGACGATCTCGCATCCTGTTCCGGCTGCTATCTCTCTTGCCTTTTCGACAATCTCCGCAGCGGGCTGATACTTCTCCGGTGCACAGATCACACAGTTCATTCCGACAAGTGCGCATGCAACCATGAGAGAGTTTCCTGTATTAAGCCTTGCATCACCCATATAGCAGAGGGTAAGGCCGTCAAGGTGTCCGAAATGCTCCCTGATAGTAAGAAGATCGGCAAACATCTGCGTAGGGTGGGACTCATTGGTAAGTCCGTTCCATACGGGAACCTTGGAATAATATGCAAGTTCTTCGACTATGGACTGCTCAAAGCCTCTGTATTCGATGCCGTCAAACATTCCTGCAAGCACGCGCGCGGTATCGGCAATGGATTCCTTCCATCCGATCTGGGATCCTTCGGGATCCAGATATGTCACATGCATGCCGAGATCATGAGCTGCCACTTCGAAAGAGCACCTTGTCCTGGTGCTGGTCTTTTCGAATATCAGGGCGATGTTCTTGCCCGGATGACGATCTGCAACAGAAATGCCGCTTTTCTTTTTATCCTTTAAGTCTGCCGCAAGATCAAGGATGTATGTAACCTCCTCGCTTGTCAGATCAGACATCTTAAGTATGTCTCGTCCTTTTAAATTCACCATGATAAAACACCTATTCTTTACTGAGGACAATCCTCATATCCGTTATGAGGTTCAACACATTCCTCGGGCTTTTTCACACCGGGCTTGGCATCACGTGAGCTCTTAAGTCCCTGCTCAAGTGCAACGCCCATGCTTGCGATTCCCTGAAGATCTGCAGGAAGAAGGATCGTGGTAGCCTGTCCGTCCGCAACCTTCTCGAACGCCTCGAGACTCTTGAGCTTGAGAACGGCACCGTCTGCCTCTGCTTCCTTAAGGAGCTTGAGACCGTCTGCATTAGCCTGCTGGACCTTGAGGATCGCTTCTGCCTGACCTTCTGCCTCGAGGATCATCTTCTGCTTGTGAGCATCAGCGTGAAGGATCATTGCCTGCTTTTCAGCCTCTGCATTGAGGATTGCCGATTCCTTGTTACCTTCTGCCTCGAGGATCCTTGCCTTCTTGTCACCCTCTGCTCTTGTGACAGCTTCACGTCTCTCACGCTCTGCCTTCATCTGCTTCTCCATCGCATTCTGGATCTCTGCGGGAGGGATGATGTTCTTGAGTTCTACACGGTTGACCTTGATGCCCCAGGGATCGGTTGCAACATCGAGAGTAGCTCTCATCTTGGTATTGATGGTCTCACGGGAAGTAAGCGTCTCATCGAGTTCGAGATCACCGATGATGTTACGAAGAGTGGTGGCGGTAAGATTCTCGATAGCCTGCATGGGATTCTCAACACCGTATGCATAAAGCTTGGGATCGGTTATCTGATAGAAGACAACGGTATCGATCCTCATTGTAACGTTATCCTTGGTAATAACGGGCTGAGGAGGGAAGTCAGCAACCTGCTCCTTGAGGTTGACTCTTCTTGCCACGCGGTCAAAGAAAGGAAGCTTGATGTGAAGTCCGACGGACCATGTTGACTGATATGCTCCGAGTCTTTCCACTATGAACGCATTGGCCTGAGGAACAACCTTGATACAGCTGACGAAAACTACGAGGAACAAGATCACAAGAAAAACAACAACAGTCATTAATCCTTCACCCATTTTTATTCTCCTTTTTACCTATGATTTATGATTGGATGATAAGTTCATCAAACTTTTTTAATCTTCCTGCTCTTCTATGACTTCCGGATCGAGCAGTGCATCGGATCTTTCCAGAGGTATGACGCCTTTAAGAGAATCATCGAGATCAACGATCAGCTTGACGCCCTCAATCCTCTTGATGACAACAACGGCTTTCTCGGGGATCACAACGCCTTCCGTCTCTGTCCTTGCGCTCCAGTCAAAGCCATTAACGGTGACCTCACCGATGGCCTTAATGTTATCTATCTCGGACACGACGATCGCTCTATGACCGATAAGACTCTCGGCATTGGTCTTAAGCCTTCCTTTGTTGAAATATTTGAGTGCTACGGGCTTGGTGAAGACCAGCAGGCATATGCTCACTGCAAGAAAAACCAGCATCTGCACCCAGAACAGCTTGCAGGGCAGGGCGACCAGAGCAGAGACCAGTGCACCGCAGGCAAACCATATGCTGGTCAGTCCCATTGTCAGCAGTTCGACGATCGCACACGCAGCGACGATCACGAGCCAGAAAACAACCTGTGAACTCATATCATTCCTCCTCTTTTCACGCTGACGCTCCTTATTAATGACAGAAAATGCAAATATATATTTATGATATCATACTTTCTCCAAAAATAATACGGCTCCGGTTATAAAACCGAAGCCGTTTTCACTATATGTTCGTAAGATATGACGGTACTTTGACGCATGCGATCAATAGAAGATATGATTGCCGATCGCTATACCCGTATGCGCACCGTTGTTAGTTCTGAAGTGTGTGAAGTCTCCCACGTTGGAAACACCGTTCAAGGCCTCCTGTGCAGCCATGATGCAGCTTTCGCGGATAGCACCCGAATTGTACACCTGATTGACTCTTCCGCTCATAGCAGGAGTGAACTGTCCCGATGCATAGATAACGCCATGGATAGTGTTAGGATATGCTGCGGAACGGACTCTGTTCATGACCACGGCACCGACGGCAACCTGGCCCTCATAGGGCTCTCCTCCGGCTTCACACTGGATCAGTGCTGCAAGAAGCAGAAGATCATCAGCGCCAGTCATGTAAGCACCATAGTTCTGGTGGCGCCTTGCCTCAGCCTCAGCAGCCTCCCTGGCTCTTATCTGCTCCATTGTCTCTCCGGCATCTACTTCAAAGGATATGTCGACAAACTCGTCCACGACGTATCCGTCCACGTCGCAATAATCAACATACACCCAGCCGGAATCGGACTGATCAACGACCTCCATGATCTCGTTAAGAGGAACCACGGTCAGTACTTCACTGTCCAGAGACATGTCGGAATGGATCCTCAAGGAAGGAACATTTACCACTGCTAGCGTGATGCCCACATCCGCCGCCATCTCCTCCGCATCTTCTCCGAAAAGAAGATACTGATTCTCCACCCAGCCGATCAGCTGGCCGGAGCGGATAAGCGACCATTCATCTCCAAGTTCAAGAAGCGTTCCGCCGCAGTCCTTGTAAAGAACACCCATCTTGGTGGAATCTACGGTAGCCTCGCTTCTGACATTTACGTAATTCCTGATGTCCACCATCACAAGGTCGGTGTCTTCCACTTCCTCGGTAAAATCAATATTAAGTTCATCAATGGTATTGTCTATGACCTCAGACGCATTATGCGAATTGAGAACGCCTGATGCTCCGCCCCTGGCATCATCCAAAGGGCCTGCACAAACAGACATGCAAAAACGCCGTGACATGAGACACATGCCACAGAGAACCAGCGCCGGTATTATTTTGCAGGGAAAAGTTTTTCTCATACAATGGCCAAAAATCACCAATTATTACAAAAATGTTACGGCCAAAGTATGATAACAAAAGAGAATATTTATGTCAACTTGACAAAAAGACCGTCAGATGTGCAAAAACCGATGCCCGGTCAAAGTCAGGGGGCGGACAGGTTCAGTGTCCTCAGGGGTGGAAGTCCCTCGGCAGTGCGCTGTGCGATGATGATGCCCTTATGTCCCGCAACCTGCTTGACATATATGTAGACTTTCTTTCTCAGTTCATCATCCATGCCCCTGAAAGGCTCGTCCATCATGAGGATGTCGGACGGAACGGATGTCGCCCTGACTATGGCGGTGATACGTCTGTTAACGGGATCGAGATCCCTGACGGGAATGTTAACAAGTTCCGAAGGCATCAGCTTTTCCAGCTCTTCAGCCGCAACGGCAGGTGATGTGACTTCACGAACGATCGCGACATTCTCCGCAGCGCTCATGTCCTCGAAAAGGCGGTCCTCCTGAAAGACCATCCCGGCATTTACCCTGTCGTATTTATAATCCCCGAGAAGACGTACTCTTCCCTCCGAGGGCTTCAAAAGTCCCAGCATGATCGACAAAAGCGCGGTCTTGCCGGATCCCGCTTCGCCCGTAAGAAGCCATGTATCATCGGAGGATACCTCCCATGAGATATCCTTAAGAACACTGCGTCCTTCGGATATGAAACTTATTTTTTCCACTTCAATAGTCATAGCAATTCCTTAGAGTGAACGGAGGAACCGTCCCCCCGTTCACTTTTTTCTGAAAAGGGAAGGCAGGATAATGTACTTGAATATCCTGATCTTCGACATATGAAAAACCTTTGCCATTTCCAGGAGCTGTTTTTCTTCCTTAGTCATTTTGAATTCCTCTGTCTTCTGGCTTCGTATGCAAGTATCGATGCGGAGATCGCAGCATTGAGACTTTCGGTCCTGCCACTCATGGGAATGAATATCCCTCGTGATGCAGCCTTTGTGATATCCGCGGAAAGTCCGTTACCTTCATTTCCTATAAGAAGAGCGCTGGGGCCCGTCAGATCACATTTATCATATTCCGAAGATTCATCAAGCCTGGCGGCGTAGCAGGTTATTCTTTTTTCCTCCAGCATGCGGACTGTCTCCGGCATATCGCGTGCAATGATGAAAGGCATCCTGAAAGCCGCTCCCATTGCGGACCTTACAACTTTCGGGCCAAGCGGATCGGCACAAGCTTCCGAAAGAATGATGCCCGTGACGCCTGCTGCCTCTGCGGTCCTAAAGATCGTCCCGACATTGCCGGGATCCTGGATATCCTCGAGAACAAGAACCAGAGGAGCTCCTGTCCGAGCAGAATCCGGGAGTGAATCTTCCACCCCTCTGATGACATCATCAAAAGTATATGAAGGCACATTCATAAGCGCCATCATCCCCTGGGGACTCTTCATCGTGGAGATCTTCTCAAACAGATGATCCGGAAGCTTTATCACGGCATCTTCAGGTAATTCCCGCGTAATGCGAAGGAACGAATCACCGAGCCTTCCGGATTCTTTGTCCAGAGAATCCAGGCAGCTTTCAGAAACATACAATTCCCTGAGAAGAGGCAAAGGTGCTTCAACAACAAGCTTCGTTCCCTCGGCAATGAAGACCCCGTCTTCTTTTCTGGCTGAGGCCCTGGATGTATAGAGCGATATCTTTTTTATTTTTGCATTTGATGCTGAAGAGATTGTTATCATATCAGAGCTTAGCGGATTTCTCCCAGACAGCCTTTGCAGCATCCATTATAGCAGCCCTGAAGCCCTTTTCTTCAAGGACCCTTACGCCTTCGATGGTCGTTCCGCCGGGCGAGCAGACCATGTCCTTGAGATCTGCGGGAAGACGTCCCGTATCGAGCATGAGCTTGGCACTTCCGAGAACGGACTGTGCAGCGAACATATATGCCTGCTTTCTGGGCATGCCCGCTTCAACAGCAGCATCGGCAAGAGCCTCGATGAAGATGAATACGAATGCGGGTGAAGAACCGCTTACCGCAACAACCGCATCCATGAGCCTTTCGGGAACAAGCGAGGCCTTTCCAAAAGAATTGAATATCTTGAGAGCAAGTTCCTTCTCATCCTCGGAGACATTAGCATTTACGCTGATGGCACTGCATCCTTCACCGACAAGCGCCGGAGTGTTGGGCATGGTCCTGACGATCTTCGCCTTGGATGAACCGAATGCCTTCTCAAGGAAATCAATGGTCTTTCCTGCCATGATGCTGATGATGAGAGTCTTCTCATTCGTATCCTTCTCGATCTCGGTGATGACTTCCTTGGCAAAAACAGGCTTGACCGCAAGCACGAGAATGTCTACGTGCTTTACAAGATCGCGATTATCCTTCGCAATGTTTATATGGAACTTGTCCCTGGCAGCAGCTGCCATCTCAAGTGACTTATCAAAGCCGATTATGTCTTCAGGCTTAAAAAGCCCGCTTCCGATGATGCCCCCTATTATGGCACCGCCCATGTTGCCGAGTCCGATGAAACCTATTTTCATAAGAATTCTCTCCTTTTAACAATCCGGAACATAAGTCTCCGCCAAATGTCTCTCACAAAGCTTATGTGTGCCGGGTATTGTAATACTCACTTTTATATATTAGAACGGCAAAGGATCTATTGCAATCAGCAAAAAAGGAATGGCCGCGATGACAGCCATTCCTTTAAACTCATTTCCATATGACAGATCAAAGAAGTCTGGAGACCTCATATTCGTACTCATCGATATTCTTGGTCATTGCAAGACCTTCCTCGATGTCGACATCCATGAACTGGCCGCCTCTGTAACCGACAACCCTGTTTGTCTTGCCGGCGATGAGGATATCAACGGCTCTTGCTCCCATGATCGAAGCATAGTATCTGTCCTTGGCAGTGGGTGATCCGCCGCGCTGCATGTATCCGAGGATCGTAGCTCTGGTCTCGATTCCGGTAGCTGCCTCGATACGTCTTGCCATGGATGCGGAATGTCCGATGCCCTCAGCGTTAATGATAAGGTGATGTGACTTGCCCTTCTTACGGCTCAGGATGATGTTGTTGATGATCTTCTGCTCGTCGAAATCATACTTCTCGGGAAGAAGGATATCCTCTGCACCGTTTGCGATTCCGCACCAGAGAGCGATATATCCGGCATTACGTCCCATAACCTCGATGATCGAGCATCTCTCATGAGATGAGGAAGTATCCTTAACCTTATCGATAGCTTCCATAGCGGTATTGACAGCTGTGTCAAAGCCTATGGTGTAATCGGTGCAGGAAATGTCAAGGTCGATGGTGCCGGGAAGGCCGATGGTGTTGATTCCGAGTCTGGAAAGAGCCTGAGCTCCTCTGTATGATCCGTCTCCTCCGATGACTACTATTCCGTCGATGCCGTGCTTACGGCAGATGTCAGCACCCTTCTGCTGTCCCTCGGGAGTCTTGAACTCAAGACATCTTGCGGTTCCGAGGATGGTACCGCCTCGCTGAATGATGTCGGACACGTCATGTGCCTGCATGTCAAAGATCTCTTCGGAAAGAAGACCCTGATATCCACGCTTGATTCCTTTTACCTTAAGTCCTCTTGCAAGTGCAACACGCACAACGCTTCTGATAGCTGCGTTCATTCCGGGCGCATCGCCGCCGCTTGTAAGAACACCGATTGTTTTAACTTCCTTAGCCATATATGCCTCCGGGTATACATGTATCACTTAATCGATTAAAATCCTCAAATATTTTATTATCATTTATCACGTAAATCAATCAGAAATTGATGATTTTTTAGCAAAATCTGGCTAAGCGAGGTTAAAAAACCTTTTCCCTGCCTAGGTGTTTCAGATATTCCGTGATGTTAAGATAACCGACCCCGAAAGCATTCTTATCTTCGCCATTGTAAAGAACATATTTGCCGGAGATGTTACCGTATCGGAATTCTGCCTTTGAACATTTATCCTTGTCCAGCAGATGCCTGCACTGCTTTTTGTCTGCCTTGCTGCTGTGTTTTATCTTATAGATCTCACAATTAAGCTCATTTTCATCAAAGATCACCATGTCAAACTCGCCGGCTTCAAATTCAAGCCTGAATGCCCTCTTTCCCCGAGGCAGAACCTTTACGGTCTCAAGCAGGATCATCTCTTCCAGCATCCTTCCCCTGACTTCTTCCAGCAGAAGATCTATGACTTCCTTCCTCTCTGCGGCAGGATACTTCAGGAAATCATCGCTTCCCATCAGAGAATAAACCAATGCCTGTGCCTGACAATATCTAAGACCGGGCTGTGAAAAAACTATCCTTTCTATTTTGCCGGCACTGTCTATTGTTTCGGAAGGAACATTTACTATAAGATCCAGCATGAACAGATACTGTCTGATCTCATTGACATGATCAGCAGAAATGTCAACTGACAGTTCCTCTTTATTCCTGATATCAAGTATATTCATCAGTTTATCAAGAATCTCTTTCGTGTCTATCCGGTCAAGAATGCCTTCCTTTCCCTTAGCCGCAGCTCTCTTTCTCTCTATCTGCCCGGCAGAGCCGAGATCATGGGATATGAAATCCCTTGTGAGAACGGATACCAGGAACCGGTGATTCATATCTTCTATGAGACGGTTTATCGCATTTGTAAGTTCTCCTGCTTCATAAAGATCGGCAAGATGTCTGAAATGTCCAGCAGCCTTGTAGCCCGCAAGACTATGCTGGATATTCCTTGCAATCGATGTGTCAATGTATCTTCTGACAGTTTCATCATCGGCAAAGGAAGCTTTCTCATCAATAAGGTCCTCGTCATCAAAGCTCAATTCCCCAACGCGAAACGTCCCGCCGTAGCGAATATACTCATCAACATCATCGATGCCAAGCAGCCTTGAATACTCCCTGAACGGAATGAATGTTGTATGTATCATGACAGCCCTGTCATATAATTCATCATCAAGCGAAAGAGAAAATCCAAGTGAATCCGTTCCCGACAATACTATCTTCATTCCGGAGGATGCATATATGTCTGAAAGCAGTGATGCCGAATCTATGAAATCCGACATAAGCGTGATCTCATCTATAAACACATAGGAAATTCCTTCCGAAGACAATTTCATAAGATCGCGGTTAAGCATGGACATTTCATCGGAGGATTGTATCTTAATATATACTGACTTCTCAAGCGGAAGATCACCGATAGCCTGACGGATCATGAATGTCTTGCCGGTTCTTCTGAGCCCATATACTATACACACCTTGCCATCCGCATCGGATCTCAGATATTTACTAAGTTCGGAGCAGCAGTCCCTCCTTCCGAATTCCCATGTGGCACTGCACATCCTCCGAAGTTCATCCCCGGCTACAACTCTCGTTTCATATTGCTGCAGCAAAAGTAATTCCGACACCATCCCGGATTCGGATCGCATCCCGTCATAATCATAGAGGCCCTTTTTTGCCTCCTGCCTCTTCCTCAGGGCTATAAGGCCAAGAACCTTGTCCTCATCAGCTTTCCTGACGTATTTGCTGATCTTTTTACCGTCTTCATACCATTGCAGATACATCCTCCTGGCACCACGGATGGTCTTATAAGTCACATTCCCCCTGATTATCTCATTTTCACTGTCATGCTCTTTTTTCATGGCGATAACCTCTGTGAAAAAAGAATATCATAAAAGCAACCCCAAAGCAACCGTTCAGGGTTGCTTTGGGGTTGCTTATAAAATTGGTTAAAGCTTTCTTTCGGAAAATGTATCAGAGATCCGCAAAACACCGGGCGCCTCCGTCGTCGAACTTCACCCAGTAATTATCCAGATGATTATTTCCGTTGTTCTTACGGATGTACAGGTCAAAATCCATCTTATCCATGCCAAGCGCCCGCAGATGTTCCCTGTAGAACATGCAGCCTTCCCTCATGGTCCGGCGCTGAAAGAACCGATTGAAGCTTCCGTAAGATACTCCGAGCTTCGCAAGTTCCCAAGGATAAAATCTGCCACCGCTCAGATCCTCCGCCTTTATAAGCTCCCGATTCTTTATCTCAAAGTCCAGCAGAGGAGTATCAATGTAATAAAGGATACCCTTTAAATTACCTATCAGTCTAACTTCAGCCATAACTCCCGCATCCTCCTTTCATATTCAAGAGCAAACGGTGTGTGAAGAATTAAGTAGCTCTTTCTATCTCTGGCAGAAAAAACTCATCCCTGTCCAGATTCATGGCATAGGCCATATCAATTCCGGATGGCTTTCGGTCATTGACAACGATTCTTTCTCCAAAAGGAATGTTAAAGATGATATCGTCATAACGAATACCATTATCTTCCAAAAAAGAAAGTGTCATATCCCTGTACTCATCAGTTCTGGATGTGAGGATCACAATCCTGTCTTCATCCGGTATGGAAGCAAGATACTCCAACACTCCAGGAAGAACAGAATCCATACCGTCGATCTTATATCCGTTATGTTTAAGAAGTGTCCCATCCAGGTCAAAGATCCATGTCTTCGGAAGAGTGGACATCATCACTGAATCTTTGCTTTTATCGTCTCCCATGTGTCTCCGGCCTCCAGCGCGATATTATCAAAACCTTCAATTGAGTATATGTCTATTGCCTTCCACTTTGTATCACTGTAATTGTAATCCGGATACAGCGCGATCTTCTTGCATTTAGCACTTCTTATCACATCGCAAAGTCCGCTTCTGATGCCAATAAAGCATCCCGCCTTCTCTAGAACGGAAACCATCTCTGCAAGTGGAACATCCAGTGGCTCTGATCCGTTGATTGGTTTTTCATCACCCACAACATTGGTAAAACACTTATATCCAAGATTTGAATAATGCAAAACTGCATCTTCCCAAATCTGTTCATCAATAGCTGTCACCGATTTAGCATACGGAGAAAAAACAACTGACTTCCCTTTCGGAATCTCTATATTTCCATCATATTCTTTCAAGCCATATGCAGGAACCGAAGGTACAGTATCACGAGGAAGTCCAAATACACCACAGCAATACATTTCTTCAAGCGTGATCCTCTTAAAAGAAAGCGCTTTGTGAAGATCTACTACATAAGGCCTGTCCTGATGAGCAATGAACGAAGTCTCATCCTGTGAATAGATTGCATACTGGATCATAGAATCCAAATCCCTCTGTGGATATACCTCGACGGAATAATCACCAAACATCCGAATAATTCCGGAAAGAACCTTCCCAAGCACACAGAAAACCGGCTTTTTTATTCCTCTTTTCGACGCATAGGATTCCCAGTAAGACATCATTATATAAATATCTCCCAATGCATTGAAAGGGCAGAACACTTTAAACGGATGATCATACATGTCATTCAGGCATCCGGTCAATTCCTCACCATGATGCACTCTGGTCTTCATCCTATTCACTGTTTCGTCAGAAAGCGAATAGTCAGCGTAGGTATTATAATCAACGAGCTTGATCACATCCCCGTCAAAGCCCAGTTCTCTCAACTGACGGTTCATCGCCTCGTAGAATCTGGTCACTATGAACACGATAGAATCATCGGTTTGACCGTCAACAAATTCAGCGGGAAAGATTACCGGAATGTCTTTATAGCTCATTCCATGTTTCGAGGCATTATTATCAAGAATGGCTTCAACAGTAAACCCACGTGACATCAGCAGATCTGCCAGTTCTTCCGTTGCATTGCAATGGCCAAACAGCAGTATCCTCTTTCCGGAAAGTCTGCCATCTTCAATAAGACTATTCAGTTTTTCTGACATCTCATTGTATTTTGCCTGTTCCATTGCTTCACTGTTTCAGCATTGCTGCATAACCCTCTTCTTCTGTGAGTATTCCGTTGCGAACATAATTCATTAAAGAGCCATAGTTCTGATCAGAAGGAGAAGAAAGAAAATGAAACTTATCCGAGAATTCATACGTACGGTAAAGATCCAGAATGTTCTTTGTTTCTTCAGCAGAAATCATACGATATTCGTTGAGTGCTTTTACATCATCTTCGGGATAGCAATCAGAAGGGACAAGGAACAGCATATTCTTTCCAGAGAATTCAGCCACACTTGAAAGCATGGAAAGGTTAAGACCTTTCCCTAAAAGATAAACGTGTGAATATTCCTTCAATAATTCATCGGTATTTTCAAAAATCTTTATCGACATAAATAATTAATTCGGCATCCAATCAGCATTTACAGCACCCATGTGGGATAAGGGTGCATCCGTCTCTTCTCCTCGGGAGGAAGCTGCATGTAATCCTTACCATAATGGTTGATCAGATATTCTTCAGGATTTGAAGGCACACTAAAATAATCGTCCTCAAATAGCATTTCCTTTGGCTCAGCAAAGCACTCCTTGCTTACGGTCCAAGGTGTAAATGCAACATTCTGAATTTCTCCGATCCTATCCGAAGAATAAAAAGAATATTCAGTATTTGATGCTACAATGCGCTCTCTCCCCGTAATGCTTCTATCACGATCAGTGTTCATCAAAGCTGCATAGCTTCGCCATTCCATGGCATTATTATCATGCAACAAATGCTTCCTTTCAATCTCTTCTTTTCCATTCGGAAAACCCACAAGTGGAAATACATCGATACAACATCCCATTATGCAATATCCAAAAATACACTTATGAACAAGATAAGTACTGTTGTCAATCAGTTTAGGGAACTGAAACCTATAATCTGAATCCTTTGTCCAGTCAAGAAGCTGGTATCTATCATTATCCGGATAAATCTCAACAAGTTTTCTATAATCTTCATAGGGCATAAATATATCAATATCATCATCCCATGGAATGAAGCCCTTATGCCTCACGGCTCCCAGGAGAGACCCTGCAGCCAGATAATATCTCAGATTATGCTCATTGCAAAACCGTTTGAATTCCTTAAGTATTGCCAGTTCCCAAAGTTGAAGTTCACGTCCTGTCAAAAGATGCAATCCGTTTGTTGCCGGAAGCACGACCTCATTCATCCACTCAGTCTGCATGTCATATAAATCAATCACCCGCTCTGAGTCAACGCCAAGCCCTACCAATTGTTCAGTAATCTCCTTCCCATGTGTATTACATAGCAAGAAAATCGCATCTGATTCGTTTACAACATCATAAGACACTTTTTCTATTGTTAGTTTTTTCAACCCAAGGAAATCGTCGAAGACAGGAATGGATTCTCCATGAAATGCAACATTATTATCCATTACCTTAAAGTCATCGATGCCACACTTTGCAAGCTCGCTTCTCAATAAAGGTATTCCGGCATGAGCTCCAACCCATCTGATCTTATTTGTATTATTTTTTTTTGCCGCTTCAGCAACTCTGCAAAGAATATCTGACAAGAAATTGAATTGTTTAAACATTTAAGTCGTCCTCTCTATTGCTGGCTATCATGCTAAAAAATATTTTTTTTCTCACCATCTCAGCAATTTTATTATATGCAAGCTTATTAAGATGCCACGGTTTTACACCGTGCTTAAATGAACTATCAGTATAAAACTCATTCATTTGCTCCAAATCTCGAATCACAATCATTTCAGGAATCAGTTCCTCGAAATAATCATAATACAAGTCGAGCAATTCATTGATTCGCCGGATAGTCTCAATATCTTCATAATAGTTTTCTTTAGCATCCGCTCCAAAAAACTCCGTCAATTTACTTCGAATAAGAATTATACGTTTAGGATTGAATAGTAATTTTATATAATCTGCGAATTTATTACATGAAGACTTCCAAGCATCCATAAAGTCTTCGTCCAAACGATTTATCGTACTATACTTTATTTGTTTGTTAAGCTCACACTCCAAAAAAGCATCACTCAAAGTAAAAGGATTGTTTTCCGTATCGACTGCTATGTCAAATCGTTCTTCAGAAAAATCAATCAACAGATAATCGCAATCGCAGACATCCGCTTTATTAAGCTGCATGAACCTTACAGACAGTTCATTAGCAATGTTTTTCTCTCTGAACTTATTTACCGCACCCGCAGAGATTGGTTTAGCTAAAGATGCTTTTCGGCCTATCAACGAATATATGCTACTGAATCCATAATAATCCTGCAGTTCCTCGTCCGAACGCTTTCGTTCAATTATCTTTGCTACCGTATAGGCAGTATATCCGCCAAACACTAAACACTTTAATTTCATATTGGCATCATATCCATAATCACGAAAGAACAACTGCTGTTTAACTTCAAAATCCTCTTGAAGACTATGTATCAATTTATTGATTATTCGATTGTTGTTTTGGGCTTTTCGCCAAAGAAAATATCCAAGTTCCTCTTTGTTTTGTTCAAATATGCCGCCTCTTTTGAACCTTTCCACAAGCAATTGCATAGACATTATTCGGTCTTGAATTCTTTCAAATTGATGGGTTTGAGATCCTGTACGTTTTCTCCAAACATACAGTTGATCAGAAATCACTTCAATTGATTTAGCTTTTGCAAAATAATAAGGAAGGCATGCATAATCTTCGCAAAGCAAAAGATCAGGAAAAACATCCACCCCTTCAGACAGCAAAAGTTCAGCGCGAAAAAGTTTTCCCCATGACATAAATGTCAAATTAGTCAAATCCAAAAAATTCCTTTGAGGGCATAAAAAAGCGGACAAATTACTAAATCCAGCAGATTCATCAATCTGCTCGGAATTCAAACGTGTACTTAAATACTGACAAACAACAATATCAGAGTCATGATTATTCTGTGCAGCAATCATCCTCTGTAAGTAGTTGTCTTTTACCCAGTCGTCCGGATCAATAAAGGTAATCCATTCTCCAGTTGAATGTTCAATCCCATAATTTCTTGCCGGTCCAGGCCCGCTGTTTACAATCCTGAAATAACGAAAGCGCGTATCAATCGATGTAAACTCCTGACATATGGACGCCGATTCGTCTGTTGATCCATCATCAACAAGAATTGTTTCCCAATTTACAAATGTTTGATTGAGGATGGATTTTAAACATTTATATATGTATTTCTCGACATTGTATATAGGTACGATTATCGATATTTTCATACAATATACCCCCTAAACAACTCATTTCAAATGATATAGGTGGGATATGAATGGATTCGTCTCTTATTCGCAGGTGGCGGGGTCATATAATCACCATATCTGGCGGTCAAAAACTCATCATATCCTTGAGGGCATGGAAAATAATCATCTTCAAATTGCAGATTCACACTATTTGAAAAGGCCTCAAAGCTTGTAGTCCAAGCATTTCCTGCTATCTGTTGCATTGTTCCGACTCTATCTGAATCATAGAACGAAAATTGATATTTTTCATTGGTTATTGATTCTCTAAGTGAAGTATTTATATCTCCATACATATCCGATGCAATCAGTGAACTATCCCACAAATAATCAAGTTCTCTGTGTCGCTGATATTTGGATGAAATTTTATCATTTTCAGAAGGGTATCCTCCAAGAGGAAAAACATCAATATAACATCCCAAAGTAAAATATCCAAAAGGCATAGAATGAATCTGATATGTATTTTTCTCAACAACCTTTGCAAACTGAAAAGGATATTTACATTCATTACGCCAATCCAACAAATAGCATTCATCATTTTGAGGAAACAATTGAAAGCACTTTAAATAGTCGTCATACGGCATAAAAACGTCAATATCATCATCCCAAGGAATAAAACCTTTATGTCTGACTGCTCCCAATAATGTTCCTTCACCCAAAAACCAATTAAGCCCATTTATATGACAAAACTTTTTGAACCATTTTAAAAGTTTTAATTGTTCGAGCTGTAGTGTTCTTCCTATAATTTGATGAAAGTTAGAAACCTTATCGCACTCTGCTTCCCACATCCACTTATCCAAAACAGAATTCAGATCTATTATTTTATCCTTATTCACATCGTAATCAGATAACTGTTTCACAAAGTCATCATAATGTGTATTAGCGCAGAAAAATAACGTCGAAGTATCCATATTTGGCAACACAGTAAATGGTTCCACAAACACTTCTTTTTGCATATGATTCTGAGCAGGAGTTATTTTCCACCCATGCTTATTTGAATCATTGTCGAAGATACGAATATCCTCTATGCCCTCATTAACCAAATAATCATATACGCACGGAAAGCCAGGGCTGCAGCCAAGCCATACAATTCGATCCGGTTTTTGATTATTAATTATTTCAGATATGTATTTAATTACTTTTCTTGTTTGATAATATGTATTAATCAATTAATTTGCCCCACAGTCATCACTCAACCAAGTTCATTAATTATATTTTCAATAGATAATATTTCAGCGCAGCAATTTTGCTTTAAGTTTGAATATATCTCTTCAAAGTAATAAAACGAACAAACAATCACAGCGTCAACATCAGAACAATCAATTCCAGGTCGATATGTCGGAATGAATGCATCAACCAAATTTTTATCAATTACATACTTCACAGTAATCCCACTGCATTTCAGTTCTTCAATCAAGTGTTCTGCAAAGACGCCATAGCCATAAATAGCTATATTGCTAAATCCATTACATATGAAATATTCCGACAGCTTAACACCTCGTTCCCTTAGACGCATCCACTTACTCAAAAGATGTAAATATATCGTATCTTTTGAGTTGTTCACTTTCTTATTTAGTTTATGGGTATTTTCTACAATTATTGAAGTTGACTCAAATTGATGCTTAGCATTGCTAATGCTTTCTAGATATGCGTATCCATACTGTTCATCGGGTTCAAGATACATACCCTCGCCCCATTCATTCCAAGCATTAACAAAGGTTAATGAATTACCCTTTCTATGATTCTTAATTAACAATTCATATAAATAGTGTTCAAACTTCTTGGGATTTCCGCCACGTACAACATACCCTTTTTCAGCCCGTCTGGGTGTATCATCATAATTCACAAAACACGAAAACAGCATATTAGGGTCTGATTCATCCGCCGAAAGAATTCTATCCCAAAAATCGTCGTATTCTTTAACTTCTACACCATTTATTTTTTTGCATTCGACTTTATGCGAATCAGTCTGGGGCTCTTTCATAATACGTCTGTCTAAAACCCCATACGGAACTCTCGCAGAATTACCGCCAATCACAAACAAATCCGGAAAACCGTTTTGTTTGGCTAGTTTTCTCCAGCAATCTATCATCGCAGGCAGTCGGGATATTATACTACATTTATATAGCATTATTATCGGTCGACCATCGACTTTTAAATAACGATCATCACGGAAAAATTGTAGCAAATACTCAAAATGGTCTATCCAATCATTTTGAGAACCATATTTTTGTTCTAATAATATTGTCTTATCCGACTTTTTTTCGTACTTGTCAGCCCAAACATTTATTCCTGACAATCCACTCCAGGATCTTGCCCAGGTTTCATTTGCCCAGCAAAAACAGTATGGTATATTAATATCTTTCCACTCGAGTAGCTTTTCAGCGGGTTTTTCTAAAATCCTCCTTCCATCTTTAAACCAATAATGATAGAAGCATAATCCATCAACACCATACTTCTCCATCAATCCTGCCTGCCATTCCATCGTAGAACGATTCATTAAATTATAATAATTCTGATTTAATGGCTTTTTGGGTTGTAGATGCCCTTCAAATAATGATGCAGCATTCTTAACTGCCGTCCATTCTGTGAAGCCTTCCCCCCACCACTCATCATTCTCAGGAATTCTATGAAATTGCGGCAAATACATAGCTATAATTTTCATTGAAGCACTCATACAGTTATATTATCTTAGATTTACTAATTCCAAAGTCTAACAAAAAATTATATATTGACTGATAAGTCTCGCTATCTAATACTGCTATAAAAACCAAATCAAAACACATATTCTGAATTTCATTTGGTGATAATATTCTATAATTATATGTGTCGGCCAATTGTTGTCGTAAATCATCATCTGAATCGAGCCAGCCTACAATATTTATGGTTTCAGCCCATTTTTCATAAAAATACTGGCCATATCCCCCAGCCCCAAACAAAACAATTCTTTTATCTGTAAAATCATCTACAAATGTATCATACTTTATATCTCGTTTATCAAATGTTATTTTGTTAAATCCGCATCTATCAACAACATCAAATTTCAACTCGGAAAACCGTTCCTCACATTGCCCCAGTTCATATACACACTTTACCTGATTGCGCAACTCGGATAACATCTCCAATTTTTTTAAAGATAGTTTTCCATACGAATTCGAATCATATATATTACTAAAGTGATATTTAAGATATCGAGCTGAATCATCAATTTCTAGCAAATTCAATAAATTGTTTTGGCAAGTCGGATCCATATTTATATCATACATAGACAGTCCACGTGAATTAACCATCATAAGATATTGCCCGTCGCATATACTGTATGCTTTTTCAAAAGAAAGCGGTTTGACCCTTTGCGCCGCAAACATATTACGAGAAAAAACAAATTTACGGCTCACAGAATGCAAAATGTGATTTATATCAACAGATGTTTCCAACATTTCACATGCAATTACACCTATATCTATGCTACTCAGTATATTGTTTTTTACAGAAGGCAATAATCTTTTGTCGCAGATATAAAATGGTGTATGAATCAACTGTGAATACGGTTCAATGGCATGAGTCAAACCGCCATGAAAGCCGTGGGAATAAATATCATCACCATGATCTCCATACAGCACAACAGTCGTATTTTCAAGCAGACAATATTCAGCAAGTTTACCGAAAAGCCACTCGATTTCAAAATCCAACTTCTTATATCCTGAATACCATCTATCTATACCGCTTTCTTCAGAGGAAGCATAGCGATTAAAATCGACATGGCTTAAATAATTACACAGCCAAAGAACAAAAGGATGATCACCACCCAGAACTGATTCAATATAATCGTGATACAAATCCTCGGCATCACAATCAATCAAATTCACATCATTTCCAAGGAAGCCATTACAATTCATTGAAATTGCATCTTTTCCATTTGGAGGATAATCTAACACGACCGTTTCGTACCCCTTTGATTTTAGATCATCCAACCATGAATCTCGTTCATTTGGGATTTCTCGTTTCCATCTCATGGTTCTGAATGTTTCATTCACGTAACCGGAATATGCAATGTCAGACAAGACCATCAAAGTGGACGTTGCACTGGAATAGTAGTTAGAAAAAAACACAGATTTATTTTCAAGATTATGCAAAAAAGGAAACAACTCTGCATTCATCCTATAGTTAAGCATATTAAGGCTTTCAAGATGAACTAGAACCAGATTTCTACTACTCATATTCTTATCTCACAATCATCTTAAGCATCATGTACCAGCAATATCTTATCCATATCTATGGATAGCTGTTTCATCATTTCAAGGATTTCTTTTATAGCTTTTTCAGATATTACTGCGAGGACAATGAAATCAAAGTCCATAGATTCAATGCATTTAGGTTCATTAATCTTTTCACAGAAAATATAAGGCAACACATCGAACTGTTTGTCTACCCATAAAACAATCTCATTTTTTCTCACCAATTTCAGATATGAATATCTACCCGCCTTTCCTGATCCGTACAAAATTATTTTTTTGTTTTCCAGGGCCGGAATATCCCAATTTCTTTTACTCGAATATTTTGCAATTCCGCTTTCAGTAAAAAGAGAAAGATTCCATTCATAGATAGATGTATCATCCCAAATCAGAAGTTCATTTTTGTCGAAAATAAAATCCTCTAGTTCTTTGTAGGAATCATAATGGCCATGCCATCCCCTTAATGCTCTTTCAACCTTAAACCTTGGCAAACGATTTATGAATACTTTTTTATATGCTTGTTCCAAACTCCTAAGTGGATAATGCCTGTTTAAAAATTTTAGTGGAAATATGTGTGGAGAAGTAATTTTCGCATGGTGACCGCCAGAAGACTTTAAATCTATAAATTCAGATTTTTTCCATGTTTTTAATTGATCAATCAGTTTATCTTTATGCCTAAATTCAAAATACTTTCCATTCCCAAAAATATGGTCATCTTTATCCGTGATTCTGAAATCAATAACAACATTCTCTATACAGTTATAACCCAATGAATCAATATACTCTATTGCATCGCGAAGAGTAACTCCACGCCAAGGGCTCATTCTCACCTCATCAGCATCATAATGAATAAACCAGTCAAAATCTAAACATTTCGATAGTTCCTCGGTTTTTTGAAGTTGATCGTACCAAATATAGTTGTCACTCGGTTCATCTGGAAATCGTTCCAAAAAAACCTTTTGTGGATTATCATTACGTTTTTTTTCAGCAATGCAGTAACTATTATCAGTGGACCAATTGTCAACCAAATAAACATATAATCCTTGATCCAACAAATAATCGATAGTTTGCCCAATAACATCTTCTTCGTTATAGAAATGAAGTATTGCAAGAACGCGAAAACTATCACTTTTCACATACGGTGTTTGAAATGATAACTTATCGTCAATCACATAGAGCATTGCATCAGCAATGCTCTGCTTTAGTGTGACATCATTTAATAAATCTGCATATTGATGAGCACTATGAAGATTATTTTCTACAAAAAGGATGATTGTATGGTTTCCACAACCCATAAATCTGACAAAATCATTGAAATCCAACGAATCATCAACAATGACAAGACAAAACCTGGAAACACATTTAAATAGGTTATCAACTTTGTGAATCCGTATAGAAGGAAAAAAAACATTGTCAATGCAATCAAGATTGCCATAAACGGACAATTCTTTTGTTCCTTCACAGCCAAGAAGTCGATTAACAACATCGGAAACCATTCTATTATCATCAAATTCTTTTTGATTATTCATAAATGTATTCCAATTAAATATATTTTCAACAAATCTATTTATAGTCAATATAGTATCTTTTTCAAAACTACATTTCCTTAACCATATCTATGTACTCCTTCAATATATTTTGCTCGGATTTCACAACAGAACATTTTTCCGATATATCTTCAGTACAAATCATGTTTTTATATTTCAATTCCAACGTATCGGTATTTATGCACACCTCTTTATTCGAACTCACCGGTGCAATAACAACATCACATTTGTGTAGGTACATATTCCAAAAATGAAACCATCCTGATATCTTTACATTATCACTGATTCCACAATCATCAATCGAAATATGTTTATTATGTATTGATTTGGTAGCCAAATCGATTATAGCAATCTCGTCTTTCAAACTAGTCAAAGCAAATATCTTGCCTGAAGCACAGATTGAATTGATCAACTCACTGCTCTCATATTCTTTTTCGAAAGGAACAAGTTCTGTAAATATACCTTTTTCCTTTTCATACACTCCGCGTGAAGTTATAAAATATTTATGCCTTTCATATGAGCATACAGATTTAATACTTCCACATTCTCCTATATCACATCTACGAATTTGTCCATCTTTGAATATTTCAAAGAAAATGCGGGAATTTCTAAAATATAACAACGTCGAATCAACACAATCACATACAGAAGCAAAACCAATATCATCATTTGACAATTCAGCACGTAATCTTTTTATTGTATCATCAATCCGCAATTCCTTCGTGCGCTTATCAATTTTCAAAGAATCTTGATGAAGATCTTCCGGTATCAAAATAAAATCTTCATCTGATTCAATAACCCCTTTGCAAGTCGTTGATCGGTTTGTCATTGACCAAGGCCACAGTTCGTATGCTACTATAGTGTTTTGAGCTTCATCATATATATGAAGATGCTTGCCAAGATTTGGAAAAAACCATTTCTCTGAATTCCATACGGCTGACACCCCATGCAATCCAACAGCATCTTTCTTTTCTTTAGGAAAATTTGCTAAATAAACAATTTTGTCATTTTCAATCTTATACAAGCCATTACTCTTTGCATTTGAAACGTATATAGCATTATCGTATATTCCCGTCAAATAAGAAATTGTGACACTCCCAAGATCATTCATAGTTTTCATACTCCTTCCTCAGATCACCATTTAATTACGTCATTTAGCAGTGTTGTAAACTTCCTTGCGCCAAAATAATTCAAATGTTCGCAATCGTCAAAATACAACTTGTCATCAAATTCGTCGCAAATCTTAAAATCCAAAAAATTTACGTTGTACTTATTTTCCAATGATGACATATACGAATAAAACATATCTTTCCAAAGGGAATATTTTTCATTTATTTTTTTACACGCCATTGGCAAGTGAGGGAAAATAATCAAAAATATCTTCATATTAGGATTTATCCGATAAAGCATCTCAATTGTTTTTCTCAAATATACTGTATTCTCTTCAATTGTTTTTTCAAAGCGTTTAGACACCAGACTATTATCACCATCATATGCAGAAATAAGTTCTTCTGAGCAGGGCTTCCATCTTCGATTCATTACATCCTCACCCCAAACCAGTTGATTCTTAATATATTTGTTCCTATCAAACAATCGTTCAACAAGGTCAATTTGTGTATCAATTATGCAATTAGTCATTATAGATTTTTGGGCTTCCAAATAACTGACCGTAACGTTCTTATTTCTAGAAAAATTGTGTTCTGAAGCAAATCCTCCCCATTCAAAATACGAAATAGCATTATTACTTAACGAGCAATCATAATTCAGGTATGTGTAATCAAACACATCGTAAATCGTGTATTGGATTTCAGTAAGTCTGTCTCCATATTTTTTTTGTGCATACTCCAATGTTTCAAAATTATAAAATATATCCTGCGCACTCACAGTCAAATCAGCTAGCTGAATCGGAACTAATTCGGGCAGAATTCCTACCTTCGCATGAGAAAGTCCCAAAACAAGCCCTTTATAATTTGATTCAACCGAGAAAACTCTATCAACCTTCATCCTCGGAAGAACAAAAGAATCAATGGTGTCCTTCTCCAAAATATTATCTTCACATACAGAAAATTCCGCTAAAATCCATGTTTTTACTGCTTGTTGCATTTTTTTGTTATTAAATGCCAAAATTACTGTGTCTTGCTTATTGATTATCAATCCATTAGATGAGTTTCTAAATATCTCATCCCATGCAATCACACTAAGTCCATCAGAGTCATACAATGATTTTGCAACGATACTAATTCCAGGCTCTTTTCCAATAACGTAAACACTCATCTCGGCATCTGTTCTCCGGCAGGAATAATATAATCTTTACAATCAGCGCCATTGCAATAATTACACATATCAATGTATCCTTTTTCAGAAAAGCCGTTAGCATACTCAAAAAAGATACGTTTTCCCTCAAGACCAGATAATTTATCCAAATCCAAATAATCATCTTCCGAAACATTGAAATGCATATTTTCAGAAACAGCTCTGGCTTGAATGCAATAGTAGAACCTACTACCTCTAATTTCGCGGCACAAAGTATCACAGCCGTCAAAAACTCGAGTCATCTCATCAACATTTCCTTTTCTATCCACAAAATCAAATCCATAATCCATCCAATCACGGTCTTGCTCAAACTGATTACATCTGCATCCAAAACTTACAATACGATCGATCACCTTATTTCGCAATTCCGTCAAGTTAGGATTCGCTTTTGTATAATTCGATACGTTAAACATAACATTAAAGCGCTTGGCAATTTCCAATATTTCATCCGAAGGAATTATTGTGCCATTTGTGGATACCATAAGATTCTCCATATGGTCGCGATATGTATTTCCAGCATATTCAAGAACAATTGGAAGATTTTTATACAATAATGTTTCTCCTCCAATCAAGTAAAAATTTCCGACACGATCTAAATGTCTAAAAAGTGTATCGATGCTCTGCTCAGCAGCATCGACACCCATATCAGCCATATTCATAGGGACATAACCACAACCATGAGCACACTTCTTACATTTCAAAGTACACCTTTCGGTCAAGGACAACTCCACAACCGGCACATATACTTTTTCATACATGTATAGCAACAAGACAGGATAAATCTTATCAAAAAAGAAATCCCACTCAGCAAAATCACTCTCGGTTTTACCATCAGATAGTAGCTGTTCAATTAGTGCTTTCCTGTTCTCAGGATTTTTAACGGTAATAACTATATATCCATCAGATTTTAAGTATTCTTCATATGAAATAACCTTGATTTCATTAATATATTGGCCTTCTTTGCTTTTATCATTATCAACAAAAGCATCGATAATAAAATCTGCATGCAAGCGTCTCAAACACTTCTTTCCATAATTGCCAGCGCCAAAAAATACAATCCTGTTATTATGCTTTTCCAAAACACGTTTATATTCTTCAAATACGTCATCATATTCATGACCTATATTATTCCATTTCATATTTTTTCCTTTACTTATCATTAACTATTTTATCAATTGGCGTATAACAAACCATTTCATAAAACGAGTGAGGCTTTCCTCTCATGCATGCACGAAATGTGTTTAATGCTTTTGATGCTTGTGAATAGTCCAACAGTTCTCTTTGGGATGCATGCATCTGAATGCAATCTATTTTCATTCCCATTTTATCCGTAATATCAAGATAGTGTGTCATGTCATGCATCGGCGTTGTAATCTCATATTGAAACACGGTTAAATTACTAATATCCTGATTAATTAGTGCGTTTTTTAAAATTTTATAGCAAGCCTTATGGTCAGGATGAACTTCATACTTATGTGGAACAAAAATTATAGAATATAAACTTATAGGTTCATCATTAAGTAAATTGCAATTCTGTTTCAGTGTACCATCCTCAACTTCAAAGAACTTGTAACTCTTAATGCCCAGGTACTCCATTTCTGTAACGAACTCATTTTTTCGAATTCCAGGCAATGCTGGATCGTACGGTTCACGCCCCCCATATCTGCCATCAGTCAAAAGCCAAACATCAATTTGTGCTGCAAACATAGACAACAGCCCACCCAAGCCTATACATTCATCATCAGGATGAGGCGACAATATTAATATCCTATCTTCTGGCATGATTTGTAATTTTTCCATTACCCCTCCACCATTATTTTATTAATTCATTACATATCATAATGAAACTATTATCTATGCAGCAATAATCGGAAAATCCGCAATCGTTTAATATTTTTTTCATATTATCTTGATTTTTTCCATTTGCACATACAACAACATATTCCGATGAATTGCATTCATATATTGACCTCACAGTATGATTCAAAAACAGTTCATCATCCTCATCAAGTTGAGATTTTGCAAACCCAATCACATTGTCCACTTTAAGTACACCTGAAGCAAATGCCTTCCTGGCAGTATTGCCGATGCCATATACTATAACTCTTCTAGAATTTATACGCTGAATGGTTTCTTGAACATTATTAGTATATGCTGTAAACGATTGATAGTCATAAACCAGCGGCAAATCAGTATTCAAAGATATTTTCTTATAGTATTCACCAATCGAATCAAGCAAATCAATTATTTCAGCATTTCCACAAATAGCATACGAATAATAATATTCCAAAAGATCAAAAAGCAGATTTTTGAGTTGAACATTATATAAATTATACAGCATATTACGAGAGGCCATTTCAAAACAATCACGCACTCCACTAAGGATATCAACTGCCTTTTTTTCGGAAGTACTTCTATTCTTGTACCCAACTCTGTAACAATATACGTAATCGGTTATTGCGTAATAACATTTGGCTGCAATTATCGCTTTAAGCAAAAAGGGGGGATCTTCAAATTGACAATAGCTCGGGTAACGTATACCGTTTGAATCCAGTAATTCCTTAGAATACAAAAAAGATGTTTGCCCATATATCTTGGTATCTGAATCGTAGCGATATATCCCTTCCCTAGAATAGCAATTCAGTTTATAAGGGTATTTGCGTCCGTTAGTATCAAACATTTCCAATCCACCGGCGCATAAAGTTACTTCATTTCTTTTTGCTGCATAATATAACTTTTCTAATACTTCTTTATCATAGTAAGTGTCATCCGCATCAATAAATGAAAGAAATTCCCCTTCAGCATTTTCTATGCCATTATTTCGAGCCATTCCTGCGCCTGAATTTTCTTGCACAAGAAGACGAATGTGGCCGCCTCTAACATATTCGGATAAAATTTCCAATGAGCCATCGGTTGATCCATCATCAACACATATGACTTCTATATCATCAAGTGTCTGTGACAACACGCTGTCCAAACACTCTCGCAAATATTCCACTTTATTATATACCGGAATAATAACTGAAACTTTTTTCATATCTCATTTGGGGAATAGTATCATTTTGAAAGTTGATTCATAAATGCAATTTTGTTATCCTTCTGCGATATTGTAGGACGTCCGAGATCGGCTCTTGAACCTATTTTTGCAGCAATTTCCACGAATGACAACTCTTTAGTCTTAACTATCATATCCAGCGCAGAGTCCAATTCCTCTAAGGACTCTACACGATAACAGTATTTATAGCCGCACGATTTTGCTATTTCAGTCAAATCTATATTGCGCATAGCAGTTGGCATACCACCAACCGATTCATGAGCCCCATTATTTATTACATTATGTATCAGATTATCGGGAGCAAGCGAACCTATTACAGCCATCGCACCCATATGCATAAGAGCAGCGCCATCTCCATCAATGCACCAAATCCTTTTGCTAGGCTTCTGAACCGCAATGCTTAATGCAATAGAAGAAGCATGTCCCATCGAACCCACTGTCAGAAAATCGCTCTCATGGGACATTCCCATTCTTTCTCTTATTTCAAATAATTCGCGAGACGTTTTTCCAGTTGTGGAAATCACAGGCGAATCCCCTGAGTGTTTTACAATTTCCTCGATAGCAGCCTCTCGTGACAGGGTATAATTATTTTCATATTTCACCTTATTTTCATTAGTCAAAGCATTCTTCTTAATTACAAAAGCAACCTGTCTCCCTTCATCCAGAACAGTTGAAAAACCTTTCATAACATTTTTAAGACTTTCCTCGGTTGTGTCTCCATCAACAACATAATATGGAACATCCATAGTATCCAAAAGCCTAAGCGTTACTTCACCCTGAAATATGTGTTGAGGTTCATCATGAATACCCGGTTCAGCCCTCCATCCAATCACAAAGATTGATGGAATTGCGTATACTTTTTCATTCAAAAGTGATGCCAACGGATTAATAATATTGCCCTCTCCCGAATTCTGCATATAAACAACGGGTGTTTTGCCTGTAGCAAGATAATAGCCTCCTGCAAGCGCAACAGCATTTCCTTCATTAGCAGCAATAACGTGATGTGATGGATCCAGTCCATATACATCTATGATGCAATCGCAGAGCGAACGTAGCAAAGAATCAGGAACTCCCGTAAAATATTCAGCGCCCAGTATATTTATAAATCTCTTTGCATTCATATCATCAATCTCCTAATATTTGTTTATATAGTATCTTAATGTCGTCTTGATTTAGTTTTATAGGATTATTCTTTAGTCGTTCAAGATTCACTGATTCGGTCAAAATATCCAGTTGATAATCAGAAGCTTTCGGTATTTCCAGCTTTAATTCACAAAATAGATTATCGATATATTGAATAGCATCATTGACGTTCTCACATCCCAGTGTTTTAGCAATCGAGCTAAAGATATCTTCAAGATAATTCTTTCCTCTTGGGTCAATGCAATTATCGATATGTGAAACCATCCATGGAAAAAGTTTTCTATTGACCATCATTGCTGAATGGCCGTGCGAACACCCAAACACACTTGTGATCATATAACACATGGCATGGCCAGCAGTAGTTTGTGAAATATTAATTGCCTTTCCAGCAATATATGCAGCTTGCTGCATTCCCGAGCACCCATCTCTGAAATTATTTAGATACCCACCGTAATTATTCTTGATCAATTCCAAAGCCCGAACACTATACCGCCTACTTTCCTCAGTGCTATTAATAGACCACATCGACTCTATTGAATGAGCAAAAGCATCCATCATAGTAGTTTGCCTTTGGTAAAGAGGAAGATTCGATAAATTATCCGGATCAAGTAGCACCGTATCAGGAATGCCATATTCACTTGTGATAGAATGCTTTTTTCCATCAACATATATCACAGCAAATTTAGTTGCCTCAGCGCCTGTACCAGCTGTGGTTGGAATTGCTAAAAAAGGTATTTGGGGATCAGTTATATCTTGTTCAAGGTAATCAGTTTTTCTATCCATATGTGCAAACAGTTTTACACATTTTGCAACATCAATCGCCGATCCACCACCAACAGCAATAATCGAATCACATTTTTCACGCTCAAACTTTTCTACAGCCTCAATAACCGATTCATATTTGGGATTAGGCGTATAATTACTAAAAATAGCTATATCTGAATGATTATCAATTATACTTTTTATTTTTCCAAAGGAAGAAAACGAGCGCCCACATACAACCATAGTTTTCTTGCCAAAAAGCCAATTATTCAATTCTATATATTGATCATTCCCAGCAAGTATTCTTTGGTCCATTTTTATTCCTCCGGGATCAAAGTGATTATTTCCTTGATACTCATGCACTTCTCGTTACACTCTTTAGAACGACGATTTTCCAGAATACTCTTTGCTGCGGCTTGCATAGCAGGAAAACCAGTTCTTGTCAGCTGATTAGCATAAATCACAACATTAGCACCCTTTTCTTTAAATTCATCCTCATACACCGTATCAAACGAAGTAGGAACAAGCACAATCGGAGTATCCTTATCATCTGCTCTAAATAATTGTAAAAACTCAAATATTTCGGCTGGGTCTTTCTTTCGACTATGAATCATTATTGCGTCTGCACCAGCCCCAACAAACGCCCTGGCCCTTTTAATAGCATCATCCATCCCTTTTTCAAGGATTAAGCTTTCTATTCGTGCACATATCATAAAACCACTTGTTTTTTGAGCCTTTTTACCAATTTGTATTTTCTCGCAAAATGATTCTATATCCTCTTGTGTCTGTTTTACTTCAGTACCAAACAAACTGTTTCTCTTTAATCCGGTCTTATCTTCAATGATAACCATTGAAACGCCCATTCTCTCAAGAGATCTCACTGTGTATGCAAAATGCTCAGGCTTTCCGCCGGTATCTCCGTCAAAAATAATCGGTTTGGTTGTCACCTCCATTATTTCATCAACCGTTCTAAACCTACTAGTCATATCAACAAGTTCAATATCAGGTTTTCCTTTTGCAGTTGAATCACAAAGAGAACTAATCCACATAGCATCAAATTGGTGAGCATTTCCATCCTTGAAAACGGTCGTTTTTTCAACAATCAATCCAGTAAGTCCATTATGTGCTTCAAGAGCCGTCACAAAGCCCTTTATCTCTAATAACTTTTTCAAACGTCCTCTGCGAACATCCGGAAGAGATAATCCAGCTTTTGCTCTATTATCAATCTCCAAATATTTAGGATCTTCAGAATATGTATACTCAACCAATCTTCCCCCATAGGAGGCAAGAACCGAAACAACCTCATCACGAATATCTTTCTGAAAGCCTTGTTGCCAATCGTCTCCGTGAACAACATAGTCCGGCTTAAGATCAAGCAAATTATCCTTATATGACAAACTATTCTGATCGACAACTTTATAAATGCCCTTAATATTTGAAAACATCATTTTCCTTTCGGAAGCAGGTACCAAAGGAAAACGCTTATAAGAAGCTACCGCTTCATCGGAAAGGACTCCAATTATCAACCTTCCAAGCCTTTCAGCTTTTTTGATTATTGCAAGGTGTCCACCATGAAGCACATCTGTTGAGAAAGACATATAAACGGTCCTGTTCTCAACCATTTCAAGTTGTTTACTTATCACAGATAAATCTTCAGCATTATCAACTTCTCCACAAAGAAGATTTCTCACATCCAAAGGATATATATTTGCTTTTCCGCATAATTCATTTAATGCATTTTCTGCATATACTTTTCTATTATCCGATTCACAATATTCGCATATCTTATCTAACCATTTTTTCCAATCTTCTTTTTGGAGTTTGTATAAAGGTTGAGCCGCCATTGCATCGTTAAAGAATTCAATTCCTACGGATGTAATAATCCCGTTCTTAATCACTGCTTTAAAATCCTTTTCAGGCAAAGGCTTTGTGGATGAAACAGTCATGCATGATTTTTTGCAATCCATCAATTTATCAAACACCTCATTTTCAAAGACCAAATCACCATGCATAAGAATAAGATCATCATCCAAATATTCTTTTGCCAAAAAGATACTGTATATATAATTGGTAGATTCATATTCAGTGTTATTGACAAACGTAAAATGAATCGGCAAATTCAAGCTCTGGCAATACTTAATTAAGACAGAGTCAAATTTACCTGTAGTCATAATAACATCATTTATTCCAGCCTCCGAAAGTTGAGTCAATTGGCGCGACACAATTGTCTCATTAAGAGAAATTTCCGTCATGCATTTAGGATGTTCTGATGTCAACAATCCCATTCTTGTTCCCATACCCGAATTCAGAATAAGCGCTTTCATATTTTTTCTCCATTCTATAAAATTTTCAATTTTCTTATATATACAAATATATTGTCAAAACTATTTAATTTATCAATCATCCGACTAGCATGGTCTTCAAAACATCCAGCGACTGTTTTCTGAGCTCAGATAATTTCGCACTATTTTTGTTTTCCCAAATATCCTCTTCAAACACTTTATCCAACGCAGCTTCGTCTCCATCTGACGAATTATAATACGGAATGTCCAATAATTTAATTAAAGTATTGGATCGGTTCTTTACATATCCATGTTGATTGAAAAATATTCTTTTATTCATAGACACTCCCATCATAAGTCCATGAAACATACTTGCAGCAATACATGATGCATTTTTAACTAAGCCAACCCATTCCACTGCTCTTAGTTCACTCAGCTCCAAGCAAACATCACACCAGTCGTTTTTATATCCGGCGCTTATCAAGCGAAAACCATGGTTTTTAGCATAAGCTTTTAATCGTTTTATATATGCATCGTCCCATATAATCCCGTACACCATAATATAATTCTCAAAATATGGGTCAGGAAAAATCGGGTCAGAAGCAAAGTCATATAAAAGCGAAGGATCCAAAACCACCGGAGCTTCAATTCCAATCAACTTTTCTACCATGTTCTTTGTTCCCAAATCACGAACAGATATAGACTCATATTTTTTCAACCCATCTGTCACAAAGCTTTTTTCTGCATTTTTTTTTGCAGATATTCCAGCTGAAGCAGCATATGCAACAAGGTGATCTGTATTCAGATTATTTCCTATCAAATGAATATCATCATCTGTACTATCAGCTGTAAATTCCCATATAGAATCAGAGCCTGTAACTATAGTATTAAAATGCTTATTCTCCAAAGAAACCGCATCAAGCCGGTCGGTATGAGGTATTATATCCCAACTATATTCAAAACTATTTTGAAGAACTTCATCATTTTTAAAATAATAATCTTGATGATGCTGATTCAAATATGCTATATGTTCAGCATTACAATCACATAATGTTTCTTTTACTACCTTGTTTAAAGCATAAGCCTGAGCCCATCCGCCATAATTAGGAACTCCCCAAAATGTTAGTATTCCTACATTTTTCATATTCTTTCCCTCGATATAATTCAAATATATTCCTCTAATTGAGCTTTTTTCGTTGTGCTTTCTAAAAGTGAGATTATTGAAGAGTCTTCATTCTTGAGAAAATAGGCATTAACAAATTCTTCAGTAAGTTTTTTATTATAACCCCACTCGCCTTTTTTAGTCCTGTGACTGCTATAATAATATTTTTGAATCTTTGAAACGTTTTCTATTTCAGAGTACTTTAATCGTTCCTTGATCATATCAAACGCTTTATATCCAGCATCGGTATTTAACGTAACTATTGAGGGATGAATAGAATACTCCTCTTTATTGCCATAATTCCAATCCCCGATTGTTATATCTGATATATGTGTATTCTGAGAAAACTCGCAATCATAACAATTTTCTTTAAAGTTGTAACCATATATAAATGACTTATAAAACGGATCATCATAACACCACTTTATACTGTTAATGCCGTTTTTATCATGTATTGAAAAATAGAAATTTCCTTTTGCCCCATCAGTCCTAAAATCTACATGTTCAATGTCTCCAACACTGTTTAAATAATCTCTGAACACCACAGGGTTAGTTGCTCCATGGCAATACAGATCCACACATAAAATATTAGTAAATAATTCATATTTTCTTTTGATTGGTGCAATCTGACACGGAGTGCCTGTAACCAACACCATCCTTCCCGTTTCAGAACTTTGTCTAACAATTTCATAAATCAATGTAGGATCACTCTGTACATATTTTGATTTCCTACACCTGTATAAATCAGCAGAATTATCAACAGCAATATGTTTAATCACTTTATCTTTGTGATCAAAAGAAGCCCCCAATACTATGCCTTTATTTTCAAGCACGAATAAAGCTAGTTCGGTGAAAATCCCTCCCGAAGAACTATCTTTAAGAACACTCAAATCTTTGCTTGCACAAATATAACTTTTTGTCTTGGCATTATCATCAAAGCGCTCCAAATGGCCAAGACAAGCTTTTTCGCATTGCTTGCACGAAATGCATTTTTCCCGATCAATGCTTGGCTCGTAATTTACTTTTCCAATCTTAAAACCAATAGCATTGTTTGGGCAGGCCAAAACGCACCTTCCACAGACACTGCAATTCCACTCTTTTTTTAGATTCGGTCCTTCCATAAAAACCTCATATAATACTTTATAAAAAACATCAATTGTCTTGTCTTAGCCTCTCCCCTATTCCACCTCCGGGATGATTAACCCTGAAATCGTCCAAAGTAACTCCCAACCGCTTTGCTACTTCCAACGCAATTCCCTGAAGAACTATCAAATAAATCGTGGTGGAATTATTCGGGATTATATCCCACTCATCTCCTTCATTAAGCAGATGCATAATGAATATCTTGTCCACAACCTTGGAAGCTTTTCCGTCTCCATAAAATGACATCAGCCAGGTGTTGGTCTCACGCTTCTTAAGGTGCTCTGCCAAAGCCACTGTCTCATTGGTGTTTCCGCCCTTGGTAAGAAGAAATACAATATCATTCTTTCTTACCATACCAAGATCACCATGAACAGCTGTGTTTGTGTGAAGAAAGCGGGCGTCTATTCCAAGTGAATTCAATGTTCCGACGAATTTCTCACAAATGGGAACATTCTTTCCAAGGCCACTGGCTATGATCTTTCCGCCATTCTTAATTGTCTCTACACATTCGTCGATTATCTGCTCATATAGCTCTTCCGGAATCGAATTCAGAGAATCTTCTATGGTTGCCAGAACATCCTTGTAATATTCGATCATAATACTTCCTCCAGATAGTAAAGTCCGTTATAGAACGCTCCACAGACCGAATCATAATCCTGCCATGCATATGTTGTAAGCGAAAGCCAGATCACTGCATGAAGAAGCTTGATTTCGTAACTGTCGCATCCTGTCAGTTCAAGGAAATAATCCGCCAAATCCTCCCATCCATTGGATTCAATCTGTAAGCTTACTTCTGCTTCTCCACTTTCACTAATCTCCAGTTTGAACTTTTTCAAATTGAATCTGTCGTAATTGCCTGCGATAGAGTAATAAATCTTAGCCCAGTCATATCGAATGTCTCCATACATTTCCGTAAAGCCGAAATATCCCCTGGGATCGATCAGGACCGGCTCACCGTCATCACGAAGCATCATATTGGAGAAGGTGCAATCGCCATGAATAAAAGCGAATTCTTCACAATCATTTATTAAGTTATCCAGCTTTTTTTCAAGTTCCCTTCGATAGAAAAATACATTTCGGCACTTCCTCCCGTTAACGGTGATACATCTTTCATCTGCAAAAGGGAGCATATCCCTGATCTTTGATAATCTGTCGAAAGTCTTTGAATAATACGCTTCTCTTACGCTGAATGGATCCGAAGGAATTCTATCCGATTCATGGAGCTTTGCAAGCGAAGCGACAAGCTTTTCAAGGATTGTTTTTCTCTCATCATACGCCAGATCACATTCGTATATGTTCTGGCCATGAATAAGTTCCATCTGTAGCGGAGAAGTAGCATATATCCGTGGAAGAATATCTATTCCAAGGTTTTGGGCCTTTTCGTACCAAGACGATTCTCTCTTTGCCAGTTTACGGCCTTGAGCGTCCACAGGCTCCTTGGTGAGGACATCTCCATTTATTGTGATCCTATTAAATGGTCTGCACTTTGAGATTTCGAGTTTTTCATACTCTTCTATCAGGCCGAACTCTTTGGTTCCGGCAAGTCCTACTGTGCCAAAGGCCATTGATTGTTCACCAAACCATCTGACAAGTTCTCCGCTTTCCGGAACGCCTTTCAATTTCAATCTATCTGTGAACAGGAAAAAACCGGCAACACCAAACTCTTCGGATCTTTCTTCTGCAAATTTCCCGTTTTCATATTTCCAACGGCAGGGAAAAGTCTGTGAGAGGCCTACGTAATCTTTTTCAGGAACCAGATTGATATTCGTGTATTCTTCCGGGAGTGCAAGATCCGCAGGAAGAATAAGATCTGACCATACAAGCATGAATGCCTCATTATCGGGAAGAAGATCTATTGCCTGCTTTACGCCGCCACAAGTCCCGGTTCCACTCGCTTCTACAACAATGTATTTAACTTCTGCAAAAGCCTCGAGATACTTTCGCATGACATCTTTTTTATAGTCAGCTATGATTATGAATTTTTTGTCGGGATATTTTCTGAAGAGATGAAAGAGCATAGGGAGATTATCAACAGGAACTAAAGCCTTAGGCTTATTCTGAGTCAGATATTTTAACCTTGTGCCTTTTCCGCCTGCCTGTACTACGATGTAATCCATTACCTGTAATCTCCGTCACTATAAGATCAAGTAGAAAATCCAATATAAATATATATCGGATAGTTTTCTCAATTGTTTACATCCTAATTAAGCATAATTCATATATGATTATACTACATATTGAGATAAAATTGTGCAAAAATGCTAAATATAGATAAAGCCACCGGATATTCCGGTGGCTGATGTAGTAGAATCGATGAACAATTCTATATAGTCTTATTGAAATAATCTTCTGTCACCTGAAGCTGTTTTTTAAGAATTTCCTTCCACATTGCCGGGTGAATTTCACCGCTTCCTCTTGATACTTTAGTTCTCCTAAAGCGCTTCAATTCTTTCCATTTAGGCATACTATGTCCTCCGAAATCTCATCCACACCAAGCGTCAGAGCTTTGACCACATATGGCAAATGAGATTTTCTGTTAGGAGCACTTGCCCAAACACTAAACTCCTCGTAGAACTCTTCAGCATATTCTTTGATATCGGCAGCAAGTCGTTTTTTTGCAGACTCCTCATCGTTGCTGTTAACGACTATGTCTATATCTTCAAGGCTGAGTGTAACACTTCCGTCATCTTCTATATATTTCCTGGCAGAATATTTATATCCGGCAAGGATATTGTTCAGCGTAAACACATCTATGATAGCAACGCTGTCATGTGTTCTTTTAACATACGCCGGCCTGTTTCTAACCACAGAATCCAGGGTCATGGACCAGTTTTTTCTTACATCCGTTGCGCTTAACATATCCATACCGCCACCTCCAACCATATAACTTCTTAAATCACATTATACACAGAGTGTACATTGTGTCAATACTGTACGTTTTTGACAGTGTATAAAAAAGCCACCGGAAAACCGGTGGCTAATGTAACCGGATCGGTAGAATTGCTTAATTTGCTTCCGATTGCTTATTCTTGTTCTTGTCATCAAGAAGCGACCTGAGAAAAGCGATTTCACGGGCCTGCTTGTCTATTTCTTCTTGAAACTCTGTTTTTGCAATATTATAGCCTTCTTCGCGACCAACTATCCTTGCATCTTCTTCTATCTGGTCAAAAGCCAAGCACATATTGTACTCCCCCTTTCGAATCTTACTCTTTTCTCTTTTTTCCCATATAGCGGGACGGTCTGTCACTACGGAAATGACTCGTAGGGTTTCTTCATCTACGTCTGTAAAGTCCGCATCTTCACGCAACAGTTTCTTCAGCGCTATTTTATCATTTTTTACAGCCAATGTTTTGTATAATTTTTTTGAACTCAGTATGAAATTTCCCGGCAAACCCGATATCATCATTCAGGTAATCCAGCAAAACATAAAGCCACCGGAAATTCCGGTGGCTGAAATGTAAATACTATGTAATCATTCCCGATAAGTCTAGGTTATAAAGTACGATGAAGATTCTTCAGATCTCAAGATTCTGGATCATCACGGGAATCTTGTTCTTCTGAGCTTCGTATACCAGGTCGCACTGGTCCCCGTAATAGGCATTGCAGCCGTTCAGGACTTCTTTTGCCTCGGCAATCGATGCAGTCTCATCAAGTTTGCCCCAGCCGGAGGACTTAAACTCATCAACTATAGCCTTATATTCCGTCATGGCAGGGCACTTATTGATCTGCATGAATTCCTCGGTGCGGGAATAGGGATGCCAAACAAGCTCCACATCGCCTGAAGCAGCCTTGAAAGTCTCCAGGTTTCTCTTAAGCTTGGAGATAGCGGCATCGGGCTTGGAGAGAAAAGGGAGAAGGTCTGTAAAATAAAAGATTTTTTTCATGTAAGTATCCTCGTTCGTATCAGTTAACTGATTTGTTTTTTTCTAAAAGTGATTTGAGAAAGGCAATTTCACGATCTCTTTTGTCTATAGCCTCTTGAAACTCGTTTTTAGCGGTATTGTAGCCTTCAGCACGACCTTCTTCACGACCTTCTTCGCGGCCAACTCTTAATCCTTCAATTCTGCCTTCTATCCTTGCATCTTCTTCTATCTGGTCAAAAGCCAAACACATATTGTACTCCCCCTTTCGAAGTCAATGCTATTATATCATCATTTTCGTCAGTCGTCGGAAAAACATAAAATCACTTCACCGCCACATTGGCACTTCCGAACATGATGCTCAGGCTTTTGATGAGGTCATCGGTGATCGATGTCTTCACATCCAGTGTTTTAAGCTGCTTGGTCTCCTTTATGAACACCACACAGGGTTCGTCACCCGGATATGCGGACAGGGTCTCTGTCAAAAGAGGGAGATCGGAATCATAAGCACTTCTTTTCTCAAAGCGGACGAACAGGCCGTGAGAAGGTATCGAAGATGAGGTTGCAGATGTTTTATTCTTTCCGAAGGCGTTATCCGCGACTTTCTGGGTATCCATGAGTCTTGATGAATCCTGTTTTTTCTCCACTGCCGAACCGCCTTGTCCACCTGCTTTTCCGGGAGCATCAGTTGCAATGTGGCTGGAAGCTGCTGTGGGTTTGGAAGTTGCAGGTTGAGAAGCAGCCGTATTCCTGACATCTCCGGCATCTGAATACCCCTTTCCGCCACCGGACCGCCACCTGGTAAAACCCTTAAATCCCGGGGCCGATGCTTCTTCAAACGTGACCATCTCGGATGCGATGATCTTCGATCCTCTGTCGTCGGTATCGTCATACCTTCCGCGGACAAAGAGCTTCTCGTCATTTCGGATCATGGCTCTGAACTTTTCGAATGTCTTGGGAAAAGCAACTGCGCTCATGTCACCGGACAGATCCTCCAGAGAGAATGTCGCCATCATGTCTCCGTTTCTGGTAGAGCGCATGTTCACATCCTTGACTATGCCGCAGACCGTGATGAAGGTACCATTCCGCAGTTTCTTTTCCGTCGCGCCGGAATCCGCCGTATCACCGCCATTCATCCCGGCATCAGCGCTTTCATCATCTCCGGCACCCTCCGCAAAGGCCGTGGAATCCGCAGTAATGAACTTTCGGATCAGAGGCACATATTCGTCAAGCGGATGGCCGCTCACGTATATCCCAAGCACTTCTTTTTCGAGAAGAAGCTTGGTCTCGTTATCATAATCCGGCATATCCGGAAGGTCACCCATGAGTGAAGCAACGGGATCCTTTGAACCGGCCGCCGAAGTTCCACCCGCACCGTCCATGTCGAACAGCGACATCTGTCCTTCGATCTGTCCTCTCTTGGAATTCACGAAAGAATCCATGAGACTTTCATATGTCTCAAGGCATTGCTTTCTGTTAGGGGCTATGGAAGACAAGGCGCCTGCTTTGATGAGTCCGTCAACAGTACGCTTTCCAACTGCACTTCCCGACACTCGTCTGAGGAAATCCGTATAGTCGGTAAAATCGCCTTCACGCTCACGCATCTCTTCAATCGCGGCAACGACCGGATATCCCACGCCTTTTATCGCGGTCAGGGGGAATCTTATCCCGTTTCCTTCAGGCTCGAAAAAGAGGCCGCTCTTATTCACATCGGGAGGAAAGATCCTGATACCGAGCTGCTTGGCTGCGATCATGTAGCCCGAGAGTTTGCCTGCGTTGCCTATTTCGGAGGACATGAGTGAGGACATGAACTCCAGCGGATAGTATGTCTTGAGATAGGCAGTTTCATATGCAAGATATGCATAGCACACAGCATGGGCTTTATTGAATCCGTATTGTGCAAATTCCCTGAGACGGTTATAGATTTCCTCCGCAACCGCTTTGGAGATCCCGTTTGCGACGCATCCGGGAACAGGTGCGGGAAGTTCATCTTCGGGAGTCCCTTCCTTACGTGCCTTTTCTATCTCGGCGGCATTTCCGTTTATGAAAATGTCGCGCTCATATTCCATTATGGAGCCCTTCTTTTTACTCATCGCGGCACGTACGATGTCGCTTCTGCCCATGGAATATCCGGCAAGGCTTCTTACGATCTGCATTACCTGTTCCTGATAGACAATGCATCCGTTAGTCGGCGCAAGGATGGGCTCAAGTTCCGGACACAGGAATCTGACGGTACTTCTGTCCTCCTTGCCCCTTATGTAATCTTCTATTGAATTCATGGGACCGGGCCTGAAAAGAGCAATCCCGGCTATGACATCATCCAGTGACTCAGGCTTCAGAGCCTTCATGAACTGTCTCATGCCTCTTGACTCAAGCTGGAATATTCCGTCGGTGTTACCATCCCAGAGAGACTTGAAGACCCTGATGTCATCAAAAGAGATCTTGTGAAAATCTATTTCCGTGCCGGTTCTTTCCCTGACCGCATTAACGGTATCCTCGATGACAGTCAGGTTGCGCAGGCCGAGGAAATCCATCTTCAGGAGTCCGAGCTTTTCAAGCGGCTCCTTTGTGTACTGTGACTGGATATTGTCCTCGGTTCCGAGTGACAAAGGTACATAGTTATCCGCCTCGTCATGGCATATGACCACCGCTGCGGCATGTGTTGAGGAATGTCTCGGAAGGCCCTCGAGCTTTCTGGACATGTCAATGACTTTTCTGACATCTGCGTCAGATTCATATTTTGCCTTAAGTTCGGGAACTTCCTCAAGAGCTTCATCAAGCGTTATGTGCAGCTCTCTCGGAATGAGATTGGACAGTTCCGATCCGAAGGCATACGGAAGGTCCATAACCCTTGCCACGTCCCTTACTACTCCCCTTGCGGCAAGTGTTCCGAACGTAACTATCTGAACAACGTTTTTCTCACCGTATTTGTGCGAGACGTATTCAAACATCTGCTGTCTTTTCTCAGGTGCGAAATCAACATCGATATCGGGCATGGACACTCGCTCGGGATTAAGGAATCTCTCAAAGACAAGATCGTATCTTATCGGATCTATCTCGGTAATCCCAAGACTGTATGACACAAGGCTTCCGGCCGCGCTTCCCCTTCCGGGTCCGACACTGATGTCATGTTCCCTGGCGTAGTTGATGAAATCCCAGACAATGAGGAAATAATCTATGTAGCCCATGTCCCTGATGACGCCAAGCTCATAGTCAAGTCTTTCCTGCAGTGTGCGTCCGTAGGAATCTCTTATCACACCATCTGCATCGAGGTATCTCTTCTTAAGTCCCTCTTCACACAGGTATCTTAAATAGGATTCATTATCATATCCTTCAGGGACCTTGTAATCGGGAAGCCTGGTCACGCCGAATTCTATTGTGACATTGCATCTGTCAGCGATCTTCTGAGTATTATCAAGTGCCTGGGGCGCATACTTAAAAAGCGCTCTCATTTCATCTTCCGAGCGCACATAGAATTCGCCGGGCTTGTAGCGCATGCGGTCCTCATCCTGAAGTCTGCTTCCTGTCTGAAGGCACAGAAGGACATCATGTGCATCCGTATCCGATGCATATGTATAGTGGCAGTCGTTGGTACATATGAGGGGAATGTTTAATGATCTTGAAAGAGTCAGTAGTTCGGTGTTGACGAGTGTCTGCTCGGGTATGCCGTGATCCTGCAGTTCAAGAAAGAAATTGCCGTCACCGAATATCTCCCTGTATTCGAGTGCAGCCTCACGTGCCTTATCCTTCATTCCGGATACGATAAGAGAAGCAACTTCTCCGTTCAGGCACGCGCTTGATGCTATGAGGCCTTCATGGAACTGTCTTAAGAGTTCCTTATCAACTCTGGGTTTGTAATAGAATCCTTCCGTAAATCCGCGGCTGACCAGTCTTAAGAGATTCTGATATCCGGTATTGTTCTCGGCAAGAAGTATCAGGTGATAATATTTGTCATCCCGGGCAGTCTTGTCAAATCTCGAGCCGGGCGCGACATACACCTCGCATCCGATGATGGGCTTGATGCCCTGATTCCTGCACTCATCATAAAAATCGATCACGCCGTACATGACGCCGTGATCCGTTATCGCAGCCGCATTCATCCCCAGTTCTTTAACCCGTGCCACATAATCCCTGATGCGGTTGGAGCCGTCAAGGAGTGAATACTGAGTATGAGTATGCAGATGAACAAAGCTCATATATTATCAATACCTTGCATATACGCACAGCCTGTCATCACGGCCGATGCATCTGTATCCTGCTTCCATGCACATATTCTCGATATCTCCGCCGGACGGAGCCGAGATATATCTGCACCTGATGTCATCAAAGTTTTCATCGGTATATTCCCAGCAGCAGCTTATGCCTGTTCCGGAGGGAAGTGCATAGAGCATCTGCCAGTCGGTCACAACGCTCGCACCGTCCACATTATCAGCGAATTCCCAGATGATCGCATTTTCATAGGACGGAACGTTTGCAAGATCAAGCTCGATCCCTTCCGAAAACGCCTGCTGCCAGTAATCGTATCTGGCCTCCGACTCCGGCGTCTGTCTCGGGATCCCGAAATCATAGAAATTTCCAACGGCATGGAACGCGCCGAAATATATAAGGCACACGCTCATCAGTGTGCAGCAGACGGCACTGTTTATCCACAGCTTTTCTTCCGTAAAGATCATGAGCACTATTCCGACCATTATGAAAGTCAGAAGATGCTTGCTTCCCTCGGTAAGTTTATACATGAGGAGTATCGCCATGAGGAAAGCAAAGTCCGCAAAGAGCATGTACAGCCTGCAGTAAAAGGAACCCTTCAGCGCATGGTCGTCAGATTTCTTTGCCGTCCTCTTTTCCATTATCAGCTGAACGCCCTGGACGATCATCATCACGACATAGATGTCGAAGAAAATCCCGGAAGCCCTGTCGATATAGAATGCATCCTTCATGAACTGCACAAAATCCCTGCCCTTGTAATAGAGGGTTCCGAAAAGATTATGCACGCCGGCACCGAATCCGTCCGTGAAGAATGTCGTGATGAAATCGGTGTAAAAGAAAGGCATCAGATATTCTGCCGACAGGTAATGATTGAGAAGGTAATAGACAAATGCGGTAAAGCCCATGATGACAAACGAGATACCGCAGACGATGAGTTTTTTCTTTGCACCCTTTGCTTCGAAGAACAAAACCAGCAGAGGAAAAACAAGAAACAGTATGAGGTACGGGCGCATGAATGTCATGATCACGCCGAGAAAGACAGCTGAGGCAATATAGCCAAACCCTTTTTTGCACTTTGCGGATCCTTTGCACTTCGCGGATCCTTCTGTTAAACTGCCTGTCGCGTCAGATCCCGCCTTTGTTCTGGGTTCCGCACCCATCTCTCTTACCCTGAAATATCCCAGCATGCATCCCCAGAATACGAGGAGGTGTGCAAAGCAGATGACCTCGGGCATGCATGACCATATATATCTGAGATTCAGGAAAAATGCGAAGAACCAGACCGATATCATTACAGTCTGCTTCACGGAAGGTCCGGTCAGCACTCCGAACAAAGTCATGGCCAGCATATAGATGATGATGTTATATACAAAGACCGAATTAAGAGTCCAGCCAAAGAGCTTTCCAAGCAGGACCCACGGCCATACCAGAACCGGACTCCATGCAGCAAAGCTCAGGGAGAGCGCATGGCTTTCGTTAAATCCGTAATATCCTCTGGGATATCCGTAATCGATTATTGCCTCAACCTGCTTGAAATAAAAGAGTTCATCATTCCACTCACTGGTAAGAAGCGATGCCGGTGCCTTGCCGATCACCATGCCAACGATCGCATAGACAAGAGGAAGGAGTCCCAGCACTGCAATGCATATGACATTCCGGTATTTCTTTATATCGTTTATCCTAAGGGTCTTCATTTATCTATATTCCAGCTGTCGCGGATCACGTACTGAGGCGAGTTGTTCATGCTGATATACATTCTTCCGATGTATTCTCCGATCAGTCCCAGCGTAAGAAGGATCATTCCGCCGAAAAACACGATCGCGCTCATCATTGCCGCAAACCCTATCACCACCTGATCTACAGGCATTATCAGTCTCCTTACGATGACGAAAACACCATACAGGAAGCCTATTGCGGCAGAAAAGGCGCCTATGAAAGTCGCGATCCTGAGAGGCTTTACGGAAAAAGCGGTAAAACCGTTGAACCAGAGTCCGAGGAGTTTGATGAGATTGTATCCGCTGCTCCCCTCCATTCTCGCTCTGTGATCAATGTTAACGTTGGCGATCTTCCCCGTTGAACGGAGCACCAGTCCGATGACGTAAGGATACGAGTTCTCGTATCTGATCATCTCGTCAACGACAAAACGCCTGACGGCAAAATAACTCGACACATATAATTCCTTGGGCTTATTCAGCATCACACGGAGCATGCATTCATTGACCTTGCTTCCGAAATTCCTGAAGCCCGAGTGCTTCTTATGGTCATACTTGGCATAAACTACGTCTACGCCCTCATCAAGCTTGTCAAGCAGCCTCTCAACCTGATCAGCGGGAGTCTGTCCGTCATCGTCGAGTGCAACGCAGATGTCCCCGTCCGAATATCTGAAGCCGGCCATAAGTGCGGCATGCTGTCCGAAATTCTTCGCAAAAGAGATCCCGCTGATGCGCTCATTCTTTTCACACAGCCCCTTTATCACATCGGCGGTTCCGTCCGGCGAAGCATCATTGACCAGGATGATGTCATAATCATATCTGGAGCTGAGCTTCTCCATCGTGGTACACACCTCGTCTATCACGACGGGCAGCGTCTTTTCGGAGCGGTAGCAGGGAATTATAAAACTGATCTTTTCCATTGTCGGTAACCTTTTCCTGTCAGTTCAGAATAAAAAGCAGTGCATTATATGCCGGAATCTTCGGAGGTCCTGTAAACAGGTTCGATCGTCAGGCCATGTCCTTGCGGCGTGCACTCATGTATCTGTCGTGTATCCTCATGAGCCTGTATTCGAAATCCTTGCGGTCCTTCGAATCTACGACCTTTAGGATCATTCCCGTAAAAAGAGAAAGCAGTCCTGCCATGAACACGAAGCCGCAGGTGATGAGAGTCGGGAATCGCGGCACTTCTCCGGTCACTGCAAACTCTCCCACGATCGGCACCATGAAGCCGAGAGAAACCAGCATCAGAACCGTCGCGATCAGCCCGAAGAATTCCATGGGCTTATAGTTTTTGTAAAGGGAGAACATCTTGCGGATGACCTTCATGCCGTCAGGCAGGGTGTTGAGCTTGCTTTCGCTCCCCTTGGGCCTGTCACGGTACTCGACGACGACATTATCAACCTGCAGGTTGTAATTGACCGCATGGATGGTCATCTCGGTCTCTATTTCGAATCCCTTGGAAAAAACAGGGAATGTCTTGACGAAGTCATAGCTCATTGCACGGTATCCGGTCATGATGTCACGAATGTCTGCCCTGAAAAGTGAATTGATGCCCCATCTCATGAGAGAATTGCCGAAATTGTGGAACGGTCTCTTGTTTTCAGTAAAATACGTGGATGAAAGCCTGTCTCCCACCACCATGTCGGAATTCCTCTCAAGCACGAGCCTGACCATCTCCGGAGCGCTCTCCAAAGGATATGTGTCATCGCCGTCTATCATGAGGTAGCACTGTGCCTCGATCTCCCTGAACATGCGCCTGATGACGTTTCCCTTGCCCTGCTTGTATTCATTCCTGACGATGGCACCGCACTCTTCCGCAATTTTGGCAGTATCGTCCTTGGAATTGTTGTTATATACATATATGGCAGCCTCCGGGAGGTATTTCTTCACATCCCCGATGACCTTGGCAATTGTCTGTGCCTCGTTATAACACGGTATGAGTACGGCAATCTTGTCCATTTTTTCTCCAAAAGTTAAAAACATAATATATTTATGTGCATACATAGTGTATTATATCATATCAGAGTATGAAAAATAACAGCGAAGGCAAAAGAAATAAGCATCAGAATAAGCTTCCGGAGATTGCGGGAAGGATCGCTTCCGCATTATCGGCCCGGGCAAAGAGGATCGGCATTGTTAAGCTCGCCGCATTCTCTGTTTTGGGCATCCTTCTGATATCCGCAGCGTCCGTGTTTATCTGGATGTTTTTCATCAGGGCGCATAAAACGGCCGAGATCTACGAAAGACATTATTCCTGGCCTTCGGAAAATGCTCTGAAAGGCATTATCCTTGAAGACCCGGAACCTTTCAGCGGAAACGACTACTTTGCCTTTAATTTCGACAACTGTGTCACGAATTTCGTCTTCACGGATTATTTTGCATATGATGCCGTGGAGATTCCGGGACCGATCAGGTCGATCAGATTCATGCAAAAATACTTCGAAGGAACTCTCGGAGAATGTGATGAGGACAGCTTCCCTCCTTACGTGATCATAGGGATCGATCCTTATCAGACCTATCTGCAGTCCTGCTCCAACAAGGAGCTCTTCCAGAAAAACCTGGCCTTTATCGCAGACAGTGCATCGGCTCATCCGGACAGCAAGTACTGCATCATCCTTCCCGATGACAGCTATTACAAATGGAACATGCTCTCGGATGAGGAAAAGAAAGAGGCAAGGCTTTCGTACATACTGCTTGTAAGGTACTTTACGGGACTTACGAACCTGAACGTCTACTACTACTCTCTCGAGGACTGGGTTCTGTACTCAAGCTGCATAAGATCCGGAGGTCCCGATTCACCGGTGCTGAGCGAGACTTATGATCATCTGCTCGCGCTGGATGTCTTCGATCAGGCAGATAACTTCATCCTCACGAAAGAAAACGTAAATGACTATCTGGACGATGTGATCGAAAGATCCGGAGAGTATGCTTCGATAAGTGAAGATTTTACAGACCTGTCCGGAAAGAGTGTATTTTTCCTCGGAGATTCCATATTCGGCAATTTCCGCAATGAAACATCGGTCCCGTCGTTTTTCAGGGAAATGACAGGTGCAAGGGTTTATAACCTCGGAGAAGGCGGAATGTCGGCGGTGCAGGTTGCGAATGAAAACCATCCGCTGAACTCCGCATTCAGACATCTGACAGGGGACCTGGACAGGGCGTCATTTGATGCGGCATTTTCCGGTTATCACAGCTACGGCGATTTCGGACTGGCTGCACATGCCATTGAAGGAACCGCGGGCGAAAACTGCATCTTCATCGTGGAGTACGGACTAAACGATTATTTCGGCGGAATAGAAGCTGCAAGATATGCCGATGCACTGTATATGATTCTTACTGAGCTGAAGGCCACGTATCCCGCAGCAAGGATCGTCGTGCTTTCCCCGGGATATATCGGCATGTACGAATACGGAAACGAGTCCATAGGAGAATACGGAGGCATACTGGATGAGTACCGCGAAGCCGCAGCACAGACCGCCTCGGCATGCGGATGCGAATTCCTTTCCCAGACAGAGGATTTCGGATTCACCCAGGAAGATTACCGCACATACCTGCAGGAAGATACGGTCCACTATAACGAAATCGGAAGATACCGCCTCGCACTCGGACTTGCCAGAAATCTCTGATACATGAAAACAGAATCTGAAGAAGAAAAAAACTATATCATCTCCAGACGAACACTGCTCCTTGCACTGGCTGCAGTGTTCTTTCTTGCTGCGATCATTTTCACGGGATATGAACTCCTTCATGTAAAAGTAACCGGTACAGTATATGAATACGAACTCGGGGAGCGCATGGAGTTAGAGCCCGGTTACTACTTAAACGCCGGTCCCCTTGCCGGCAAACTGGCGCATGCGGATTTCAGCACGGTGGATTCCACCCGCCCCGGGACATACACCATGAACATCCGCTATCTCTTAAAAGATTATGCATTCGAGATAAGGATTACCGACTCGGTCGCCCCGCAGATCACTCTTCTCGACGGGCCACTGTTTTTTGAAAAAGGAACTAAGATCAGACCTTCGGATCTTGTCAGAAGTGTGATGGATGCGGACAGGCACGTAACAGTCACTCTCATTAACGGAAGTCTCGAAACCGACACCGTTTCATGTGATAAACTCGGAGCACGCAGCATTCTTATAAGAGCCGAGGATTCATCGGGCAACCGTTCGGAGTGCACGGCAGGCTATGTCGTCGATCTGCCTCCGCAGCTTGTGAATGTCAGGGATTACTACGTTGCCGCCGGTTCTTCCGAAAACCTGCTCGGTTTCATCTCCGCGGTTGACCTGATGGACGGGGATCTGACAGACTCCGTTACCATATCGGAAGACGTAAGCACTCTGGAGCCCGAAACGGACACCATAGTCACTTTATCGGTGACGGATTCATGCGGATTCAGAACAAGTGCCGAGGTGATGGTACATGTGGAGACTCCCGAGACAATTCAGGAACTGATCGGAAACGGTGACATTTCAAGAGCCGATCATCACATAATCGGAGCCTTAAACGTCTACGATACCGGTCTCTTCAGGGATCAGGAAATTGAAGACACTCTGATCGACGTGATGCCCACAGTGATAAGTGTCAGAGTGGATGAGAAGAACGGAAACATCATAACGGGATCCGGATACATCATAGATATCTCCGACAGCTATGTCTACATCCTCACCAACAAGCACGTAGTCAAAAACTTCACTGAATGCGAGATATTTTTCTACACAGGAACAAGTGCTCCGGGAAAGGTGATCGGATGCGACGAGGATTATGACATTGCCGTCATAAAAGTGTCCTTATATGATCTGCCGGATTCATTTACCGACTTCATTTCGACAGTTCATATAGATCTGACTTACTGGGATGATCTGAGTGATGAGAAAATAAAACTGGGACTTGAGAGGCTTGAAACAAACGGGACGATATCCCACTATACTTACGGAACGCTCGTAAAGAAGCTTCAGAATTTTCCTTTCTTTGCACCTCATGTTCAGACAGAGATGGCTCTTCCGCTGATGCTCGGCGATTCGGGATCGGCAGTCTTCGACAGTGAAGGCAGGCTTATCGGAATGGCATTCGCATATTCCATAGCTCCCGAGAGGGACTGGGCCATTCCGCTTGACGAGATCGTGGAGGCATATGAGGAGATCTCGGGACGGGACCTTTACACATATTAAAGCCCCAATATTATAGCCCCATTATTAATGCCATATTAAAGCGCTTCACTTAAACTGAAGCGCTTTTTCCATGACAACACTCTCATCTCGTACGGTCTCCGAGCTGCAGGGGCCGGTCTCCCACGGACTTTCTATCAGACCGGAATACATTTTGCCGGGAATTCCTTTCCTGCCGTCTGTGATATCCCACTTATCCATAATTATCTGCGTAAGTTCAAGAAGTCTTTTCGCAGCTTCTTCGGCATTCCACTCATAGCTTACCGTTTCAAGTGCCTTCTCTCCGCATGATTTTCTTATCTCGGGATATCTGGCCGCCTGGATGCAGCAGGATACAAGTTCTTCATCATCGTCCGACATGTAGGCATATCCGTTGTTACCGTTTTCTATCAGGTAGGGGACTGCGCCCGCCTCACAAGGTGCGATGACGCAGCACCCGCTGTTCATGGCTTCATTTATCACAGCACCCCATCCTTCCTGCCTGTCGGAAGTTGACAGGAAGATATCGGCTCTTTCCATGTACCCGCGGACTTTTTCGGGCGGCATGGGACCGGTGAAAGTGACATTATCCATTAGTCTTTTCCCGGTCGCAATCTGTCTGAGTTCATCTTCCATCTCACCTGTTCCGATCAGATCCATATGATAGGGAATGCCGCTTTCGGAAAGCCCGGCCGCAACCTTAAGTGCATTCTCGGCATGCTTCCAGTCTATGAACCTTCCGGCCCAGAGGATCCTTATATTCTCACCGGGACGCGACTTTAAGTCAAGAGGAGTATCGTTTCCGTATTTCTTCAGTTCCGGAAAATATCCCCATTTGAACATCTTGTCCGTATATGCATGGAATATGCCGTAATCGGATGCAACATACGCTCCGGCGCACAGAAGATAAACCGGTGCTTTTCTGAATGCGGTATGCTCCTTATACTTTGCTATAAGTCCTCTGGGATTATATGCAAGCAGCGTGCTCTTCTTGTAAAGCCTCTCGCTTATCCTGAAAGTAAGTGCGCCTGCTTTGAGCCTGGGCATCACAAGTGACAAGTCTGTCGTCCAGCCGATCAGTGCCACATCGGCATCCATTATCATCTCGAGGCATTTGTCATGAGACGCTTCATCCTCATATGAACAGTGCACGAAGGAAGGCATATCATCGGACCATCCCATCGCGGTACGCTCTTCTTCAACTTTTTCGGTCTGGATAAATGCAAATTCCCCTTCGGAACCCACGAGACTTATCATGGCTTCACAAAAGGGGATCTGATGATGATTGATGTAGTTGGAGACAAATACTACCTTCATGAATCAGTACCGTTCATTTCGGAATAGATATCAAAGATCTGCTCGCAGACAGTCTCAGGAGCATGATCTTCAAGCACTCTTTTTCTCGCCTCATCAGCTCTTTTACGTGCAGCTTCGGGATCTGCAAGCATAGTCTCAATGCACTTTTTCAGATTGGCTGCAACTTCTTCCAAAGGCTTTCTGGAACTGCATTCATACATAAGAGCCTGCGTACCGTCCTCGAGCACGTCAGGGATACCGCCGACTGCCGCAGCAATGACAGGCGCTCCGAGAAGAGCTGCCTCGACGATTGAATTGGGAGAATTCTCGATGACGGAGGGACAGACATACATTCCGCATTTAAGATATTCTTCCTTCATCTGCTCTGCGGTGATGCGTCCGAGAAAAGTAACTTTGCCCGAAAGACCGCAGTTTTCGATCAGTTCACCGAGATACTTTCCATACTCGGAAATCTTGACCTTGCGCTCCAGAGTATCCGCGGTCACTATATCCTGACCTGCAACGCGGATCTTAAGTTCAGGCCAGTTCAAGTCCCTGAGTGCATTCAAAAGTATGTGAAATCCCTTGAGGGGATAATCTGCTCCCGTCACAAAGATCACATTCGGATCTCTTACGCAGTCTTTTCCGGCAGGCTCATAGAATGTCTGCCTCATGACCTCCCCGGCAAAACGGTACTTCGCATCGGGGCTCAGTCTCTCCGCCCATTTCTTGTCAAAAGAAGTCCTTCCTCCAAGGTATCCGGCCCTCTTTACGGTCTCAAGTTCCGAGGCTGCCCTTAGGCGGAATTTCTCCTGCTGCTGTCTTATTGAGTCCCTCTTGACGGTATCCCTGAAGGTGGATGATGTGATGACCTTCTCGGGAAGGCATGCCATATAATCCGCGGCGATTGCTGAACACACTCCCTGGAAAGTGACCAGGAGCCTTCCGCGTCCGGGATGGTAATGGAAGTCCTCGCCCGTTGCCGCCTTGCTCATCGCAAGCGCATGAGGATACTCGGTACCAAAGACGTGCACCACATCCGGCCTGTATTCATCAAGTATCCTGTTCATACTGCTCTCCAGAGCCTGGTCGTAGACTTCCGGATGAACGGTATCTTCGGAAAAAGCGTAATAGAACACTTCGGGACCGTCCTCGCCGCAAAGCTTAAAGGAACCGCTTCTGCCGTCGAGATTTTCCGGAACGGGGAAAGCAATTGCAAGCGTATGACCGGAAAGTTTTTCCGACATTGCGCTCAGAAGTCCTTCAACCCAGCCTTCCTTTGGAATGCCCTGTATGCCGAGTTCTTCGGAAGCCTGAGGGATTATGAGATTACAAAGCCATAAGATCTTCATTATTCTTCCTGTTTGTGGGAATCGTCTTGACCGTTCTTCAGTGCGGTTATCTGATCCTTCTCGACTCCTTCGGTCGAATCGGGCCACAGAAGAACCTTAAGTGTCAGGAGCATGAGCTTGAGATCAAGCATTATCGAATACTTCTCGATATATATGAGATCAAGCTTGAGTTTGTCATAGGGTGTCGTGTTGTACTTGCCGTAGACCTGTGCGAATCCCGCAAGTCCTGCTTTTACCTTCATGCGGTATGCGAACTCGGGCATTATCTCGACATACTGCTCTATGATCTCGGGACGTTCGGGCCTGGGGCCGATGAAGGACATGTCTCCTTTAAGGATGTTGAAAAGCTGGGGAAGCTCATCGAGCCTTACTTTCCTGATGAACTTTCCGACAGGCGTGATGCGCGAATCTCCCTTGCTGGCGAGTCTTGCGACGCCGTCACTTTCGGCATCGATCCTCATGGACCTGAACTTGTAAATGGTGAACTTCCTTGCGCCTCTCGTGCATCTGATCTGCTTATAGAGGATCGGTCCTCCGTCGCAGATCTTTACCGCAATTGCCGTAAGGATCATCAGCGGAGAAGTAATGATTATGAGGAGAAGCGAGAAGATCAGGTCGATAGCCCTCTTCACGACTCTCTCTTCGACTGTCAGTGAATATTCCCTGTTGAGAAGGATCGGAGAATCGAATACATGCAGTTCCTCCGCACCGAGAAGTATCACGTCGTTGATCTTGGGGAGCATGTAGAACCTGATGGAGTTGGCGTAGCAGTATTTGATGATCGGTCTTCTGTCGGTAATGTTGATGTCACCGATGACAACCGCATTGCACTTGCCGCTTCCAAGGTCATCCGCGATCCTCTTTTCGATCGCAGCATATCCTTCCTCGGAACATATGCTGTCGGTTATGACATACTTGTCTTTTCTGGTCTCGAACTTGTTCTTGAGTTCATCGGGATTCCTGGTGCCGTAGATCAGAAGAAGCTTCCTCGGTGGGAATATATGTCTGTAGATCTTGTTGGCTATTGGAATGTAGACTGCAACGACGATGAGCTGCTCGGCTATCATGTAGAGGAAGTAGTTGGGCCTGAAGAGCTCAAAAGCCATGAGTGAAAGTTCACCGTATATCAGTATCTCCGAGAGGAGCGTTGCGAACATCTGTGAAAAAACGATCTCGGAATTCTTGAGATAACCCAGCCTGATGCCGCCGTACATGCTTGAGAACATAAGGAGTATCACGGCATAAATCGATATCTCGAGGAGGTGTCCCTTGAACCAAAAATGTCTGAGAGGCTCGACGACACTGTACTGGAAATGGAATATCCAGTGGTATGCGAAAATGCCGACTTCGAGACCGATGCAGACCAGCACGAGCAGCAGGTTTATCAGTCTCTTGGTACTCTCAAGGAATTGTGCTTTTTTATATTGTTTTTCGTTTAATATCATTATCTCTTCTTAAGCCTTCCGTGTAACTTCCTGACAGTCTTTGCAGGAAGATATGCGAGTATCAGCAGGTTCCTTTTATGTTCCGGCTGAAGGTACGGGTCTTTTCCGATGGTGCCCCTGAAGCTTTTGACCTTCTTCATCACCCCGGCATACAGGGCATTGTCCGCATTCATCTCATCCGCGGGAATATGGAGCAAAAACCACATCGCCTGCATCAGATAGAAATGTACCGCAGCTTCTTTCAGGTCGGGATATTTTTCCCCGGTCAGGACAAGCATGCGGTCCGCATTTTCCATCACGTTCTCATAGAATGACTGTTTGTAATCGCCCCTTGTGTTGCTCTGGGTCCTCAGGATGATGTGGTATCCGTTTTTGCGGCATACATGCAGGCTGCGCATCTTCTCGCTCATCTTCACAAGAAGCTCGAAATCCTCATTCAGCCTTCCTTCGGAAAAAGAAAACCCTTTGAAGAAATCCCTTCTGAAAAGCTTGGTGCAGAAAGAACTGTCTCCCGTATGAAGCAAAAGTGTCCTGAAGAATTCTTTTCCGGAAAAGCTCTCCGATGCATCAAAGCCCTCGCCGAACGCCTTGATAATTTTTCCGTCCTCATCCTCTTCACACGAAAGGATCTGGGTGACATCCGCGTCGGCATCTTCGTCGAAGGCGTCTATGAGATTCTCATACATGTCGGATTCTATGTAATCATCAGCATCGATGAAGCCCACATAATCGCCGGTTGCGATCTTCAGTCCGGCATTCCTCGCAGACGACGACCCGCCGTTTTCCTTGTGAAGGACTCTGAACCTGGAATCCTGTGCGGCATAGCTTTCGAGAATGTTCAGGCTCTCATCCTTCGATCCGTCGTCAACGGTTATTATCTCCAGATTCCTGTATGTCTGAAGTACGACACTGTCAAGAGACCGCTCGAGGTACTTCGCGGCATTGTAAACAGGTATTACGATGGAGATGAGAGGCTTGTCCATAACTGGTTAATTATATCATATTCTGCGTTTCACCGCATTGAATCCCCAGCCTGCAAAACACCAGGCGCTGTAGAGAACAGGCAGATGTTCGGACTTCCGGTAAAGGTTCCATATGCGGCGTGCGGCGTCGGATTTGTCCGATGAAAGCGAGTTGCCCGTACGTCTGTAAAGAGTGAGGTTTTCATTAAGTCCGCAGCATCTGTATCCGAGCCTTAAGAGCTTAAACCACAGTGCGGTATCCTCAGACAAAATGTCCGGGAAGACAATGTCACTCTTTTTAACTATGTCGGTGTCAAATATTACCGTCGATGTGAAGATCGTGGTGTTGCGAAGCGCCTGATGATAAGTGATGAGTTTCGGAACCTTCACTATCTTGCCCATCGGTCTTCCGGTTTCATCGGCGAATTCATATCCGGTAAAAGAAAAACCGCATCCCGTCTTTTCCATGAACGAAAGCTGCTTTGAGATCTTGTCCTTCATCCACAGATCGTCGCCGTCAAGGAACGCTATATATCTGCCCTGAGCCATTTTGATGCCATAGTTTCTTGCACCGCATGCCTTGAGCTTTTTACCGGGCTCAAAGAGTCTTATGCAGGCATCCGGATGGGCATCGGCGTATTCCCTGATGACCTCAGTAGAAGAGTCGCTGCTAAGATCATCAACCAGCACTATCTCCATGTCAGACACATCCTGGGCGAGGATCGAATCAAGTGTCGTCTTTATGTACTTTTCCAGGTTGTAAACAGGTATGACTACACTAATCATAAACCCTCACATGTGCAGAAAAGAACTGTCCCCTTCTGCACTTCAAAACCGGCATCAAGAAGAGCCTGTGCATCACATTCTCCGGGAAGTATGACAACCGTAGCGCCGAGTTCAAATGCTCTTTCACAGACATCCGCGGCAAGGTCATATTCTCCGCTTACGATCTTATTCATGTCATCATGAAGTTTCACCAGTTCCGGTGAATACCATCCGTATCTGTTCTTCATGAGTCTTCCGTCCCACATGTCACGTCCGTAAAGAGTCTGTACATTTCCGGAATATTCATGCAGGTAAGCGATCATGTCATCGGACGCAAGGATCACCTGCCCGTCCCCGCCCGCAAGACCGTTTTCAAAAAGTGACATTGCTATCATGTGCTCGCTCTCGCCGGCATTCTCGGGTCTTCCGGTCGTCTGTTCACGAGGTGTCCCGAGGCTTCCGCACAAAAGAACAGCCGATGCAAGAAGAACACATGCAAGTACCGAAACAGCCTTTTTTTCCTTGGCAAGGCGCGGAAGCAGTTCTCCCGCAAGTGCGGCGCACATCACGGCACCGAAGGGGATCAGCGGCATTACAAGCCACATGTCCGGAGCATCATAATATGTTCCGACGATCACACGCATGATCGATGATGTAACGGGACACAAAAGCAGGACGCATGCTGCGATTCCATAGATAAAGAGCAGGATCACGTTCTTATCCGCCTTTTTCCCCGCAAGTCGAAGATACGCAACGCCTGCCGAAAATGAAACCAGCAGCGATGCATTTAACAGAAGGCATTCCCTGAAATGCAGGGCGGCATCCGTCACGAGGCCTTTGAACATGCAAGCCTCCTTCCCGCGAGGCAGACGATCACCCATCCCGCATAGATAAACGGCAAAAAGCCTATTCCGTATGTGGTCCTGCAGATAAACACCTCACACATGACAGGCAAAAATGCCAGGACGTATTTTCTGTCCATGAGGAGAAAAAGCAGAACCGGCACAAGCAGCCATATCCTGATCGCGTTGGGGCTCCACATCGCCGAAAAGACCGCAAAGCCCTGTGAATATAAAGACAGGTCCGAAGCATACACGAACAGGATCGCACACGAGACGAATGCGGACCTTACAAAAAGTTCGTCCTTCCTGCCTTTAAACAGGACTCCCGAAAGAGCCACAAACGCAAAGAGTCCGGACAAAAACCAGAAGCCCGACATGAGGCTTTCAAGAAGAAGTCTCGGAGGAGTTCCGAACGCTTCACACATCACCGCATACATCCCGGGGATGCAGAGTATCTTCTGCTTGTTGGGGATGCCCTCTCTGTAAGGCATTCCCGTCAGAGGGTCCGTGCCGTACATCTCGCCCTTATCAAGGAAGTTCACCACAGTCTCAAGAGTCTCATCTCCGATGGAATTGGTCCTCACTCCCCACACAATGGTGACAAAACATATGAAGGACAATATCACGGCTAAAGAGAAAAATATCCACGTCGAGGAATTCTTATTTTCCGACAGTTTCATTCCGGTATCAGATTCTTCATGAGTACTCTCCACGGAAGCATCCTCTTCAGTCATCTTCACATCCGTCTTTTTCTCATCCGCCAGGACATTCTTCATCTCGCCGGAATCCACCTTCCTGCTTCCGGTGATCAGTGTCAGGATAACGAACGCAAAATAACTCACGGACATGAATGCGACCATGATGATGCCGCACAGACGCTTTTCGTCCGAAAGAAGCGAGGAGCCCATTACCGTCACGAAATGTGATGCGAAGGAAATGCAGATGATGACAAGAGCACCTAAAGAAAAAGAGGAAAAGAAGTCAGCCTTCTTTCCGGAAACAAGTCCCGATGCAAGCATCAGAGTCCGTCCGGAGAAAAAAGCGACTATAACAAGAAATAGAATAAGCACGACCGTTTTTGCCATTGCAGATTCACCGATCAAAAGCAGTTTTTGTCATTCTTAAGATACAGAGGGCGGTCCTTAACCTCCAGGTATGCCTTGGCAATGTACTGTCCAAGTATCCCTGTGCAGAAAAACTGAACGCCGCCCACGAACACGATGATGGTGGCCAGGCTCGCCCAGCCATCCACGGGATCACCGAATATGAGCTTTCTTACGATGATGAAGATCACCATCACGAAAGCCACGAAACAGAAAAATATGCCCATGAGGGAACTGATCACAAGGGGCTTTGTTGAAAATGCGGTGATGCCTTCGAGAGAATATTTCACAAGTCCCCAGAAGCTCCACTTGGTCTTGCCGGCGCTCCTGTCCACGTTCTCAAAATCGATCCACTTGGTATCAAATCCGACCCATCCGAATATGCCCTTTGTAAAACGGTTGTACTCGGTCATGGCAAGGACAGCATCCACGAACTGTCTCGTCATGAGCCTGTAATCCCTTGCTCCGTCCATTATCTCGGTGTCGGACAGTTTCTTCATCAGCTTGTAGAAACGCCTTGCGAAGAAGCTCCTGACCGGAGGCTCGCCTTTTCTGGTGACACGCCTCGTTGCAACAGAATCATATCCCTGATCTATGTACGAAAACATCTCCTCCAGAAGTGAAGGAGGATCCTGAAGGTCCGCATCCATTATGACCGTATAGTCGCTCTCTGCAGCCTTAAGCCCGGCATACATAGCGGCTTCCTTGCCGAAATTCCTGGAAAAAGAAATAAGATGAACCCTTGCGTCCCTGTCATGAAGGCTTCTCACGGCGGCAACTGTTCCGTCCGTGGATCCGTCATCGATGAACAGAACCTTAAGCTCCACATTTCTCGCGGAAAGAAATGCGGTACAACGGATCAGCTCATCGTAAAAAAGCGGAATCGCTTCTTCTTCATTTTTGCAGGGAACTATCACAGTCAGTTCTGACATTTCATCCTCCGGACAAAAGTTTCATAATCCGTTTTATTATACCATAAATACCGTGATTTCCACAAAAAAACAGCAGGACCGTTCCGGTCCTGCCGCCATTATTCATTCTGTGCCCGATCATTCACCGAGTCCGCTCTCCACGACCGAAACAAGTGCCTCCAGAGCCTTATCCTCGTCCTCGCCCTCACACACAAATTCAATCTCATCCCCGCACTTTATGCACGCTCCGAGTACGCTGAGGACTGATTTCGCATTTGCGGTATTGTCATCGCCGAACCTGAAAGTGATCAGTGACTTATACTGCATTGCTTCTTTACAAAGGATCCCTGCCGGCCTGAGATGCAGACCTGTCGGGTTTTTGATCAAAACTTTCTGAGATACCATTATCGTACCCTTTCCCCTACATTTACAGATCCGAAATGCCCTTTGAGTTTCCGATCGGAGCATGGATCTTTCTGTCAAATATGATAACAGATTGGAGCATTATTTTCAACGTTTCACGGATCAGCCATCCTTCTCTTCTTCCGTCAGCTGAATCCTCACATATACAGGCTCTGCATCAACATGCTCACTCAGCGTGAAGCTTACGGGAACAATCAGGATCTGGCCGTCGTGGAATCCGTCCTCGACACTGACGGGTATTTCCGCAATTCCTGACAGTGACTCTGAACTGATCGCATTCAGTTCGATACGCAGTCCGGAAAGACCGACGCTCACGGGGCCATCCTCGATTATCTCAGCCGTAAAGCCGCTCGGGATACCGGTGATGCTTATCTTCTCGAGAGGAAGGCTCACGTTCTTTTCAGCGATCTTCTCGACATATGCGACGACCTCGACCATGAAACTTCCGTCCTCGTCATACTGCGAACCCTCGATAGTGACGCCGGAAGGAAGGAATTTCAGAAGGTCAAAACGGGTGTTGGCATTTTCTGTGGCACCGCCGATGTCGACCGGATTGGTGATCTCGATCCTGTTTATTGAGCTGAGCACTCCGGTATCTCCTGCGATCGTGATGACCTCGGGTGAAACCGAGATCTCATCCGCATAGATATAACCGGGCGCGGGTGTTCCGGTGACCGACGCATATATGGGAACTGTCTTGGTGGAAAGAACAGTCACGGTGGTAGTCACATAATCCGTCTGCTTAACTATGGTCTCGGACTCCACTTTTCTTCCGTCCGAATCATAAAGAACTATTTCCATGTCTGCCGAGATGGACTTGACTGCTCCGTCGAGGTCAATGATCACCTGGGCATAAGCAACTCTGTTAACTTCAGACTCGGGACCCGAGATCTCGATCCTGTTCCTGTCAAGGTTCACCTTTCCGACAACGCATCCTTCACCCACGGATCCGACCAGCTCATAGACAATGTTGATATACCTGGTCTTCTTGTCCTCCACTACGACCTGAAGCTCGCTGTGGTCCGCTACGATGCTCTCCGCACTGTCAAGGGTATAGATGATAGGAACGGTCCCGTTCTCGGTTATCTGTGACAGATCCGCAACCGCAGAGATGTCATCGGCTGAAAGAGTCCCGATCACCGATTCGGGTGCTCTTACGGTAACCTTGACCACATCGGAATTATTCAGTATCTGATAAACCTTGCCTTCGCTTTCCAGAATATCCGTGCCGAGCAGAGTGACCCTGACATTGCTGTAGGTGGTTGTGCTGACAGGATTCGTGATCTGGGCAACGATCACCCACACGACAAATGCCGTAATGACGGCAAGGACCTTAAGCCACAGATTGTTGACAAGTATTGCGCCGAAGCGCTTAAGTATCTTCATGATCTCTTGCGCCTCCTTTTCCTGCCCTGAGCATTACCCGCTTCGTTTTCTTTTTCATCACCGAAAGCGTGCATAAGAAGTCTCTTCAGGGAAGTCTCCGACAGATTCCTCTCAAGTTCACCGTCACGGGCAACGGAGATCTTGCCGGTCTCCTCTGATACGATTATGACAACGGCGTCGGATTCTTCGGATATTCCGAGTCCGGCCCTGTGTCTTGTTCCGAATTCCTTGCTTATCGAGGTGGATGAAGTAAGGGGAAGATAGCATGTCGCGCATGACAGGCGGTTGTGTCTTATGGTAACGGCGCCGTCATGGAGCGGAGTGTTTTTCTTGAAGACATTGAGAATAAGCTGGGATGTGATCTCAGCATCAACCTTTATGCCGGTCTCGTCGATCCTTGCAAGAGATTCCTGGTTCTCGATGACGATCAGTGCACCGGTCTTCTCCTCGCCCATCAGATAGCATGCCCTGGCGATCTCATCAATGCTCTTCTCCGAAAGGGTCATCATGTAGTTGCCCTGCTGCATGAAATAGAACAGGCCGCCGATAATGTTGCTCTTTCCGAGGGTCTCGAGTGCCTTGCGGAGCTCGGGCTGCAGAACGACGATCAGTGCGATGACCGCAAACTGAAGGATGTTGCTGGTCAGCCACAAAATGGTATCCATATGGAACAGGTTCGCGATTATGATGAAGACAAGTATCACGACCAGTCCCTTCATGAGAGACCACGCACGGGTATTGTGCATCCATCTCATCATGTAATACAGAAGAACCGCGATGATCAGTATCTCGGCATAATCCTGCCATTCGATCGTACCGATGTAGGTATCGAAGCTCTTCAGATATTCAATTGTCTCTTCGATAAACTGCATCCTGTGATCCTGACTTTTTTATTCTTCAGACCCGTCATCTGCGATGGTCATGTCTTCGTCTTCGTAATACTCCTCGAGTTCTTCCTCGGGAGTCTTCTCAGGCTCGGGCCTGTAGGTCTTGCGTGACCGGTTGATATTCTTGACCTTCTTGTCGGGTGCTGCGACATTCATCTTCGGCACGGCCTTGACATAGTAATAATATTCATCATCCTCAAACTGCACCCGTTCCGTTCGCGTGTAGTCGACACAGAACCGGAAGAACTCAATGACCTTGCCGACAAGGAATGCGAGGATCGATCCGAACAGGATCCCGATGAAAGAAATGCCCGCCTTTGTAACAAGGCTTCCGATCAGGACGATCAGCATATTCAGGATAGCTCCCGAGATCATCGCTATGGTCCAGCAATGCTCAACTGGAAGTCTTCTTATGATGTAGACCGCGATCGTGGTGATGGCAAAAGCCGCAACCAGCACGAGCATCTGTTTGTTGCCAAGAAGCGAATCGATTATCAGCTTGATCTGTCCGAGAATGTCGGAAAGCTCACCCGAGACATTTGCAGCATTCTGGGTGACGACATGGAGAGTGAAGTACACGATGACTCCGCATATCACGGAAAGTGCCGAAGCCGGGCCGCCCACAAGTCCCATGACAACGGGGATCACATAGGGCACATGGAAAACAAAGAGCATCGGAGTGACCACTATGCAAAGCGACTCGGAAGGAGTGAATCTCAGATAGAGAAGATAAATGAGCATGTATACGACAGCAACAACGATCGCCACTTCAGGTGAAAGAGCGAATATATGTCCCATCGAAAACAGGCTTCCGAAAAGGAGTATCGCACCGGTCGGAAGGAAAGAACATGCAAGGGAGACGATGAGAACGATCCCCGCATTATTAAGTCTTCCCATATATCCCAGCTTGGAATTGATCATAATGAGCATGATCAGTGCCAGCAGGAATTTAAAAACCGGAATTATAAATACGTCATACTTAGAGAAAAACACCTTGATGTTATCTCTGATCTCCAAAAGCTGTGTCATAACCTTTCCTTACTGCTTGTCATACATCTGCTTGAGCACCTTGAGGTTCTTGAAGTATCTCTTGAGCTTGCGGCGAGATATGTTATATCTGATGGTACATACGATGTAAGTGATCAGCACGTATATACCGGTGAACCATGCGTATTTGATCAGGACTTCCCTTACGAAAGCAAGGATGTCCATGTCGTACATGTTGCTCATGAAAGCATCGAAATTGTAATAGACATACAGGCCGAGAATAAGTCCGAAGGAGATCGTCGCGCAGATGATCGCCTTTATTATCCCGACTGCGATATAGTCGCCCTTGAAGAACCTGACGACATCCATATGCTTTTTTCCTTCGCCGGCTTCATAGGAAGCCATTCTGGTCATGAGCATGACCCTGTCTTTATTCAGCATGTCTTTTCGGGCTGCAGCCCGTACTCCTTACATACATAAATCACCTGCACGGATGATCAGTGAGTGCCCAGCAGCATTGAGCCGGGCACGCTTTACTCCGATCTGTCCGACAGGTGACTTTACCGGTCCTGGTCTATAACTGCGTCATTTATCAAGGAAACGCATCTTGGGATTATCACTGGTGGGCTTCTGAAGTGGTGTCTGGCCAGCCCTGTGCTCGTTTATGATGCTGTTGAAAGAGTTGGTCATGTTGGCCTTGCATCTGTCACAGTACTTGCCGGATCTGATGGGAGCACCGCAGCCCTCGCAGTTGAGCATCAGTGCCGAATCCTCCGTGACCTCGAGCCTGTCATCCCTGAGCCACTGTCTGATCTGTCCGGGGTCGACGCTGCAGGCTTCCGCAACTTCCTGGATCCCGACGCCCTTATGGTCTCTTATATACTGCTTGACCTCCTGGAACTTATCCTCCATGGCTGCCCTGCACGCGGGACAGATGGGAGGTCCGGAAAGATAATTGAATAATTTGCCGCAGGACCTGCAATTCCTAACGTTCATCAGATCACCTCCGTGTTCAAACGCCTTCTCCGGAAGCCAGCGTGATACAGTAAACCCGCTGTGCACCCATGTCAAGTAAAACCTGTGCGCACTCATCCATGGTGGCTCCGGTCGTGTATATATCGTCAACCAATAGTATACATAATGATTTTACTACATTTTGCCCGCTCTTGAAAGCATTTTTCAAATTTTTCCGCCTCTCTTCGGGGCTTAAAAGTTTCATCGGAGCGGTGTTTTTCACGCGCCTCACGGCGTCCTTCAAAGCGGGGATCCCGGTCACCTTCGAAAGCTCCATGGCATAGTCATAAGACTGGTTGTAGCCCCTTTTATTTTCCTTTTCGGCAGAAAGCGGAACCGCCACTATCACATCGGGGCGTGAAAAAGCTATGTACTCTTTCAGGATATCCGCGGTCATTTCGGCAAACACGGCCGCATATTCCCTTCTCCCGAGGTATTTGAACCTGTAAAGTGCTTCCCGGACGCATTTATACTCAAAAACTCCGCGGGATCTGTAAAACACATGCGCGGTCTTCCTGCAGTCCTCGCACAGCCCCTCCGACAGACGTATCTTCTTGCCGCACTTTTCACAGACGGGCGGAGTCACTGCCTTAAGTTTCTTCAGGCACCCGAGGCAGATCTTTTCGCCGGGCGGCCACACGGGTCTGTCGCAAACCGGGCACCTCAACGGAAAGACAAGGCTTATCGCCTTATCTGCCATAGGCCTGGTTAAGTCTTTGCGCAAAAGAGCTGTATCTGTCATTACTTCCTTTCGTGTCAATCATGCGGTTTATGGTTTCGGAACTTCCAAGCAGGACAACGCAGGACCTGGCCCTGGTTATCCCGGTATAAAGGAGATTCCTGTACACGAGCAGAGGCGATGGATCGAGCACGGGGATGATCACCGCAGGATACTCGCTTCCCTGTGACTTGTGGATGGTCATGGCGTATGAAAGATCCAGCTCGTCAAGGTCCGAAAAAGAATACCGTGCCACTCTTCCGTCATCGAAGAGCACGGTGATGATCCTGGAATTTTCATCGATCGACCGGATCTTTCCCAGGTCACCGTTGAACACGCCCATGCCGGACTGTGACAGTGATGTCAGCATTTCATCCGTATGCCACTCGAGCTTGTAGTCATTCTTGGTCTGCATGACCTTGTCGCCTTCGCGGAAAAGAGTGTCTCCGTAGATATATTCCTTCTTATCCCCGGAGGGCGGATTCAGGACCTGCTGGAGGAACCTGTTCATCTCGGCAACGCCAAGAGCGCTCTTTTTGCCGGGGGTAAGGACCTGAATGTCAAAAGGACCGCAGTGGACGTAATCCGGGAGTTTTTCCGAGATCATCCATCCGATGGTCTGCCTGATGACGACAGGGTCATCTCTTTCAAGGAAAATGAAATCCTTTATCGACGACGAAAGTTCAATATGCTCTCCCTTATCTATCTTGTGGGCATTGATGACGATGCTGCTGGTCTCATCCTGTCTGAAGATCTTCTCAAGCCTTACGCCCGGGAAGAAATCGCAGGAACATATATCATTCAGCACGCATCCGGGCCCCACGCTCGGAAGCTGTGAAGCATCGCCCACGAGTATCAGTCTGGAGGAGACCGGCACAGCCGAAAGAAGGGCTTTGAAGAGCATGATATCAACCATTGACATTTCGTCAATTATAATCACATCCGCCTCAAGGGGATCGTCTGCGTTCTTCTGGAACACCACGGTCCCGCCGTTTGAATCCGGAATCCCCGTCACGCCCAGAAGCCTGTGGATCGTGGTCGCTTCATATCCGGTCGCCTCGGTCATCCTCTTGGCGGCTCTTCCGGTCGGAGCAGCCAGTACGATATCAAGTCCCTGCTTAAGGAAATACCCGATTATCATGTTGATGGTAGTGGTCTTGCCCGTTCCCGGTCCTCCGGTGAGGATGAAAAGCCCGTTCTTCACACACTCTCTCACGGCACCTATCTGGAACGGATCCACCCTCATCCCGCTTTCTTCGGCGATCTTCCTGACATCTCTGTCAATTTTTTCATCAAGCCCCGGAAGATTCCGGATCATGGGGATGTTCTTTTCAACGAGCATTCTCGCACAGGTCAGCTCCGCAAAATAAAAACCGGGAAGATATATCCTGTCCTCATCCCTTTTTACTTTGCCCGAATGAATGAGCTCATCCAATGACCTTTTAATGTCACCATGCTCGGGACCAAGGAGTTCTTCGGACAGCCGGATCAGACGGTCCGCAGGAAGATAACAGTGTCCCTCTCCCGAACTGTCCAGAAGCGCATACAGAATGCCGGCCTGGCTTCTTTCTTCACTTGCGGGATCCATGCCCTGTGCAGAGGCGATGTCATCGGCAGTCTTGAAGCCGATGCCCCTTATGTCCTCCGCGAGTTTATACGGATTGGACCTGATGACTTCTATGTATCCCGGCCCGTAATTATCGTAGATCTTCACCGCAATTGACTGTGAGATCCCAAGGGAATTCATCGCCACCATCGCATCACGGAGGTCTTTTTTCTCCTCCATCGAAACAGCGATCTCCATGGCTTTTCTCTTGCTGATGCCTTTTATCTCGGAAAGTCTTTCGGGCTCTTCCTCGATTATCCTGAAGGTGTCGTCACCGAATTTGCCGACGATCTTGGCCGCCAGTTTTTCCCCAACGCCGGCAACCGCCCCGGATGCGAGATACCTTTCCATAGCCTGGGAATCCGTCGGAGGGATGATCTTGTATGATGAGACCTTGAACTGTATTCCGAACTTGGGATGGTCGACATATGAACCGGCCACCTCTATGGTGTCGCCCACAGATACGTCCGGCATTTTTCCGACGACCGTCTCATCCTCATCGCCCGTCGCGATCAGGACAGCCTTGTATCCGGTCTCGTGTTTTTCAAAGTATATGCGGCGCACATGCCCTTTTAAAGTGGTGGTGTCGTGATCAAAAAAATCCAAGATAAATGCTCCCGTATAGATAATGACCGATCCCGCAAAGAATAGATCAGATATAAAAAACTCACAGATGTATCTGATTATACACCCGTGAGCCCTTTAAATTCATATAAGCAAAAAATATTCTCAGAAAAATAATTCCGCAGATCCCATTACGGAAAAACTGCAGCCCGCGAGGTCACTCGGTCTCCGATACACGCGATGCATTCATCGACGAAACAACCTCTGCGGGGATCGAATTCTCATCGAGACCATAGTTGCGGCGAAGCTGTTCGTAAAGCTGCTGAGCTATGCCGAGTCCCTGTGTTTCCGTTGACTGTGTGGCAAGTTCCTGAATGGCCTGTCCTCTGAAATAGTCCACAAGATTCTCGGTAGAGGCATCCTTGGACTCGTCGTCATTTTTCATGACGGTGTTTTCCATCTGTTTGAAGACCTGCTCGAGAAGATAGCTTTCGAACTGCTTGCACACATCCATGAGTTCTTCGTCGGTTGAAGCGTTCTGTGCCTTGTTCGAAAGATTTCCGGCAAGCTCCGTGGCCTTTGCCTGCCCGGTGACGGAAGTATAATAATCGCTCAAACTGGAAATTCCGGAAATATCCATTTATTTATCTCCTGAGATTGTTGGCGGTATCAAGCATCGAATCGGATGTGGTGATGACCTTGGAGTTAAGCTCGTAAGCTCTCTGTGTGGTGATCATGTTGACCATCTCATCCGCAACCTGGACATTGGAACCCTCGAGATATCCCTGGTTGATGGTGCTTCTCTGAAGGTTAGTATTAGTTGCCTCGTTCATTGCCCTTCCGCTTGCGGCTGTCTCTTCGAAAAGAGTGTCGCCCTCACGGGAAAGTCCGTTGGGATTGTTGAACTGCCAGAGTCCTATCGTGATGCCCAGAGGCTGGGGATTGTTCTTGTCATCGGGATAGCAGATCTGTCCGTCATTGGTCACGGTGATCCTGCTGGTAGTGTACTTTGAATCAAGGACGATGGGCTTGCCGTTTGTATCGAGCACGGGGTTACCGTCAGAGGTTGCAAGCATATTGCCGCCGTTTGATGCAAGGGTCCATCCGAAGTTACCGTTTCTGGTGTAATAGGTATTGCCGTCAGCACCCTTTATTCCGAAGAAGCCGTTTCCTCCGATCGCAAATGCGGTATCGTTCTCGGACGCAAAGAATGCGCCCTGGGTAAAGCTCGTGTTAAGTGATGAGACTCTGGTGCCGAGACCGACCTGTGCCGAACCGGGCTTGGTGTCTCCGTTTGCCGACGTGGTCCTGGTCTGGAGTGTCTGATAGAGAAGATTCTTGAATTCAACACTCTGCGACTTGAAACCGGTGGTGTTGACGTTTGCAAGATTATTGGCGATCGTATCAAGGCTGGTCTGCTGTGCAAGCATTCCCGTTGCGCCCGTCCATAAACTTCTGACCATATCTTACTCCTTATCTGTTAAACCTTACCGATGTTGTTGACTGCTTTTTCGAGAGTGGAGTCGATCGTCTGGATGACCTTCTGGTTACTCTCATACTGTCTTGAGATGGTGATGAGATTGACCATCTCGGATACGCTCTGTACATTCGACATCTCAAGGTATCCGCTGTAGATCTGACCGTCCGCGGTCTTGAACTTCGCTCCTTCTATGGGCTGGAAATACGTCTCTCCGTATCTTTCAAGATAATCGTAATCTTCGAAGTCGGTGACCTGGATCGTGGCTACCGTCCTGCCGTCCTGCATCACCCGGCCCTGCCTGTCGATCGTAGTCTCCTTAAGAGGATCGATGGTGATGTGCCTGCCGTTCGTGTCGAGGAGATAATCTCCTTCGTGCGTGACGATGTTGCCGTTTGAATCAAGCTGGAATTCTCCGGCTCTTGTGTACTTGGTGCTGGTCTCACCCGCCTTGTTGGTGAACTCGATCGCGAAGAATCCGTTACCTCCGAGAGCCAGATCATATGTATTGCCAGTGATCCTGAAGCTGCCCTGTGACCAGTCAACGTAATTCTCGCCGATCTTCACGCCGCGGCTGTTGTATCCTTCTCTGGTGACAAGATTATATCCGACCGTCGAGTCCTTGATCTTAAGGTCGAGCACCTCGTCAAAAGACTGGCTGGTCGCTCCCTCTTTTTTGAATCCGACAGTGGTGACATTAGCCATATTGTTACTGAGAACGTCCATGCGATTCTGCTCATTGATCATTCCCGTATATGCTGTATATAATCCCTTGACCATATGACCTCACTTTTTACCAGATGCGCATACGATTGTGTCATGTCCCTGTGCCACGCTCAGATGACAGGTTTGATCTGATCGATCACTCTATCGAGTTCCTGAAGGTTGAGATGAATTCGACATATTTGCCGGTACCGATCGCCACAGCTGTCATGGGATCCTCGGCAGTCATGGTGGTGATGCCGGTACGATCCGTGATGAGATCCTCAAGTCCTCTCAGAAGTGCTCCGCCTCCGGTAAGGACGATTCCTCTGTCCGCAATATCCGCGGAAAGTTCGGGGGGAGTTCTCTCAAGGACGGAGTGAATGGCCTCGACAATGCTGTTGGTGGAATCCTCGAGTGCCTCTTCCATCTCTTCGCTGGTAACCTCGATGGATGTGGGTAGTCCCTTTACGATATGACGTCCCTTAACTTCCATCTTGTCGACTTCAGGTCTTCTGAAGCATGTTCCTATCTTGATCTTTACATCCTCAGCGGTTCTTTCACCGATACTGAGGCTGTGATTTTTTCTCATGTACTTAACGATCGCGTCGTTGAAATCGTCCCCCGCAACCTTGAGAGATGCACTCTCTACGGCACTTCCGAGTGAGATGACTGCGATATCGGTTGTACC
>JAIKZQ010000011.1 GCA_024682075.1 Lachnospiraceae bacterium
AGATATCGAGCGTGGACAGGTTGTTGCTAAGCCCGGAACCGTTACCTGCCATAAGAAGTTTACCGCACAGGTTTACGTTCTTACCAAGGACGAGGGTGGACGTCACACTCCTTTCTTCAACAACTACAGACCTCAGTTCTACTTCAGAACAACTGACGTTACCGGCGTTATCAACCTTCCTGAAGGAACCGAGATGTGCATGCCCGGCGACAACGTTGAGATGACCATCGAGCTCATCCATCCCATCGCTATGGAGCAGGGACTTACCTTCGCTATCCGTGAGGGTGGCAGAACCGTAGGTTCAGGCCGTGTTGCTTCCGTTATCGAGTAATTGGAAGTGCCATAGTCATAATGGTATTACATATACCGGAGAGAACCCCTCTCCGGTATATTTTTTCTCAGGAGAGATTATGAAAAAACTGACAGCTATCATGCTAACGCTCATGATGATCTTCTCACTTGCCGGATGCGGTGAGCCCGAAGCTGAAGTTCCCTTATTTGACTGGCTTGATGATACGATCACATATATTGAGTTTGATGACGGTACATATGGCTTCGAAGGAAGGATCGGTTCCGTCATGAAGACATGCTGGTTTGATTTTACGGTGACGGATGCACGCATTACCGAAGAAGAGATAAACGGTTATGCTCCTTCAACAGGCAATGCCCTGCTTCTGACAGACATGACCCTGACGAATACCTTCACCCAGTCCATAGACATGTATACCTGGGATTTTTATGTGACCTGGGGAAGCGATAATGAAAATGAGTATTCGTATCCGGTCGAGACAGACGAGGCAGTGACCGAGACACAGTTCCCCGCCGAATATACCATGAAGATATCCCAGACCGTCAGCGGAACGTATATCTTCGAAGTTCCCGCAGAAAAGACCGACTTTTCCATTACCTTCGAAGAGCACTTCGATGACGGCACTGTCGGAAACGCATACAGGATCTATTTCTCACCACAGTAGAACAAAAGTGAACGCAGGGACGGTTCCTGCGTTCACTTTTTTATTTGTATCATCCGCCTGCCCTGTGAACGTTTTTCTGCTCATTTACCGTTCACAATGCATTTCTAAAAGAATGCACGCAGTTTCATCTAATAATACGCGTCGCGCACAGCAGACATCCCTGTCTGCTGTTTGCTGATTTTGCCATCCGGGCAAAATCCCGCTGGCAGCATATGCATTCTTAAGAAATTGTTCACTTTTATTTCGCAGAAAACCTGTTCACAGAGCAGGCGGATTATTAACAAGAAACATAAGCTTATCACAGACTTCTTCAGGCACATCAGACCGCTTCGGAGAAGTTTTTTCCGTATATGTCTTTACAAACGAAAATCCATGTAGTAGGATGTAGAAAACGGTTTCCGAAAACGTTTTTCAAAGTGTGCGCATTTTTGAAAAGGAGGACTTTTGATGGTTACGATCAGAGATGTGGCTAAAAGGGCCGGAGTTGCTGTCTCGACGGTTTCAAAGGTCATCAACAACTATCCAAGCGTATCCGAGGATACGATAGCCAGAGTAAATGAAGCAATCGAAGAACTTCACTTTATCCCCAATTCGGTAGCTGCCTCGCTTTCGTCCAAGCAGTCCGGACGTGTTGCGGTGCTCACCGATCCCGACGGACAGACACTTGCTTCATCGGAGATCATGATGCAGTACATCATGGGTGCCGTGAAGGCGGGAAATGAAGCAAGACTCGACATAGTTCCGTTATTCTTTTCCATGTTTGCGGGAATGGAAGTGGAGGAGATCGAGCACAGACTTGAAGCACAGAACATCAGGAGCATCATCGTCTGCGGACTCGACCGCGACATGAAAGCCCTGACCGAGCTGATCGAGAGGGAGAAGTTCAAGTCGGTCGTCGTGGACATGCCCATGGAAAGCGAGAACACGTCCAACATCGGTGTGGATCACGCACAGGCACAGAAGGACATTCTCCGCAAGACCATAACGGAAAACAGCGGTCCGAGCGATTCCGTGCTCTACATATCGGGCAGGACGAACAGCTACGTTACCGAGGAGAGAATCCGCGGAGCCATGGAACTGTCCGAGGAGATGGGCTTCGAGCTTACCGTGATGAACGGTGCTTTCAGTGAGAAGACCGCCCGTGAGATCACTTTTAAGTATGGCAGGGACAAGGACATAATCGCCTGCGGTTCTGACCTGATGGCAATCGGTGCAATGAAGGCACTGACCGACATGAACGTTTTTCATCCGGTGTGCGGATTTGACGGCATCACGCTTATGGGATACGCCGGCAAGAACATGACCACGGTCCGCCAGGATTTCTACTGTATCGGCGAAGAGGCACTCAGAGAGTGCATAAGGCTGATGGGCGGTGAAACCGGTCGTTCCATCAAAGTGCCGTATGATCTGGTCCAGGTCAGATACGAGGATGTTCTTAACTAGTCTTATACGTCTATGAAGGAGTTAATGAAAAAATGGAAAGCAACCGCAATCTTGGAAGAGATGTCATAATCATGAATCTTGAGGAACAGCTCAGGCTGGTCACTAAGAGAGATTACAGCAAGGATATAGCAGACTGCACGGATCAGGAACTGTATTACTCGATCCTTTCGCTGGTCAAGACTCTGATGGAAGTCTCAATGCCCATATCCGGCGAAAAGAAAGTATATTACATTTCGATGGAATTTCTCATTGGAAAGCTGCTTTCCAATAACCTCATCAATCTCGGGATCTACGACAAACTTTCGGAGATACTTGATAAAAACGGCAAGTCCCTTTCATCCATTGAGGAGGTTGAGCCTGAACCTTCGCTCGGTAACGGCGGACTCGGAAGACTGGCAGCATGCTTCCTTGATTCCATCGCTACTCTCGGCCTCCCCGGAGACGGCATAGGACTGAACTATCATTTCGGACTTTTCAAGCAGGTATTCAGGAATAACGCCCAGACCGCGGAAAAGAATGACTGGATTGAGGAACAGGGCTGGCTTCGCAAGACAGGAGTGTCCTTCAAGGTCAAGTATGCCGATTTCGAAGTCGTCTCGAGAATGGTTGACATCGATGTCATCGGATATGAGAACGGCGTGAACAAGCTCCATCTCTTTGATGTCGAGACCGTTGACGAGGGACTCGTAAAGAAGGGCATCGACTTTGACAAGAAGGCTATTGCAAAGAACCTCACTCTTTTCCTGTATCCCGATGATTCCGACAAGGACGGCAATCTTCTCAGGATCTATCAGGAATACTTCATGTGCGCAAACGCCGCAAGACTCATCGTCAAGGAAATGCAGGACAAGAAGTACGAGCTTTCGGATCTGTCCGAGCATGCGGCCATCCAGATAAATGATACTCATCCCACGCTCGTCATCCCCGAGCTGATCAGGATCCTTGTCGAGGAAGAGCATTTCTCGATGGATGAAGCTATCAAGGAAGTCACTGCAACCTGCGCATACACCAACCACACGATACTGGCAGAGGCGCTTGAGACCTGGCCTCTGGACTATCTGGAGCAGGTTGTGCCTCACCTGATCCCTTATATCAAGGAACTCGACAAGAGAGCCAAGGCTAAGTTTGATGATCCCAAGGTTGCGATCATTGACGAAGGCGACAGGGTTCACATGGCGCATATCGACATCCACTACGGTCATTCCATCAACGGTGTTGCTGCCATTCATACGGACATCCTCAAGAAGACAGAGCTCAACTGCTTCTACAAGATCTATCCGGAGAAGTTCAACAACAAGACAAACGGAATCACCTTCCGGAGATGGCTGATATCATGTAACAGGGAACTTTCCGACTTCCTTTGCAGGACCATCGGGGACGGCTATACCAAGAATGCGGACGATCTTGAAAAGCTTCTTGAATTCAAGGATAACGACATGGTCCTTGAAAACATAGACAGGATCAAGAAGATCAAGAAGCAGCAGCTTGCGGATTATGTCAGGGAAAAAGAAGGCGTGGAGCTGAATGTGGACTCGATCTTCGACATCCAGTCCAAGAGACTTCACGAGTACAAGCGCCAGCAGATGAATGCTCTATACATCATTCACAAGTACCTCGAGATCAAGGCAGGCAAGATCCCCACAAGGCCCATCACTTTCATGTTCGGTGCCAAGGCTGCACCTGCATATGTGATCGCACAGGACATCATCCACCTTATCCTCTGCCTGCAGGAACTCATTGAAAAAGATCCGGAGGTCAATCCCTACATCAGGGTCCTCATGGTCGAGAACTACAATGTAAGCTATGCAGAGAAGATGATCCCCGCCTGCGACATCTCCGAGCAGATCTCCCTTGCTTCCAAGGAGGCTTCCGGAACCGGCAACATGAAGTTCATGGTAAACGGTGCCGTGACACTCGGAACCGCGGACGGAGCCAATGTCGAGATCGCAGAGCTTGTCGGAAAAGAGAACATCTTCGAGTTCGGCCTTCAGTCCGATGCGGTCATCTCCCATTATCAGAAGGCTGACTATGTATCGAAGGATTACTATAAGAACAGCACGACCATCAAGGAAGCTGTGGATTTCATCACCAGCATGCAGCTTCTCAAGATAGGCGATGTCGTGAAGCTCACAAGGCTTAAGAGCGAGCTGCTCAACAAGGACTGGTTCATGACCCTGATCGATCTTGAAGATTATATCAGGGTAAAGGATGAGGCGTTTGCGGCATACGAGGACCGTGACAGATGGACAAGGATGATGCTTGTCAACATCGCAAAGGCAGGTTTCTTCTCTTCGGACAGGACCATCAGACAGTACAACGAGGATATCTGGCATCTGACCTGAAGCGAAAAAACGGTGCAGAGAGCTCATTTCCGGCCATGATTGTTGCCCGATCTGCATAAACCACAATATATAGTGTCTGACATTCAGCGAAAAAACACGGCTCCGGCCGTGTTTTTCGCTTGGTTTCAAGGCCAAAATCCAGTATTCATCGGTGCTTGAGGTATTTATTGAACACTTTTCACAAAAATAACAGAGGTCATTCTTATAATATTATTATGTACTAAATATTGACTTATAATTGTAAGCGGTAATACAATATGTAGTGCACGGCCACGTGAATTCATACTATATGTTATGTATTGACCGGCCAGAAAAACATATAAACCGTATTTATTCCGGGGGAGTATCCATGAAAATTATCAAGAGAAGCGGCAGTGAGGTGCCATTTGACATCGAGAAGATAGTGGCAGCTGTCAGAAAGGCGAACGAGAGCGTTATTGAGACAGAAAGGATGACCGAGAAGCAGATCGAGGTCATTGCCGATAACATGCTCACTCAGTGCTCAAGGATCCCCAGATCCTTGTCCGTCGAGGAGATCCAGGACATGGTCGAGAACGAGATCATGAACCAGAGAGCATTCGCCGTTGCCCGCTCCTATATCACATACAGATACAAGAGACAGCTTGTCCGTAAGTCCAATTCAACGGATGAGCAGATCCTGTCCCTCATCGAGTGCAATAACGAAGAGGTCAAGCAGGAGAACTCCAACAAGAATCCCACGGTCAACAGCGTTCAGCGTGACTACATGGCCGGTGAGGTCAGCAAGGACATCACCAAGAGATTCCTTCTCGATGCGGACATCGTTGCCGCTCACGAGGCAGGACTCATTCATTTCCATGATGCGGATTATTTTGCGCAGCATATGCATAACTGCTGCCTTGTCAACCTGAAGGACATGCTCCAGAACGGAACGGTCATCAGCGAGACTATGATAGAGAAGCCTCATTCATTCTCCACCGCATGTAATGTCGCAACCCAGGCAATTGCCCAGATCGCCAGCTCGCAGTACGGCGGACAGAGCATCTCTCTTTCACATCTGGCTCCTTTCGTGCAGATCAGCCGTGAGAAGTTCAGACAGACCGTGAAGGAGGAGATGGACAATGCAGGCATCACCGTCTCGGATGAAGAGATCAATAAGGTAGCCGAGATGAGAGTCCTTGACGAGATCAAGGCCGGTGTGCAGACCATCCAGTATCAGGTCATCACCCTCATGACCACAAACGGACAGGCTCCTTTCATCACCGTGTTCATGTATCTTGACGAAGTTCCCGAGGGACAGACAAGGGATGATCTTGCCATCGTCATCGAGGAGATGCTCAAGCAGAGGATCAAGGGCGTCAAGAATGAAAAGGGCGTTTACATCACTCCCGCATTCCCCAAGCTTATCTATGTTCTTGATGAGGATAATATCACCAGGGACAGCAAGTATTTCTATCTGACCGAGCTTGCCGCTAAATGTACCGCAAAGCGCATGGTTCCCGACTATATCTCAGCCAAGGTAATGAAGGAACTCAAGGGCGGCAATGTATATACCTGCATGGGCTGCAGAAGCTTCCTTACTTACGAGCCCGGAGTCCAGAACGTGGACGGAACCCCTAAGTTCTACGGAAGATTCAACCAGGGTGTCGTTACACTGAATCTCGTGGACATTGCCTGCTCGTCCGGCGGTGACATCGATAAGTTCTGGAGCATCTTCGATGAGAGGCTTGAGCTCTGCTTCAGGGCACTCATGGCAAGACATAACAGACTTAAGGGCACGCTTTCGGATGTCGCTCCGATCCTTTGGCAGTACGGAGCACTTGCAAGACTTCAGAAGGGCGAGAAGATCGACAAGCTTCTCTTTGACGGATATTCCACCATCTCGCTCGGATATGCCGGACTTTGCGAATGTACCAGATACATGACAGGCAAGTCACATACCGACCCGACCGCCACTCCTTTCGCACTTGAGGTCATGCAGAAGCTCAATGATGCCTGCAAGAAGTGGAGAGGCGAGACCAACATCGCATTCTCACTTTACGGAACTCCTCTCGAGTCCACCACATACAAGTTCGCAAAATGCCTGCAGAAGCGCTTCGGCATAATCCCCGGAGTCACCGACAAGAGCTACATCACCAATTCCTATCATGTGCATGTCACTGAGATGATCGATGCATTTGAGAAGCTCAAGTTCGAATCGCAGTTCCAGGCACTTTCACCCGGCGGTGCGATCAGCTATGTCGAGGTTCCCAATCTTCAGGAGAACATCGATGCAGTCATTTCCGTAATGCAGTACATCTACGAGAACATAATGTACGCAGAGCTCAATACCAAGAGCGATTACTGCCAGGTATGCGGATATAACGGAGAGATCAAGATTGTCAATGACAAGGACGGCAAGCTGATATGGGAATGCCCCAACTGCGGCAACCGTGATCAGAACAAGATGAATGTCGCACGAAGGACCTGCGGATACATCGGAACCCAGTTCTGGAATCAGGGCAGGACCCAGGAGATCAAAGAAAGAGTGCTTCATCTGTAAAGAAAAAATATTTTATGGTAAAATTCAAAGGATCTCTTCGCGGAGGTCCTTTGATATTATTGAGACCTGTGAGGTTCATACGTGGTTTTCAGTTCACTGATCTTCATTACAATATTCCTGCCTCTCTGCCTGGGTGCATATTTTGTGATCCCGGCTCTTCTGAGGCTTCCCGATGAGAGCACTCTTAAGCTTAAGAATGTCATACTGCTGATATTCAGCCTGGTGTTCTATGCCTTCGGCGGAGTTTATTACATCGCACTTCTGCTGTTCGTGGTGCTGATCAATTTCGTCGGAGGTCATGTCATAGGAAACAGCGGGGATTCGGCGGGATACAGGAAGGCCGCCCTGGTTCTTACCGTTTCCGCGGATATTCTCGTCCTTTTCTTTTTCAAGTATTTCAATCTCCTGATAGCTCTTATCGAGAACATGTTCTTCTCCGGTGAAGGCTCCTTTTTTACAAGGCTGTTCATGGCGGAGGGAAACGGCGCACTCGGATTTGAGAAGATCGTCCTTCCGATAGGCATCTCGTTTTATATATTCCAGGCCCTTTCCTACGTCGTGGATGTGTATCTCGGAAATGCCGCCGTTCAGAAGAATTTCTTCAGGTTCGCTCTTTACATCTCATTTTTCCCGCAGCTCATTGCCGGCCCCATCGTAAAGTACAAAGACATAGAGGAGCAGATCGGATGCAGGACAGTTAACACCGATCTGTTTTCCGACGGCGTGATCAGGTTCTGCAGGGGCCTTGGAAAGAAGGTCATCATCGCCAATACACTCGGTGAGATGGTGGACAGCGTATGGGCTGTCGACGTCTCTACGATCGGTGCTGCGACAGCGTGGTTTACCGCCATCTGCTATTCGTTCCAGATTTATTATGATTTTTCGGGATATTCGGACATGGCGATCGGAATGGGCAAGATGTTCGGATTTGAGTTCAAGGAGAACTTCAATATCCCTTATGCCTCATCTTCGGTACGTGAGTTCTGGAGAAGATGGCACATCTCTCTTTCATCGTGGTTCAGGGATTATGTCTATATCCCCCTTGGCGGAAGCAGAAAGAGCAAGGCTGCGACATACAGGAATATCTTCATCGTTTTCCTGCTTACCGGAATATGGCACGGCGCGAACCAGACCTTTCTTATATGGGGACTGGTCTACGGAGTGCTTCTGATCCTCGAAAGGGCATTCCTCGGAAAACTTCTGGAATCGTCACCCCTTAAGTACATATCAAGGCTGACCACATTCACGGTTGTGACGATACTGTGGGTCATCTTCAGGGCCGACGACATAAGCCTTGCCTTTTCGTTCATCGCTTCCATGTTCCGTTCCGGAAGCGGAGACTATGGCCTTTTGTCGTTCCTTTCGCTTAAAGTCATCATCACATTCATCTTCGCATTCGTTTTCTCCGGTTTCTTCAAGCTGAAGAAAGGATCCGAAAAAGAGGAAACGAAGGCGGAATATAAAGTCATTGATTACGTGACCGCGCTTGTGCTTCTTGTCATCAGCACCATTCTTTTGACAAACGGCACATATAATCCTTTCATTTATTTTCAGTTTTGAGAAAGCATTGGTCAGATGGCATGAAGATCGGAAAGAAGATTTTTATCACAAGTTTCATAATTCTGATATGTGTTCCTCAGATAGTGTGGGCGCTTTTGTATTTAACTTCCCGTGATCTGTATGAATCGCTGAATGCAGGTCCGGATGAAAAGAGAAACGCCCAGGCTCTTGTTTTTGATGATATCGGTGATGTCGGAAATGTGCTTTCGGCATATGTGGATGACCATGCTCCTTTCAGGGGTGCACTCATCACTCTGTGCCAGAAGATAGAGACCGGTTCCGAGAATATATATATTGATGCGGTGTCGGCCCTTACAGGTTCCGGGTCTGACTCGCAGATGAGCGTTGATCTCGATGCGCTTGATGCGCTCGGAGGCACGGGGACATCCTCAGGCAGCGAGGATGCAGGGGGCACGCAGGCCCAGGCTGATTTGGATTACAAGCTTGTTGAGACTGTATTTCCGACCTGTACGGAGGAAGGATATGAGAGATATGTCTGTGATGAGACAGGCGACAGCTATGTTACCCCCATTCCTGCAAACGGCCATGACGGAACTCTGATCGAGGTATCCGAGAGCTCATACACGACATGGGGCTATGAAAAATATGAGTGCTCCGTATGCGGACGCATATATTACGAGAACATAGTTCCCAAGCTTGTGGATACCAGTTACCTTGCACCCAGGACGTCCGGCGGATCGACCATTTTCGGAAGATTTGACTGGCTCTTTTTCATGGGCAATGACAGCCTGTCATATTACAAGGGCACCAATCTGCTCAGTGAAGAGGAACTTGCGGATTATGCCGCAAGAGTTCAGAGGCTTCAGGAACTTTGCGATGAGCGCGGAATAGAGCTGTACTTTATGTTCATTCCCAACAAGGAACAGGTATACAGCGAATACATGCCAAGCTACGAGGTTGAGACCGAACACAAGAGAGTTGAGGTGCTGACTGATTATCTAAGGGAGAATACCGATGCGACCGTTCTCTATCCGCTCGCAGAACTCAGGGCCGGAGACTTCTATCACCAGACCTACAGCAGATATGACACACACTGGAATCTATGGGGCGGCTTCATCGGCGTCCAGCTCCTTTACAATGCCATGGGACGCGAGACCATAGACATTGCGGATGCCGCGGAGATGGCTTATCCCTTCCCCAGCGAAAGGAATGACCTTATACTTCTCGGCGGTCTTGATGCCACGACTTTCCCCGAGGATACGGACTATCTTGTGGATTACAAGCCCGAGGTCCTTTTCTTCCTTGATTCGTATGATCCGGTCGCGCATTTTACCAGCACCTCCGAGAATGAGGAATACTTCGTGCTGGTCGGGGATTCATTTCTCGAGATGCTCAGGCCCTATATCACAAGAGATTACATGCACACGCTCTATCTCAGAAGGACCAATGAATATGCCTGCAGGGAAGACATACTTAACGCAGACATCCTTGTGGTCGAAACGGTTGAGAGGTATGACGGACAGGTTTATGAGAGCATGGAAGCTCTGATAGACATTCTTGAAAACGGAGACCCGTGATGGAAAAAAAGGAGAGCAGATCATACGGTCTTGTGCCGTATCTTATATTGCTGGTTTCCTTCTTCGCGGTGCTGGCAGTCGTCAAAGCCGGAAGAGTCGGTGACGATGCCTGGTTTCGTGAGACCTTTGAAGAGATGGACCGTGATCTTCCCCGTTATCTGTCGGAAAGATATGAAAGCTGGACATCCAGGATGTTCATTGAAGCGATCACCGTCCTGTTTACCTGCCATGTGAAGCTGTGGGCATTCCTCACGGCTCTTCTTTATTCACTCTGTGTTTTTCTGACCGGCAGGATGATCTTTGCGCAGGACAGGGGACTCATCGGACATCTGGCTTTTGTTTCGGTTTTCTTCGCCTTGCCGAGATCTCTTTTTTCCGGTGCGGGATGGATCTCCACAACTGCCAATTATCTGTGGCCCGTTTCACTCATGCTGATTGTGGTTTATGACATGTATGTCATAAATATGAAAGAAAAGATCACGCTTAAGGACATCTTGCTTACGATCTGCCTTTCTTTATGTGCCGTAAGTTCCGAGATGGTATGCAGCATTTTCTTCATCATCTCGGTATTCGGGATCGTGACTTTTATCCGGAAAGGAAAAAAACTCTGGATCCAGCCTGCACTGTCCTGCCTGATATGCATCTGCGGCTTTGCAGTCATCCTTACATGCCCCGGCAACATGATAAGACGGAGTGCCGAAGTCACAAGCTGGTTCCCGGATTTTGATTCACTTGATCTGTTCACAAAGCTTGAGATTGGCTTTTCGTCTACGATGTCGCACTTTACGGCAGAATTTTCTCCCGTCTTTATGCTTCTTTTGGTGCTTCTTGCAATATGCACATTCCTGTATTCGGAAAAGAAGATCATCAGGCTCGTTTCGCTCCTGCCGCTTCTTATAAATCTGGTCTTTTTGTTTGTCAGATTCGATAACCTCGTGATCGCACCGAAGGAATTCGATACCGCCTTGCCGTTCATAAACTATGGCACCATGCCTGACATCACTCATCCCGTGACACTTCTTCCGGATACATTGTTCATCATCATGGCAGCCTCGGTCGTGACGGTACTTATCGAACTGTATAAGGAAGAGAAAAATAAGTGCCTCATGATCATCATGATCCCCGTGCTTGGATTTGCTTCCAGGATGATCATGTCGTTTTCACCGACCGTATGGGTGTCCGGCATCAGGACCTTCTACATGATGTATCTGTCGGTCATCGTTCTGAGCGGCATCCTGATAAAGAAGGTCATGGACAAAAAGCCTGCGCTTCTTGCGGTAATACCTTTCTTCGCAGCATACGGAGCACTGCAGAACATTATTGAATATCTGAGTTATTGAGCAGAGATGAAAATGGAAAGATCAAAAATCATACATCTGAACAAGACTATAGCCGAGATGCTTCCTGCAAGAAAGGCTGATTCTCATAAGGGCAGCTACGGAAAGGCATTCATCTATTCCGGCGGGTACGGATCAGCCGGCTGCGCCGTGCTTGCGGGTAAAGCCGCATACAGGACCGGAGCCGGAATGGTTAAGATCGCATCTCCCGATTGTAACCGCATCATCATTCAGACGGCTCTGCCGGAGGCTTTATATGATCCGTGCGGCTTTACGGGCAGGATGAAACGCATAAATGCCTGGGCGGATGTGTATATGGCAGGTCCCGGAACAGGAACCGGAAAAGAACAGATACGTGAGATTGATACGCTCATTAACGGAAGTTCCGGGAAGCCGCTCGTGCTGGATGCTGATGCAATTACGATCATTTCCTCGGATGCGGGGAGATTTCTTCAGGAAGACATCAAAAGGCAGGCCGGCCTTGGACGCAGAATCATCCTTACACCTCATGAAGGGGAGCTTCACAGGCTCGTGAAGAGCCTTAGCAATGCCCCCGTAGACGGTGACAGGCTCAGCCTCGGGATGTGGGTATCGGAACATCTGCAGTGCACGGTTGTGGCAAAGGGCCCCGATACCTATGTGATCACGCCCGGTGAAGACATATACCATAACGATGACTGCGGCAATCCTGGCATGGCCACTGCGGGAAGCGGGGATGTTCTTGCAGGGATAATAACGGGACTGCTCGCACAGGGCGTTCCCGCACATCAGGCGGCAGTATACGGCGTGAGGATCCATGCGCTTGCAGGTGATGCGGCTGCTGCGGCCCTCGGCGAACACGGTCTTATGGCGGGAGATATCGCCGGGTTCATCAGATGAGGATAGATAAGTTTCTGGCAGACAATTCCATAGGAACCCGCAGGGAAATCAAGGCTCTCATCAGGGCGGGCCGCATAACGGCAGGCGAAGACGTGGTATCCGATCCCGGAATGCACATTGATCCCGAAAAAGACATCATCAGTTATGACGGGAATGTCATATCGTATGAAAAAAATCACTACTTCATGCTTAACAAGCCTTCGGGTGTCGTGTCCTCGACTAAGGAGGGAGCATCAAGGACTGTCGTGGAACTTCTTTCCGGCGAGGGAGTAAAGGGACTTTCCCCTGTGGGGAGACTTGATAAGGATACGGAAGGACTGCTCCTTCTGACTGATGACGGTGCACTTCTTCATGACCTGATCTCACCTTCGAAACATGTTGAAAAAGAGTACCTTGTGATCACGGAAAGCCCGGTCGGTGAGGATGACATGGAAAGACTCCGGGAAGGCGTGGACATAGGCGATGATAAGCCCACACTGCCTGCGAAGGCGTTCATGGAAGGCGACGGGCTTCATCTTGTGATCTGTGAAGGAAGATTCCACCAGGTAAAGAGAATGCTGGAAGCTGTGGGCAACAGGGTTGTATATTTAAAAAGGCTCAGGATGGGCGGGCTTAAGCTTGATGAGCAGCTTGAAAAGGGCGGATACAGAAAGCTTTCTCCCGAAGAGATATCACTTCTCCAAAAGGGCGGAAAACATTGATACGAAATACTGTGTGCACTGAACCGGGACACTGCAGGCTCCGCCCCGGAATGCGGCACCCTTGATATAGAGCCGGAGAAATGATTTAATAGACATTAACAAAAAACTGATGCTGCATAGGCAGCGATCTGCGAAAGAGGTCATATGGCACTTATAGATAAAGAGACAGGAATAATGTACTGCGGAGATGATGAGGATATTTACTCAGAGATACTTGGGGTGTATGTCGATCTTGTCGTTGAAAGCCGCGAGGTTCTCATAGAGGCTCTTGCTGAGGACAACATGCCTGAGTACATACGCAGGGTCCATGCCGTGAAATCCAATTCCCGCAATGTCGGCGCGCTCGTGGTCGGAGACCTTGCCGAACTGTTGGAGCATGCCGCAAAGGAAGACAGGAAGGACTATGTCATCGAGAATCATCCCGAGCTCATGAAGCTGCTTACGGAGGTTGAGGCTGAGGCCAGGGATATACTTGGTGCCTGATCATTTTTTATGTGTTCATTTTCACTGATTAGTGATAATATTGAAAAGTCGGATTTTTGAGGACGTGCATTCATCATATCGTGCACTGACTTAAATGATCCGGTACAACTTAATAACCGGGGTGCTGGGCAAAACGCATGCAGCGGGCTGCCACGGCTGAGACCGGCTCAGGCCGGAACCCGATGAAACCGCGGAAATCTTTAACTGCGGTTTCTTTACTTGATCCGGATAATACCGGCGTAAGGAGGCAGAAAATGTTTTGGAATTCAGAAGACGGTTATTTTGCGTTAAATGAGAACGGCTATGCCGCGCTTGTGGTCGTCGCGATCCTCGTGATGATCCTTGTGGATGTTCTCAGGGGAAGAAAGCCTAGAGAGACTTCCGCCAAAAGACTTCCCGTCACCACTGTCACTTTTGCGGGTGCATCGATCGCACTTGCATACGTTCTTTCTTTCATCAAGATCTATCACATGCCCTGGGGAGGATCTGTAACCCTTCTTTCCATGTTTTTCGTAGCATTCGTGGGATATATGTTCGGACCCGGCGTTGGCTTTGCCGCAGCGTTTGTTTACAGCATACTTCAGTTCATTCAGGGCGGCGGCTCTTACATGCTTTCCCCCTTCCAGGTATGCTGCGACTATTTCCTGGCATTTACCGCGCTCGGAGCGAGCGGATTTTTCAAGGGAAAGAAGAACGGACTTGTCATAGGTTATCTTGTTGCAGTGCTGCTCAGGGGAGCGTTCCATTCTGTCGGCGGATATCTTTACTGGATGGAGTACATGCCCGAAGATTTCCCCGCATCGCTTTCCGCGGTCTATCCCATACTTTATAACTTTGCATATCTGGTTCCCGAAGCTATAGTTACCGTGATCGTGATAATGCTTCCTCCTGTGAAGAAGGGACTTGCACGTGTAGCGGAAATGGCTGATCAGATGTAATTAAACTGACAAAAGAAAAGCTGACAAAAACATGCCGGCTTGAAAATGCTTTGGAGGCACCGGAAAAGGAGGATTGCATGACACATCCATTCTATGTGGATTCCGAAAAACCTAATGCTCTTGTGACCGGCGCATCCAGAGGCATCGGAAGAGCCATTGCAACATACCTGGCCCTGGACGGATATGATCTTATCCTTACCTGCAAGAATTCCATAGGAGAGCTTGAAAGATTTGCTTCTTCACTGGAGGATGAATACGGGATAAGCGTCCGGGCCGAGAGGGTAGACATGTCTTCACCCTCCGACGTGAGGGAATTGTTCGAAGGAATCACGGATCTCGACGTACTTGTGAACAATGCCGGAATCTCATATATCGGACTGCTTCAGGATATGACGGATGAAGAGTGGGACGAAGTGATCGGAACGAACCTTTCATCCGCATTTTATACATGCAGAAGTGCCATTCCGCTGATGCTCAAGAAGCATTCCGGAAGGATACTCAATATCTCATCGGTGTGGGGTAATGTAGGTGCTTCTCTCGAGACCGCTTATTCCGCATCAAAGGGAGGGCTCAATGCTTTCACCAAAGCTCTTTCCAAGGAGCTTGCTCCCAGTTCCATCGCAGTCAATGCCATTGCCTGCGGCCTCATCGATACCGACATGAACTCATGTTTTTCCAAAGAGGAAATGGATGAACTTAAGAAAGAGATCCCTGCCGAGCGCGTAGGAACTACCCGGGAAGTGGCGGGACTTGTGAGACTGCTTTTGCAGGCTCCTTTATACATGACGGGACAAGTCATTACTTTAGACGGCGGATGGACATAAAACGTTTTTTATAGTAAAATCATACTATGTATGTAGGTGGTGTTCATCACGCTTGGATCCGCATTTATATGTAAAGGAGTCAGCTTATGTTTGGAACCCTTATACCTCTTTTTGATTCTCAGACTCAGGTCAAGGCATATTCTATTTTTGCCCAGAAGTATAATTCTTACACCAATCCCAGCATTCTCGGAACCGGCTGGCTTGACGGCGCAGGCTCGGTCCTCGGTATCGACATTGTCGAGAGCATGGGCATAGAGACTCTTACCGATGACAAGACGGTTTTCGTTGAAGTCAATTCCGTCTCGATCTTCTCGGACATCGATTCTCAGTTTACCGATGCACACGACAAGCTTGTTCTTCTTTTCGATCATTCCGTCACACCGACCGAGATGTATGTCGAGAGGCTGAAGGCTCTTAAGGCATCGGGATATAAGCTTGCGATCAGGAAACTTTCCGTAAAGCAGTTCGAGGAATACAAGAGCATACTGAGCCTTGTCGATTATGTGCTTCTCGATCACAAGAAGATCGATATATCCAAGGCTAAGATATATTTCCAGAAGATCTATCCCAATGTTTCGCTCGTTGCCGTCAACGTCAATACCCAGGAAGATTACGACACCCTGACTGCCGACGGCGGATATGATCTGTACGAAGGTAAATTCTTCAGGCTTCCCATCGTTAATTCCAGCAAGGATGTGAGCCCCATGAAGGCTACATACGTCGAGCTGCTCAATATCGTCAACGATCCCGATTTCGATCTCGACAAGGCAGCAGGCGTCATCGAGCATGATACTGCGCTCGTTATCTCACTTCTTGCAATGGTCAACCGCATGACCGTCAATTCCGGCATCTCGACCGTCGGACATGCAGCCGCAATGCTCGGTCAGAAAGAACTCAAGCGCTGGATCAACACCGCGGTCACCAAGGAGCTCTGCTCCGACAAGCCCGGTGAGATCACGAGAGTTTCGCTTATCAGGGCACGGTTTGCTGAACTGCTCGCTCCTGTGTTCGGACTTGCAGGCAATTCTTCGGAGCTGTTCCTGATGGGACTTTTCTCGGTCATCGATGCGATGCTTGACAAGCCCATGAAGGAAGCACTTGAAATGGTCAGGGTTTCAAAGGATATTTCCGGAGCACTCATAGACGGTACCGGAAAGTATGCACCGGTTCTTGAATTCCTCACAGCATACGAAAGCGCTGACTGGTCGGAAGTATCGAGACAGCTTATACTCATAAATGCTGAAGATTCTGTGGTATATGACTCATATACATCATCCCTCAGCTGGTTCAGGGATCTCTTCTACGGAAACGGTACGGCTGAAAAATAAAGAATCAAGATCAAAGGCCGCGCCTGTACTGGCGTGGCCTTCTTTGTTTAATGCGCGGCGACTCCGCGCGAAAGGACAGATATGGGAATCGATGAGATACGTCAGATAATAGACAGACTTTATGCTCAGGGGGATACCCTTAAAGCGGAGGATGTTCTTCTTACAACCGCAGGATCTGCGATGGAGGAAGGTGACGACTACCTTCTTCTTCAGATCCTCAACGAACTCATAGGACACTACAGGGAGACGAGCGAGTGGGAGAAAGCCTTTGATATCTCGGATAAAGCGGTGATGATCGCGGAAAATGTTCTCCCGGTAGATTCGATCCCGTTTGCAACCACGCTGCTGAACGTTGCATCGATGTACAGGGCTGCGGGCAAGCTTTCCGTATCCGGGGAGATTTACCTCAGAGTGGAGCAGATCTATGCCAGGAACCTTAAGGCAGACGACATGCTCTATGCCAGCCTGTACAATAATGAGGCGCTTTTGTATCAGGAAGAAGGTGAATTTGCCAAGGCCAAGGCTCTGCTCCTTAAAGCACTGGACATAGACAGGGCAAACGGCAGTGAGTATGAGGAGGCTGTATCGCTGGCCAATATAGCAGCTACGATGATCCAAACGGGAGAAAGCGAAGAGGCCCTTAAGGCGGCTGAAAGCTCAGTGGCGCTTTTTGAAAGCCTTGGCGTGAAGGACCAGCATCTGTGTGCCGCGTTTTCTGCAATGGGCAGTTATTATTTTACCAACGGAAAATTCGATGCGGCTGCCACATGCTTTAAGCAGGGCTGCGACATCATGGAGAGCGTGCTTGGCAGGAACGGATATTATCAGAGGCTCATGGATAATTACAATGCCTGCCTGGCGGCGATGAAGAAGGGTGAATCCGGTGCAGAACAGGACTCTGAAGCTACACCCCGCTCCGAAGCTAAAACTGCGGAGAAAGGCATCGATATCTGCAGAAGATACTACGAGAGATTCGTGGCTCCCATGATCGAAGAGAAATTCCCCGAATATGCATCAAGGATCGCTGCGGGACTTGCAGGTGAGGGCTCCGATGCTTTCGGTTATGATGACGCCCTTTCCAGAGACCATGACTGGGGGCCTTCGGTAGTCTTATGGATAACCGATGAGACCGATAAGGAGATCGGGGATGCCCTCAGGAAAGCATACGAAGAGCTTCCCGGCGAAATGGACGGCATAAAGAGAGCTCCTTATGTCAGGGGAAAGAGCAGGAGAGGCGTTCAGGTCATTTCCGCATTTTTCGAAAGACTGACCGGTGCACCCGAATATGAAAAGATCGACTGGCGCGCTACGTCCGGTTATCAGCTTGCCGCGGCGGTAAACGGTGAGATCTGGCGTGATGACGAAGGAATAGTCACGGATTTCAGGAATAAGCTGATGAAGGGATATCCCGAGGAGTATCTGTTCCTGAACCTTGCTGAGTGCTGCGCGAGATTTTCGAGAGAAGGGCAGTATAATGCCCTCAGAGTGCTTAAGCGCGGGGACGAGCTTACATCACGCATGTGCACTTATGATGCGATCCGCGAGGCGATGAAGCTTAAGATCCTGCTTGAAAACAGATTCTGCCCTCATGACAAGTGGCTCCGGCGCACGCTTTCGGAACTTGACGGAGGCAGCGAGCTGGACGGACTCCTTTGCAGGATGGAAAAAGATCCCGAAGCAGCCGAAGAAGTCGGTGCTGTGCTTGCCATGGAAATGTACCGCAGGGATTACATAAGTGACATAGATCCTTATCTTGACCATCAGACCGAAGAACTCCTTCAGAAGTCCCTCTGGTCGAGCGAAAGCATCGAGGAGCTTGCCATGAAGATCGCAAAGGCTGAATTTGATGCCTTCGACAAAGTCCAAAATGAGGGAGGAAGGGCATCCTGTCAGGACGACTGGCCTACCTTCAGCATAATGAGAAGGAGCCAGTATCTTACCTGGACCAAGACCATGCTCCTTCAGTATCTGTATGATTTTGAACGCGAGATGAAGCTGGGACATAATCTCATCACCGAAAAATACGGACGCATGATGGAATCGACCGCACCCGATAAGTATGCCGGGATATGTGAGAATTTCCCTCCCCTCACGGATGAAAAGAAGGCCATAATAGACCAGATTGCTTCGATCCAGGTGTCCTGGATGGAGGAATTTGCTGCCGGATACCCTGCAATGGGTGCAAGGGCCAGAAGGATCCGTACCTCCGAGGACCTCGCATATGATACCTCCTATGAGACTTATCTCAGGGGAGAGCTCGGGACATACTCGGACAAGATGCTCGAGCTGTACGCAAGGTTCATAGTGGGACTCAGCCGCGAGAACAGGAATCTGGCATTCGAGACAATGCAAAATACCGCAAAACTGTACGGATATGACAGCATTGAGAGCGCCGAGAGGTTTTTCGCAAGATAGTTTTCTGCATTCTTTTTATGTCTACTTGGAGCTCCGGAAGGGTCTTTTTGGTGAAAAATACCAATACATTGAAAGTCAATGCCTCAGAAAAATAATTTGGTGGAAAAGTTTTCCACCTAAATCGGTATAGAAATGCCGTAAAAAGGTGTTATTCACGGAGTTAGACACATTATCCACCAAAAAATAACATTATCTACTCATTTTTTTATGGAAACCATCGAATGTATGTTTTGGTAAATAATGCAGAATATTCATTTTTTTTATGAATTTTTAATATTCAGATATAGAAAAACCGATTTTGTCAACTTGGCACAAATTTCGATATTGTCAGACAACTCAGCCTTGTTTTTCCGGGACAGCGATTTATTAATATTCCGTTAAATAGAAGACTACGGGCTGTTTTGGTGCTAAAATACTGATACTCCGGAACTGAGGGATGATCCCCGGTTTCCGATCTGTGCTGAATTATTAAAAGAGAGGTTTTTGTATGAGATTTAAGAAGATAGCACTCGCACTTGCGCTGATGCTTGTCGTAAGCGGATGCGGACTTTCTCCCGCTTCACCGGACCTTCCGCCAGAAGCTGTTCAGGGCAGCGAACAGACAGGTGATGGACAGGAAGAAGACATGAATGATACTGAAGATGCAGGAGAAGAAACAGTGGCTGATGTTCAGGAGCCCGCTCCCGAGCCGGAACCCGAGCCGGAACCCGAACCGGAGCCGGAACCCGAGGCTTTGCCCGCACCTAACGATCCCGAACCCTTTGAGTTCATTACGGACGCAGGAACCACAACCATTAACGGATATACCGTCAAGCCCATACCTGACAATGAGGCATTTGAATTCATCCGCGGAATGCATGGCGGAATGAATCTCGGAAATGCATTCGATGCATCGGACTGTAACTGGCTTTCCGATGAGATGGAGTATGAGTCTGCATGGTGCGGAGCCAGGACCACAACTGCATATATCGATTCGCTCTGCAGGGAAGGCTACAACCTCCTGCGCGTACCGGTTTCATGGCATAACCATGTTGATGCAGATTACAACATAAGCCCCGAGTGGCTCGCAAGAGTTACCGAAGTGGTGGATTATGCACTCGGCAAGGACATGTATGTCATAATCAACATTCATCACGATACCGACAAGAGACATTTTTATCCCGATTCGGACCATCTTGACCAGACACTTGCTTATACCGAAGCAATCTGGAGCCAGCTTGCAGAGAATTTCAAGGATTATGATAATAAGCTGATCTTCGAGTGCATCAACGAGCCCAGACTCAGGGATACAGGCTATGAGTGGTGGTTCTCTTCGGAGGATGCTACCGTTCTTGATGCTTATGACACTCTTATGAGAGCCAATCAGTGTTTTGTGGATACAGTAAGAGCATCGGGCGGCAACAATGCGGACAGATACCTCATGGTCTGCGGATATTGCCATATGCCCTCCGCAGCAGTTTCCGATAATTTCGCTCTTCCTTATGACACTGCAGAGAACAAGATAATCGTGAGCGTCCATTCCTACAGGCCTTATGAATTCGCAGGTGATGTCACGGGAACATCGGAGTTCGGAGATCCGGAAAAGAGAGAGAACAAGCAGATCTTCTCATCCCTTTATGACAGATATGTCGCAAACGGCATCCCCGTCATCATGGGAGAATACGGATGCATCGACAAGAGCAATCCCGCTGACAGACTGGCATATTATCAGTTCATGGGTGAGTGCTCCGCACTTTATACCATTCCCATAATCGCATGGGACAACAACGTCATCAACAATACCGGAGGAGTTCTCGAAGAGTCTTACGGATTCATCGACAGGGCCACCGGAAACGTGATCCACAGGGAACTTGTTGATGCGATGACAGCTTCATACATACAGTGATACGTGAGGTAACACATCAGGGGCGGCAGCAGTGCCGCCCCTTTTTGTTCCGTCCCATTCTTTCTGCTCCATCAGACATGTTTCTCCGGTGTGCTCCTGCCGGGGGATGCCGATGCATTAAAGCATATAGCGCGCCTAGATTTAAAGCAGATTTACGTTACAGGCACGTTTTGATATACTAATATGCGGTGCTGACGTGACCTTAAAGAAAAAAATCCGTCTTTATAAGTGAAGGAGGGATCGAACGTGGAAGATTCTGCGATAATCGATCTGTATTTTGCAAGATCGGAAAGCGCGATAAGCGAGACTCAGAGTAAGTACGGAAGAATGCTTACTTCTGTTTCGCTTCGCATACTCAGAAATCCGGAAGATGCAGATGAAGCGGTAAGCGATACCTACATGAAGACATGGAATTCCATACCGCCCACCAGGCCTAATGTCCTGTCCGCGTTCCTGACGAAGATCGTGAGAAATGTTTCGCTTGATAAGCTTGACAGCCTGCATGCCGAAAAAAGAGGTGCCGGGGAGATCCCCGCTGTTTTGGATGAACTTGAAGAGTGCATCGCGGACAGCCGCATTCCCGTTCCGGGCGAGGGCATGGAGATCAGAGAAATCCTGAATTCATTTCTTGAAAAAGAAAAACCCGAATCGCGCAAGATCTTTGTAAGACGTTACTTTTTCGGAAGTGATGTCAAAGAAATCGCGGACTTTTACGGCATCGGGGAGAGCAAGGTCAAGATGAGCCTGGCCAGATCAAGGGAAAGACTTAAGGCATGTCTTGAGGAAGAAGGTGTTACTGTATGAAGACGGATAAGAATGCACTGTTTAGAGCAATAGGGGATATTGATGACAGATATGTCCTTGAAGTGCTGAATGAAGATGAAAAAGGTTCGGGTACTGTTCGTAAGAAGAGTCCCGTGATCAAATACCTGCCCTATGCCCTTCCGGCTGCAGCGGGCCTTTTGATTGCATTTGTATGCGTCAGGTCGTTTGTGCTTGTCGGAAATAACAGCACCGCAACCTCTGATTCCGCAGCTGCTCCCACATACTCGGCTACGACCGGGGGCATGAGCGAAAGTGCCGAGGAGAGCTGTGATGACGGCGTGGTTTATAATGATGCCTCAGCCGAAGATTCATATGACGATGCGGGCTTTGCGAACACTGAAGCCGCCGGAGCCATGGAGACTGACGGCGTCCCGGTGGAGGAAGCAGAGAGCGCCGGGGAAGACCTGGAGGTTTCCGGAATGCAGATAGCCAATCCTTTCATAACATGCAGCTCACTTGAAGAGGCTGCCGAGATCGCCGGTTTTTCATTTGACATTCCCGAAAGGATCCTTGATGAATATGATGAGGTGTATATCAATGCGATTGAGGGAGAACTCTTCCAGGTCATCTGCTATCGCGATGGCAGTGAGATCATCAGGCTCCGCAAGGGAATCATGGAAAACATCAGCGGAGACTATAACGAGTATCCCTATGAATGCGGCCTTTCAGGCGATTATCCCGGCAGGATCCTGGGAGATTCCGAAGACAGCGTAAGGAATGTCACATGGTCCTATGAAGGATACTATTATTCCCTGACTGCAGGCAGCGGGATGATCAGTGAAGACGAAGCCATGGATATTATCGTGAAGATATCGGGATGATATTTTATGTGATATAATATGCCCCATGAGTGAGAATAAATACATTGCACTTACATTTGATGACGGGCCTTCCGACACGACATCACTGAAGGTGCTGAACACATTAAAAAAATACGGAGTCACGGGAACGTTCTTCCTCATCGGCGATAACATCACTCCCGAGAGGGAATATATCGTCAGAGAAGAACTTGCATACGGATGCGAAATAGAGAACCATTCTCTTACGCATTCCGACATGAGGACTCTTGACAGACAGACCATAACGGCAGAGATCGAAGAGACCACAAGACGAATAGTCTCGATAACCGGTAAGGAGCCGATGTTCTTCAGACCTCCTTACATCAACGTGAACGATCTGATGCTGGAGACCATTCCCTATATATTCATCTGCGGATACGGCTGTGAGGACTGGGTGCCTTCGGTCGGGGCAGAGGAAAGGGCAAGAAGAGTCATTGAGAATGCCAGGGACGGAGAGATCGTGCTGCTCCATGACACGGAGGGTAACGGAGCCACGGCCGAGGCTCTTGACATCATCATCCCCGTACTTCTTAGCAGGGGCTTTTGTTTTGTGACCTTAAGGGAGCTGTTCGAAAGAGCAGGCATAACGCCGGAAAATGCCCGTAAAATAGTTTATTCATATACAGATGATCAGTGATGGTCATCTGTATAATGTTTATAAGATTTTTTTCAGGAGGACTATTGTGAAGAGAAAAATATTGATGGTTTTGATGTGCACCATGCTTTCATTTTCAATGATCGCAGGATGCGGACAGTCAGGCAGTTCAAGCACCGGCACTGTCAGGGAAGATGAAGACGAGGACGAAGATGAGGATGAGGAAGAGGAAGAGGAAAGATCTTCACGCGAAGAGGAAGAGCCCGAAGAAGTAACTCCTTCAGAGGCAGATCCCGAGCCTGTCACCGATCCCGAGCCTGCCGAAGAGGCAATGCCCCGCTCCGATGCTTATGATATGTTCCTTGCGGGTGACATGAATGTTGAGGTCATTAATCCCGAAACAGACACCGGTTATAATCCTGCAACCGGATCATACTCCTATGATGAACTGGTGGAGACGCTCGTAGGAGAAACCCCCGGAAGTTATGTCGTCAAATACGCTCTGTTTACTCCCGAAAGCTGTGCAGAGGGTGAAGATATCCTTGCCATTTATGTGGAGAATCAGGATCCGAGCTTCTACAGCTGGATTGGATTCATCGCCTATGTTGACGGCAAACTCCAGATGAAATACCATGAGCATTTCGGATACAGGTCATTCTTTGAACCCTATTTCGACGGATATGTTCTTTATGGCGGATCCGGCGGCGCGGGTGCTCATTACGTGAACTGCAACATGATCATGGGTGATTCATCTCCTTATGCCGTATATAAATCAGCCGTTCTGGATTCTTCCTGGTGCGATGAAGCGTCGTATTTCATCGATCCTTACATGGAATATGAGGACAGACCTCATCTGACACCGGAATCCTCGCTTCACATGACTGTTGTTGATGACATGGGAATGTTCGTCAAGATCTCCGTCAGCGGATGGAGCAGCAACACAGCGATCAGGGAAGAAGAGGAAGCCTTTGTGACAGCACTTGAGGCACTCGGAGCCAAGATAGTCGAAGAGTCCGAAACAAACCTTGATAACGTGGTCACCATCAATGAAGATCATGCGATGACCTGGAACGAGATCGAGACCGTAACGGTAGATTAAGTGAATTGGTGAACGAGGGGACGGTTCCTGCGTTCATCATCCCACGAAATTAAAAGAACAGCCCCCGGATGTGAATCCGGGGGCTTCTTGTATCATTATGAATTATAAACTCTTAACTGCTTAGTTCTTGAAGAATGCGATGTTATCATTGAGATCCTTGGCAAGAATCTGAAGCTTTCCTGCAGACTCGTTGATGATCGTGAATGTAGCATTGAGCTCTTCCATAGCTGCATTCGTCTCTTCGGTGGATGCTGCGTTTTCTTCGGATACGGCTGACAGATCGGATACGATGTTGACGAGAGATTCCTTCGCACTGTTGAGGAGCTTGATCTGCATGGAGATCTCATTGGTCTCATCCGCGATCGCATTTACTTCCTGAGCCATAGCCTTGATCTCGTCGCCGGTAGAATTGATCTGCGAATTCTGCTTTTCGAATCCGACGCTCATCGCTTCGATGGTAGCTACGCTTCTTGCGGATTCTTCGACAAGATTCTTGACGATCTGGGAGATCTTGACTGCGGCATTACCTGACTGATCAGCGAGATTGCCGATCTCGGTAGCGACGACTGCGAATCCTCTTCCGGACTCACCCGCTCTTGCAGCTTCGATCGAAGCGTTGAGAGACAGGAGATTGGTCTGGGATGAAATGTCGGTGATGATCTGTGAAGCTTCGGCAATGTTCTTGACTGCTTCATTGGTAGCGGAGATCTGTGCATGGATCTCTTTCATGGACTTAACGACTTCGGAGTTCTGTGCAAGGAGCTCTTCCATGGTAGCCATCGTTCCGCTACAGGTGCTCTTCATGTCTTCGGTCTTGGTTGAGAGAGTGCCGATGACGGAATTGATCCTGTCAATGTCATCGCCGATGTCGGAAGTGTTGTGTGCTGCGACCTCAACACTTTCAGCCTGGCTGACAGCACCCTGTGAGATTTCTCCGATGGCTTCGGTAACCTGTGAAGCTGCCTGTGAAGCCTGGTCAGCGGATTCTGCAAGATATGATCCGGACTCGGTAAGCTCGTCGGACATCATCTTGGTGCTTCCGATTATGCCTGAAAGCTTTTCGGAAAGATTCTTGGCAGCCAGATGGATGCGTCCGAGCTCGTCCTTTCCGATACTGCTCTCATCGGGGAACTGGTGCTTAAGATCACCGTCTGCAAGTGCGCCGAGAGCTGAGGTGACTTCCTTGATGCTTCCCGTGATCTGGCTGAGGACCAGAGTGACGAATATGAGAAGTCCTACGATGACGATGATGTAGATTATCGCATATGTGATGATGGTGGTGCGGTTCTTCGCTGTAAGAGCAGCATGCTGCTGGTCAGCCCATTCCTCGGTTATCTCCTGCATGGTGTTGAGATATTCTCTCGCGGGCTCGAAGTTGTTCATGAAGTCTTCCCATGATCCTTCGCCGGTCTGAATGTTGTATGAATTATCCCATACTTCAAATGCTTCGAAGAAATCATCGGCAGCTTTCTTGAAGGTGCTTCCGTCCTCGCCCTTGATTCCGGTATAGAGGAGCTCGTCTTCTTTTGCAATCGCAACTGCCGCATTTACTCTGTCGAGAACCTGCTGGCGGTTATCCTCGAAATCCACGAGAGTGGCTGCAAGTACTTCATCGGGAAGATAAATGAATCCGCTTGAACACTCGTTGTACTTGGCAGCAGCGCTGGTTGCCTGATAGAAGTCTCTGTCGGCATTTACGAGAGCGCTGTTTACCGTATAAAGAGTATCAAAGTAAACATTGGTTATTTCCTGCTCGGTCGTGTTGATCTTGTAACCTGCGATCAGAACGGACACGATGATGGCAACCGTAAGTGGAATGACCATCATGAACAGTTTCCATTTCATTTCCAGATTCTTGATATTGTTCATAGATTTCTCCTTTTTAGTTTTCTAAAGCGTGTGATTAATTATCTATCATTTTTTGACCCGTGTCTACAAAAAACAGAGTTAATAATTTAACGATAATAACGCTATTGCAGGGGGGTTGTTAAAGGTTATAATGAAATCGGAGCGGCACGCATTGACAGGATGGCTGAGCGTGCCGTTTTCACACAGAAAAGCGCCGGTTTTTACGCGAGAGGTACATATAAACACCGTGCAAAAATGGGAGGTTTTCCAAATGGCAGATGGCGGTTTCTTATCGATAAGATTTGAAAACATAGGCAGTAAAGAAGACGACATCTATACCGTGTTCGTGAATCAGGGAGAGGACGGGCCCGAGATGGTCTGGTATGACTCAATGGGCGATCCGCTGGTGGAGGCTTCGATCACTGAAGCTGAATGGGATGAAGTCATGAAGCTTGCCGCGGAATGCGACATCGCGGGATGGGACGGTTTCGACGAGATGGACGGCGCGACTGCCGAAGGTTTTTCATTCGAGGCGGAGGACTCCGAAGGAAACATCCTTTTTGCCCAGGGTGCGGGTGCTTTTCCGGACGGATACGAGACATTTGAAAAGAAGATCAGGGAGATCTTCGCAGGATACCTGGAATGATCTTCTTTTGCAATATCAGATTGAAAAACGTTTTCCATTATGATAATATTAGTTCATCGCAAAACATTCCGGACCTGTTTATAAAGCGTGTGAGGTCCGGATGACAGCGAAATACCGGTATCCGGCGCGTCTGCAGACCTGCCGCGGTATCGAAGAAGGTGAGGGATGCATATGAAATTTGTCATCATCGGTAAGAACATTGATGTAACACCCGGACTTAAGGCTTCGGTTGAAGACAAGATCGGCAAGCTGTCCAAGTATTTTGATGAGGACACCACTGCTCATGTCACACTTTCCGTAGTGAGGGAAGAGCAGAAGGTTGAGGTCACCATCCCCGTCAAGGGAACCATAATCCGTTCGGAGCAGTCCAGTTCTGACATGTATGTCTCGATCGATCTTGTCGAGGAGATCATCGAAAGACAGCTGAAGAAATATCGCAACAAGATAATCGACAGACATCAGGCAGCCGGCACCATCGCAGAGTATGCTCCTGAAGAGGAAGCTGAGGAAGAGGGCATCAAGATCGTCAGAAGCAAGAAATTCGAGATCAAGCCCATGTATCCCGAAGATGCCTGCATGCAGATGGACCTTCTCGGACACGGATTTTTCGTTTTCATCAATGCGGAGACCGACCAGGTCAATGTTGTTTACAAGCGTAAGGGAGATACCTACGGACTCATCGAGCCGGAAGTATGAATATGATTTTCCGGGACCCTGTTCAGAAATGAGCAGGGTCTTTTTTTGCCTCTTCGGTTTTGGAATCTACATATAGTGGAAGCGTTCCTTGCGTCCACTACTTTGGGAAAATTTTCTTTCTATGTTCATTGTAATTGAGTGCCCGCTATGGTAAAATTCAAAATGGTCTGACAAAAAAATAACAATCTCAGATTCATTTCAATTCGGAGGTAAAAAAATGGCTAAGAAGGTTGTAATCGCTGGTGCATGTCGTACCGCAATCGGAACAATGGGCGGATCACTCTCAACGACTCCCGCTGCAGATCTCGGAGCAATTGTCATCAAGGAGGCTGTAAATCGTGCAGGAATCAAACCCTCCGATGTTGATCAGGTATATATGGGATGCGTAATCCAGGCAGGACTCGGACAGAATGTTGCCCGCCAGGCATCCATCAAGGCAGGACTTCCCATCGAAGTTCCCGCAGTTACCATGAACGTTGTATGCGGATCAGGACTTAACTGTGTTAACCAGGCTGCACAGATGATCATGGCAGGTGACGCTGATGTCGTCATCGCAGGCGGAATGGAGAACATGTCCATGGCTCCTTTCGCAATCCCTAACGGAAGATACGGATACCGTATGATGTGGCCCAGCCAGAGCCAGGGCGGACTTGTTGATACCATGGTAAAGGATGCTCTCTGGGATGCATTCAACGATTATCACATGATCACAACCGCGGACAATGTTGCGAGAGAGTGGAACCTCACCAGAGAAGAGCTCGATGAGTTCGCACTCAAGTCACAGCAGAAGGCATGCGCAGCTATCGAGAGCGGTGCTTTCAAGAAGGAGATCGTTCCCGTTGAGATCAAGAAAAAGAAGGAAGTAATCCAGTTCGATACCGATGAAGGCCCCAGAGCAGGATCCACCATTGAAGGACTTGCAAAGCTTAAGCCCCTCAATCCCGACGGATTCGTAACCGCTGGTAACGCATCAGGAATCAACGACGGTGCTGCTGCAATGGTCCTCATGACCGAAGAGAAGGCTAAGGAGCTCGGTGTTAAGCCCATGGCTACATTCGTTGCAGGCGCTCTTGCAGGCGTTCGTCCCGAAGTAATGGGTATCGGACCTGTTGCCGCAACCAGAAAGGTTATGGCTAAGGCAGGATACAAGATCGAGGACTTCGACATCATCGAGGCTAACGAGGCATTCGCTGCTCAGTCCGTTGCTGTAGGCAAGGATCTCGGAATCGATGTTGACAAGCAGCTCAATCCTAACGGCGGCGCTATCGCTCTCGGACATCCCGTCGGAGCATCAGGCGCACGTATCCTTGTAACCCTTCTCCATGAGATGGAAAGCCGTGATGCAAAGAAGGGACTTGCTACCCTCTGCATCGGCGGCGGAATGGGATGCGCTACCATCGTTGAAAGAGACTGATTGTAAATAAGGAGACTTTTATGAGCTTTGTATTATATGAAGTAGAAGGCAATGTCGCTACTATCACCATCAACAGACCCGAGGCGCTCAATGCTCTCAATTCCGCAGTTCTTGACGAACTCAATGCAGTCATCGACGGTATCGATGTAAGCGTTGTAAGGGCAGTGATCCTTACCGGCGCAGGCGAGAAGAGCTTCGTAGCAGGCGCAGATATCGGCGAGATGAGCACCCTTACCAAGGCTGAAGGAGAGGCTTTCGGCAAGAAGGGAAATGATGTCTTCAGAAAGCTTGAGACCCTTCCCGTTCCCGTAATCGCTGCAGTAAACGGCTTCGCACTCGGCGGCGGATGTGAGATCTCCATGAGCTGTGATATCCGCATCTGCTCTGACAATGCCATGTTCGGACAGCCCGAGGCAGGCCTCGGCATCACTCCCGGCTTTGGCGGAACCCAGAGACTTGCAAGAACAGTCGGTGTAGGAATGGCTAAGCAGCTTATCTATACCGCCAAGAATATCAAGGCAGACGAAGCACTCCGCATCGGTCTTGTAAATGCAGTATATCCTCAGGCTGAACTTATGGATGCTGCAAAGAAGCTTGCTTCACAGATCGCTGCAAATGCACCCATCGCAGTAAGGAACTGCAAGAAGGCTATTAACGAAGGTCTTCAGGTTAATATCGATGATGCTCTTGTTATCGAAGAGAAGCTCTTCGGTGACTGCTTCGAGTCATATGACCAGAAAGAGGGAATGGCTAATTTCCTCCGCAAGAAGGACGATCCCGCAAAGGTTAAGCAGGTCGCATTCAAGAACGAGTAATGCTTTAAAGTCAGGGCTTTCATAAAGCCCTGACTTTTGCATCTTTTAATCAGTTATTGTTTTAATTTTTTATATATTTAAGGAGGCATGTATGAAGGTAGGTGTTATCGGCGCCGGAACAATGGGCCAGGGCATCGCAAAGGCATTTGCCCAGACAGAAGGCTACACTGTTGCACTCTGCGACATAAAGCAGGAGTGGGCAGAAGGCGGAAAGGACAAGATCGTTAAGGGCTATGCCAAGCTCGTAGAGAAAGGCAAGCTCACTCAGGAGCAGGTTGACAAGATCACTGCAGCCATCACTCCCGGACTTAAGGAGGATCTCTGTGCTGACTGC
>JAIKZQ010000014.1 GCA_024682075.1 Lachnospiraceae bacterium
CTGTCAAAAACCGTGAAAAAGTCATCGATCGAACCGATAAGCTTTTCCTTTGGCATGGACTTTAAAAGATACTTGGCAGGCTTTAAGTTCAGCACCCTGATCACGCTCTCCTTGTCATCCTTGGCTGTAAGGAAGATTACCACATCGCAGCTAACGCAGGACTTGACGGAAGCGTTATCGTTAACAAGGTTCGTGAGTCCAAGAAGGGCATCGGCTTCGATGCACTCAAGGAAGAGTATGTTGACATGGTAAAGGCCGGAATCCTCGATCCCGCAAAGGTTACCCGTTCGGCACTTCAGAATGCAACGAGCGTTGCTTCAACTCTCCTTACCACCGAGAGCGTTGTATCCACCATCAAGGAGCCTCAGCCTCCTATGCCTGCAGGCGCCGGAATGGGCGGGATGATGTGATCGCAAACTGAGCCGTGCAATGAATAAAAAAGAACTGCCCGAGGACATGCTTGCATGTACACAGGGCAGTTCTTTTTTATGAAATTATAGGGCGAAGCCCGACATGAGGAAATCGAGCAGAGCGAGATTTCCGAATGAGCACGGCGTAGGAACTGCGAAGCAGTATCGCACATTTATGAGCAAAAAGTATCTGCGAAAGCAGATACTAAGTTGCGAAGCAACGGTTTTGCGAATGAATGCGCGATATGTGGAAGTGATCGTGGGCGAAGCCCGACATTCGGAAACCCGGCAGAGCGAGATTTCCGAATGAGCACGGCGTATTAATTATTTTTTTAAAAACGTTTTTTTAATATACAGTTTCCATCCACCCTGCAAAACTGTTTGATAAATTGTGAGTTTCCGGCCCGTTAATCCCGCCCCCCGGACATTTTCAGTTTCCGGAATGATCATTTTTTCGCGTAAAATCGGGATTTTTTAGGGTTTTTGTGCTAAAAATGTGATAAAATAATTTCCATTATGGACCCGGAGAGAATTTCCGAACGCGCTTCGGACTATACTATAGAATATTCCAAGGACGAAAAAGGACGACTCAGGAAGAAATCTGTATATAAAGGTCCCGAGTTTTATTATGTCCTTCCGAATGAAGTACGGATGAAGGCAAGGCTTCTTTTGGCCGCATTCATCATCCTTTCGGTCGTGTTCACGATGATCCCCCTTCTTGTGGCGGATCAGCTGATGCATAAGTGGTATACCTCACTTCCGCTTATTGTATGCCTTTTCGGAGATGTCCATCTTATAATGGCTTTCGTGCGTTTCGTGACGTCGAAGGAACCGCTTAAGAGAGAAGATAACAGAGCATGTTTTGAACGCCTTGCGATATGGTCGTTGCTGAATACGATCTTTTCCTTTACATCACTGTCGGGACAGATCATATGGCATTTTAAGAACGGCTTTCAGACTCTCGATACGCTCATAACCGTCAGCACGCTGCTTTTGCTTGTCTCGTCGATACTGGTTTTTAATGCAAAGGGATGTGCTGAGGCCAAGGAACAAAAAGGGTAACTTCATCCGCTTACGGATGTGTTATATGCCCCGGCAATCTGCCCGGGGAAGCTTAAAAGGAGGATATGAAAAATGAAAAGCAAGAAACTATTGGCTCTTCTTCTTTCAGCCGGCATGACACTTTCCATGCTGTCAGGCTGCGGCGGTACCGCGGAAACCGAAGTTCCCGATACCACTGAAGTAGAGCAGGGACACGAAGGAAATACTGATCCCGACCAGGGACAGGAACCCGCACCTGCCCAGGATACCACCATCGTATATGCAACTTCTACCTTCGGTCAGAAGTTCAGCCCGTTCTTCGCAACGACTGCATATGACATGGAAGTTGTAAACCTTACTCAGGGCGGACTTCTCGCAGCTGACAGAGGCGGAGCAATCATCAATAACGGTATTGCAGGCGAGACCGTGAACTACAACGGTTCCGATTATGAGTATACCGGAATGGGCGATGTTGAAGTTGTTCAGAATGCAGACGGATCGGTTGACTATAACCTTACCATGAAGGAAGGCATCAAGTTCTCCGACGGCGTGGATGCAACCATCGACGACGTCATCTTCACCATTTATGTTCTCAGCGATCCTACCTATGACGGAAGCTCAACCATCTATGCACTTCCCATCGAAGGAATGGAAGAGTACCGCGGCGGCATGGATTCAAGAGGAAACGTAATCTTTGCTGACGGAAACGAAGGATATACCGCTAACGATCTTTATACCGAAGATCAGTACAACAAGTTCTGGGATTATTACAACAACAACGCAGGTGCTGATTTTGCACAGGAGATCATTGATTACTTAGTTGATAACGGATATAACTCAGCTGATGACTCTGTTGCAGTCTGTGCAGAAAACTGGGGCTTCGCGCTTGAAGATGGCGCTACCACTCAGGATTTCTGGGATGCTATCGTAGCTGCTTATGATACCGTTGAAGAGGCAGAGGCAACCGAGTCTGCAGGATCAACTAGACTTTCCCTTACCATCGCTGCTCTCGGCGCTGAGTTCGAGTCAGGTGTTTCAACCGGCGAAACTGCAGCGAACATTTCCGGAATCGAGAGAACCGGTGATTACAGCATGACCATTCATATGACCGAGTATGATGCAACCGCTATCTATGAGATGAACTTTACCATCGCTCCTCTTCATTATTATGGTGACACTTCTCTCTATGTTTATGCCAACAACAGCTTCGGTTTCGTAAAGGGTGATCTTTCCGGCGTCAAGGCAAGAAATACCCAGCCTCTCGGATGCGGACCTTACACCTTCGAAGGATATTCAAACGGTGTTGTTACCCTTAAGGCTAACCCTTATTACTTTGAGGGTGAACCCAAGACCACCTATATCCTCATGCAGGAATCTGTAGACTCCGACTATGTTCCCGGTATCGTTACCGGATCATTCGACATCGCTGTTCCTTCCATCAGTGATGATGTTGTTAAGGCAATCAGAGATGCAAACGGCGGAGATCTTATAGGAAACACCATCACCACAGCACTTGTTGACTATCGTGGATACGGTTATCTCGGAATCAACGCAGACCTTGTAAATGTCGGCGGAGATCCCGGATCAGATGCATCCAAGAACCTTCGTAAGGGATTCATGACCCTGTTCTCAGTATATCGTGACACTGTCATCAACTCTTACTACGGAGATCGTGCAAGCGTTATCCAGTATCCTATCTCCAACACCTCATGGGCTGCTCCCAGACCTGCAGATGAGGGATATGTTACCGCTTATTCCGTTGATGTTGACGGCAATGCAATCTATGATTCTTCAATGAATGAAGAGCAGCGTTACGAGGCAGCAAGACAGGCTGCGATCGGATACTTCATCGCTGCAGGATTTACCTTCGATGAGGCTACCGGCCAGTTCACCGACTGCACTCAGACTTATGAGATCATGATCCCCGGACAGGGACAGCAGGATCACCCTGCATACGGTGTTGCAGTTGCTGCATCCGAGGTTCTTGAGAGCCTTGGCATCAAGCTTCAGGTTAACGACGTAGGAACCAGCGTATGGAACAACGCTCTTGAGTCCAACACCGCTATGATGTGGGCTGCAGCATGGCAGGCATCTGTCGATCCCGACATGACTCAGGTCTACTCAAGTGCAAATGCACACGGCAACGGAACCAATTCCAACCACTACGCTGTAGATGATGCTGAGCTCGATGCGCTCATCCTTGCAGGACGCAGAAGCGCAGATACCGAAGAGAGAAAGTCCATCTACAAGGAAGCTATGGAGATCATCATGGATTGGGGCTGCGAGCTTCCTCTCTATCAGAGAAAGGACTGCACCACCTTCTCCACCATGCGTATTGACATCAACACCATTCCTCAGGATATGACTCCTTATTGGGGATGGTATGCTGAGATAAATAACATGGCTACCAGATAAGACTTAAATGATATGATTTATCCGTATGGAGAGAGGGCATCATGTCCTCTCTCCGTAACGGTTTAAAAAGGCAGGATTTAAAATGGCTAAGTATATAACCAAACGATTGCTCTATAGTGTGCTGATCCTTTTCTTCGTCATGTTTCTCATTTATGTGCTGATGTATAACATGCCGATGAGTTTCGTGGAAACGAAGGCAAGAGAACTTGCATCCCGTCCCGGAGCGACCAAGAGCTATACGGAATGGCTGGCGGATCTTAACGCTCAGTACGGAATGGACAAAGGAGTGGTGCAGGGGTATTTCGTCTGGCTTGGCAGTGCACTGCGCGGTAACTGGGGTGACAGCTGGGTCTGGACCATTCCCGTTATCGATAAGTTCAACGATACAGTCTGGTACAGCTTTGTGCTCGGACTTGTTTCTTTCGTTTTCGAGATACTGATTGCCATACCGCTGGGCATAACAGCGGCCAAGAAACAGTACAGCTTCACTGATTACTTCACCACGGTTGTCGCCATGGTCAGCATTTCGCTTCCTACATTCTTCCTGGCGACACTTCTTAAGTACGTATTTGCGGTCAAGCTTGGATGGGTCGATCTGACCGGCATGCAGGGCCGTGATTATCAGTTCTTATCTAACTTCGGAAAATTCCTGGATCTGGCGAAACACTTTGCGCTTCCCGCCGTTACTCTTACCGTTGTCGGTATCGGAAGCCTGATGCGCTATACCCGTACAAATATGCTTGAAGTCCTTAACTCCGATTACATCAGGACTGCCCGCGCTAAGGGCGTTCCCGAAAAGAAAGTCATCGGAAAGCATGCCTTCAGAAATACTTTCATCCCTCTTGTCACAATGCTGGGCGGTTCGCTCCCCGGACTGTTCTCAGGAGCGCTCATCACTGAGACCCTCTTCGGAATAAGAGGAATCGGCTATGCTTCATACAATTCCATGACTCAGGCAGACATCCCGTTCATAATGTTTTATCTGGCATTTATCTCAGTGCTCACATTACTCGGTAATCTGATCTCCGATCTGCTCTATGCTGCGGTAGATCCCAGAGTTCGCCTCAGTTAATCATTTGAAAAGGAATCAGGCAAAATGGCTTCATATAATCTGAACGAAATACTGAAAGCAAAAGCCGCAACCGGCAACAAGACAGAGGAGATAGGACTTGATGACGTGTCACGTGTCAAGGTCCTCTCGCCCGGAAGACAGGTCTTCAAGAGATTCATCAGGAACCGTCTTGCGGTATTCGGAAGCGGACTTTTGATCCTCATGTTCGTATTTTCTTTCCTCGGCCCCATCTTTTATCCCTATGGTCAGAAAGAGATCTTCTATAAATACGACACGCAGAATGTCAATTACGCTCTGGCCAAGGAAATCACTTCATATACCGGATACCTGATCGATTCCGATATCTCTGTCCCCAGAACGGTCACCACTTCGATCAACAGCCTGGCCAAGAAGCTCATAGCTTCGGATGATGATGCAGCACTTATTGCTGATGATTCTTCTGCATTCCTTTTGACAAGGATAAGCGATGACGTGTTCATGCTTTCTTCAGTCAGGGCTGAGAGAATCGCCTCGGTTGGCTCGGGAAGAGCAATGATCGGTGTGTACGACATGCTTACCGACTCCATCACTTTCAGCGGTAATTCCATCGACGGGCTGCTCGATGCCATCAAGGAGGATTTCAACCGCTCGGGCGGAGAGTTCACTTTTGACGGCGTGACCTATTCTTATGAAAAGGCTGCGGGAAAGAGCTACAACATATACTCCGAAATGGACGGAGTCGCACTGTATGACAACACTCTTCCGGCTTCTTTTGCGGGAGCGTTTGAGAAAGCTGCTGAGAATAAGACGTATTCTTTTGCAGTGAGCGGAAGGACATATTACGTTGTCGAGTCACAGTCGGGATATGATGCATATTCGGCTTCAGGCGAGAAGAATGCAATGGTATTCACCAAGCTCACCTTCAATGCGATCTCTTCCGATGTGAACATAAACGACAGCCTCAAGGCAGATGCGCTTTGTCATATTGCGGACGGTGCATCGTTTGAAAATGACGGCACGACCTACAGTGTGTCGGACTCTGAAGGACTTCTGCTCCTTAAGGATGCCGAGGGTAATGAGATCGCCGAGCTTTCCGTTTTTTCGGTACGCCGTTATACCGGTGAGGACAGCATTGATTATGAACTTAAAAAAGAAATAGAAGAGCTCGTGCTTGTAATGGAAGAGACCGGCGTCAAGACCGAAACACTTGTACACGATATCCCTCTCCAGGACGGAAACGGTCAGTATGCCTATGATGAAGAGGGCAATCTCCAGTACTCCGAAGCTGAGCTCGTGATCACCAAAAGAGATACCGGCGAATATCAGATCAACTGCGACCAGATCATATACCTGATCGACATGTTCTCACCTTCTTCCAAGGAACATATTCTCGGTACCGACGGAGACGGATTCGACGTTCTTGCAAGAGTCATGTACGGCGGAAGAGTTTCGCTCCTGGTCGGATTCGTGGTCGTCTTCCTCGAGATATTCATCGGAGTCATAATGGGCGGCCTTGCAGGTTATTACGGAGGATGGGTTGACAATCTCATCATGAGACTGGTCGACATTTTCTACTGCCTGCCTTCCCTTCCCATCATGATCATTCTCGGAGCAATGATGGATTCGCTCAGGATGGATACATATGTGAGACTCATGATAATGATGGCCACTCTCGGAATTCTCGGATGGGCAGGCGTTGCAAGAATGGTCCGCGGACAGATCCTCTCTCTTCGTGAACAGGAATTCATGGTTGCTGCCGAAGCCACCGGCATCAGGGTCAAGGACAGGATCTTCCGTCATCTGATTCCCAATGTAATGCCGCAGCTTATAGTCATCGCTACCATGGGAATGGGTTCGGTCATCCTCACGGAGTCCACGCTCAGCTTCCTCGGACTGGGTGTCAAGCATCCTCTCGCAACATGGGGAACGATCATCAATTCCGTTTCATCCGCAACCGCAATGGCTCACTACCAGCACATTTGGATCCCTGTAGGACTTCTCATATGCCTTACTGTCATCGCATTTAACTTCGTCGGTGACGGACTCAGGGATGCATATGATCCCAAGTCCAAGAGATGATGCATGAAGCTGCAACTCATGTCCAAATGATTTAAGAGGTTTATCATGGCTGATAACAAAGAGAAAAAAGAAGAAAAGAAGTCCTCATATATATCCGCGAAGGAATCCAGGAAGATCACCAAGTTCAACCGTAAGGTCACCAAGAGACTTGAGGCTGATAGAGCCAACGCCAAGAAGGATCCTTCACTTTACAAGACGCATATGAAGGATGATAAAAATGTTGTCGAGTTCGACAATGTCTGCACATACTTTTTTACCGATGTGGGTGTCGTTAAGGCAGTCGACGGCATCACGTTCAACATCCCCAAGTGTTCAACCGTAGGTGTCGTTGGAGAGTCCGGATGCGGAAAGAGTGTCACGAGTCTTTCACTGATGCAGCTCCTTCAGCGTCCCAGCGGACAGACTGTGGGAGGAGAGATAAGATTTAATCTCGGAGACGGCAACGCATACAACATTGTCAACACTCCGACATCCAAGATGCAGGAGATCCGCGGCAACAAGGTCTCGATGATCTTCCAGGAGCCCATGACCAGCCTGAACCCCGTATTCAAGATCGGAATGCAGGTAAATGAGGTGCTTGAGCTTCATCATCCGGAGATGAGCAAGGAAGAGATCAGGAACCGTACTCTTGAGATGCTCGAGATGGTCGGCATTGCGAATAAGGAAGGCGTATATGAGATGTATCCTCACGAGCTTTCCGGCGGAATGAGACAGCGTGTCATGATCGCCATCGCACTTGCCTGCAGCCCCGAACTCATCATTGCCGATGAGCCCACTACCGCACTTGATGTTACCATTCAGGCGCAGATCCTTGATCTTCTCTCGGAGCTTAAAGACAAGATCAATTCCTCGATCATGCTCATTACACATGACCTCGGCGTTGTTGCCAGCATGGCTGATTATGTTGTTGTCATGTATGCGGGACGTGTCATTGAAAAAGGCACCGCAGATGATATTTTCCATCATCCCGCACATCCTTATACCATAGGACTCATGAAGTCCAAGCCTGTTGTGGGCAAGAAGGTTGATGAATTGTACAACATCGAAGGAAATGTTCCCAACCCCGTCGACATGCCGGACTACTGCTATTTCCGAGACAGATGCGAGATGCAGTGTGAGAGATGCAAGGCAAAGAAGGACGGAGCGGGAGCTGACTATCCTCCCGAGATTAAGATCTCCGACACTCACTTCGTGTCATGCTACAGATTCTTTGACGAAGGTGAAGTGCTGGGATATCCTAAGACCGTTAACGCAGAGGAGCTTTTGAAATGAGTGAAGAAATGACCCCTGTATCCTTAGAGGGTGCGGAAAAAGACAGTGAAAATCTTCTTGTAGTCAAGAATCTGAAGAAGTATTTCCCCATCAAGTCAAGCTTCTTTAAGATGACAGTCGGCAACGTCAAGGCGGTTGACGGTGTTTCCTTTGCGATAAAAAAGGGAACTACCATGGGACTCGTCGGAGAATCGGGCTGCGGCAAATCCACTACCGGAAGAACGATCCTCAGACTTCAGGAGAAGACCGAGGGCGAGGTATATTTTGACGGACAGGACATTTTCAAGCTGTCCAAGGAAGAACTCAGAAAACTCCGTCCCAGGATCCAGATCATCTTCCAGGATCCCTACTCAAGCCTTTCACCCAGGCTTCCCGTCGGAGAGATAATAGCCGAGGCTGTAAGGGAGCATGGCATTGTTCCCAAGGAAGAACTCGATGATTATGTCACCAGGGTAATGGAGGCGTGCGGACTTCAGGAGTGGCACAAGAACAGATATCCTCACGAGTTCTCGGGCGGACAGCGCCAGAGGATATGCATAGCAAGAGCGCTGGCTCTCAATCCGGATTTCATACTCTGCGATGAACCCGTGTCAGCTCTTGATGTTTCGATCCAGGCACAGATCATCAATCTGCTCAGAGATCTTCAGAAGCAGTTCGGACTTACTTATCTGTTCATCTCGCATGACCTTTCCGTTGTCGAGCACATATCCGATACCGTCGGTGTCATGTATCTGGGCAACATGGTTGAGTATGCCGAAACCGACAAGATCTACTCCAAGCCGCTTCATCCGTATACGGTTGCGCTGTTTTCGGCAATACCCGTTCCAGATCCGGATTACAAGATGAACCGTATCGTCCTTCAGGGCAATATCCCTTCACCTGCCAATCCGCCCGAAGGATGCAAGTTCCACACAAGATGTGAGAAGTGCATGGAGATCTGCAAGAGCATGGCTCCCGAGATGAGAGAGGTTGAGCCCGGACATTTCTGTGCATGCCATCTGTATGATGATCCGGAAGAGTTAAAGAAGTTCGGGAAAGAATCTGAGAGCAGATAATACCGATATGTTTTTTCGGAAAAGTATTTATCAGAAAAGGAAAAGATAAGATGAAAAAATTTCGGGATCTTCCCTACGAACGAATAGATTCGGACGGGATCATAAAGGAATACAAGGAGCTTACTCAGGCACTTGCAAATGCTAAGACCTTCGAGGAAGCATGGGATGTTCACGAGAAGGTCACGAAGATGAGTGAACACGCAATGACAGAGTACGTCATTGCGCATATCCGTCATGACATAGACACAACCGATGAATTCTATGACAAGGAAAATGATTTTTACGACGAAGTCCAGCCGATTTTCATGAGCTGCTCGACCGAGTACAACAAAGTGCTGTATGAGACTCCCTTCAGGGCACAGTTCGAAGAAAAGCTCGGCCCCGTCGCTTTTAAGAGCATGGAGCTTGCAATCAAGTCCTTTGACGAGAAGATCGTCGGACTCGCACAGGAGGAGAACGAGCTTTCAAGCAGGTACACCAAGCTCATTGCAACGGCCAGGATACCTTTTGACGGCGAGGAGTATAACCTCAGCCTCATGACACAGTTCACCACCAGTTCTGACAGAGATGTCAGAAAGAGAGCATGGAAAGCCATCAGTGATTATTTCCTTTCCGTAACGGGCGACATAGACGATATCTATGACAAGATGGTTGCTAACCGTACTGCACAGGCCAGGGAGATGGGATATGAAAATTACATCCCCCTTGCATACATGCGCATGAACAGGAACAGTTACGGACGCGAGCAGGTCGAGAATTTCCGCAGACAGGTCAAGGAAGCTTTCGTTCCTCTTGCAACGAAGATCCACGAGAAGAGACGTCAGCGCATCGGAGTGGATTCGCTTAAGTATTATGACAACGCTGTCTATTTTACGAACGGTAATCCCAAGCCCATCGGAACTCCCGAGGAAATCCTTGCTGCCGGTCAGGAGATGTACAGGGAACTTTCACCCGAGACTGCCGAGTTCATTGATTTCATGAGAGAGTATGATCTCTTTGATGTGCTCGGAAGAAAGACCAAGCGCCAGGGCGGATACATGACATACATGCCCGAATACAAGGCACCTTTCATCTTCGCGAATTTCAATGGAACAAGCGGAGATGTCGATGTCATCACTCATGAATGCGGCCATGCATTCCAGGGATTTGTGACAAGGAACGATCCCATCCCCGAGCATAATGAGATCACTATGGAGACGGCAGAGATCCATTCAATGTCCATGGAGTATTTCACATACGGATGGATGGAGAAGTTCTTCGGCGACAGGAAGGATGATTACTATACGATGCATCTGGAGGATTCCATAATCTTCGTTCCTTACGGATGCATGGTCGATGAATTCCAGCACATCATCTATGAGAATCCTTCGATGACTCCCGCCGAAAGGAAGAATGTCTGGAAGGAACTCGAGAAGGTGTACAGACCTCATCTAGATTATGATAACGATCCGTTCTTTGCGGAGGGCGGATACTGGCAAAGACAGGGCCATATATTCCAGTCTCCTTTCTATTACATTGATTACGTGCTTGCGAGCATCTGTGCAATGCAGTTCAAGGTAAGGATGGATAAGGATTACAGGGGGGCTTTCGAGGATTATCTGAAACTCTGCAAGCTTTCCGCCACCAGATTCTATGAGCCTATGCTTAAGGAAGTGGGTCTTAACAGCCCGTTTGAGGACGGATGCATTGAAAAACTCGTATCCGAACTTGAAAAGAAGATCTGACAGGGATTGCCCTTGACATTGCGGCATTTGTGGTATACATTATGTAAAGTAGTTGATCGTAAGAGTGGCCTCCGGCCACTCTTATGTGTTTGTTAGGGAGAATGAATATGGGCAAAGCCGATGTTTTGGCGGGCAAGGCAGAAGAATTGCTGATACCTGTCACGGAAGAATTCGGCGTTTCCGTGTACGATGTGGAATATGTCACGGAAAACGGCGAGAAGTACCTCAGGGCCTACATCGACAAAGAGGGCGGTGTCACCATTGATGACTGCGAGAACGTAAGCCGCGCCTTTGAAAAGAAGCTCGATGATTCCGGACTGATCGATGAGCAGTATATCCTGGAAGTATCCAGTCCCGGACTCGGAAGAACCCTTTCGAAGGACAGACACCTTCAGCAGTCTATAGGCGAAGAGGTCGAGATTTCTTTTTACAAGCCGCAGATACTGGGCGGTACTGAGGAGAAGCCGGTCAAGGGAAAACAGACCGCAGGTATCCTGAAAGCATTCGACAAGGAAAACGTGACGATCTCGGATCCCGAAACCGATAAAGAGACCGTCTGGAAAAGAAGCGACATTTCAGTCATAAAACTTGCTTTTGATTTTTAAATATAGAAAGGAAAAGGAAAAAACAAAATGAACAGCGAACTTATTGAGAGTCTTGATCTGCTTGCAAAGGAAAAAGGCATAGACAGAGAGTCTATTTTCGAAGCTATCGAAAATGCTCTTGTTGCAGGCTGCAGGAACCTGTACGGCAGAAATGAGAACATCAAGAACATCCGTGCCGAGATCAATCGCGACACCGGTGATTATCGTATTTATGCAGAGAAGACCGTGGTCGAGACTGCAGATGATGTCATGGACCCTCTTGAGGATATATCTCCCGAAGATGCAAGGGCTATTGCTCCCGATGCGCAGGTAGGAGACGTTGTGCAGGTTGATATCAAGTCCAAGGATCTTACCCGTATCGCAGCAATGAGCGCTAAGAACGTGATCCTTCAGAAGATCCGTGAGGAGGAAAGACACGCAGTGTTCGATCAGTTCTCCGGAAGAAGGAAGAATGTCGTTACCGGAACCGTCAAGCATTATATCGGCGGCAACGTAAGCCTTGATCTCGGAAAAGCTGACGGAATTCTTGCGGAAAGTGAAATGATCTCCGGTGAAAGATACAGAACCGGAGACAGACTTAAGGTTTATGTCCTTGATGTAAAGTCCACTCCCAAGGGACCCCGCATCAGCGTAAGCCGTACTCATCCGGAACTTGTCAGATGCCTTTTCGAAAATGAAGTCACCGAGATCGCTGACGGCATCGTAGAGATCAGAAGCATCGCTCGTGAGCCCGGCAGCCGTTCCAAGATTGCCGTTTGGAGCAACAATCCCGATGTCGATCCCGTCGGAGCATGTGTAGGAATGAACGGAGACAGAGTCGGCGCCGTTGTGAGTGAGCTCAATGACGAGAAGATCGATATCGTATGCTGGGATGACAACCCCGGTAACCTTGTTCAGAATGCACTTTCACCTGCATCTGTCCTTGCTGTTTTCGCTGACCCTTATGAGAAGACCGCAAAGGTCGTCGTTCCCGATGACCAGCTCTCTCTTGCAATAGGCAAGGAGGGACAGAACGCACGTCTTGCTGCACGCCTTACCGGATACAAGATCGACATCAAGTCCGAGTCACAGGCTAAGGATGCTCCCGGATTCCGTTACGAGGATTACATGTACGGTGATGAGGGCGATGAAGAGTATGACGAGAATTATGACGGTGAAGTTTACGAAGAAGCACCTTCAGAGGATGTAGAGGAATAATGAAGTCTGAAGTATCCAGAACATGTGTGGGCTGCGGCCTTGTGCATGACAAGAAGACCATGCTGAGGATCGTGCGAAATTCCGAGGGAGAGATAATCCCCGATGAGACCGGGCGGATGAACGGACGCGGAGCATATATATGCCTGTCCGCGGACTGCCTTGAAAAGGCAGTGAAGAGACACGGTCTGGATAGAGCATTTAAGCAGACGGTTTCCGAAGAGACCGTAAAGAGCGTAACAGATTATATTTTGGTTCATGTAAAGTAAAGGAGTCGTATACGAGAGACAAGGTTTTATCTCTTTTGGGACTTGCACAAAAAGGCGGCAAGATAGCCGGCGGCGAGACACAGGTTCTCGAAAGCATAAGAGACGGCACGGCAATGTGCGTGATCATTGCAGGTGATGCGTCCGATGGTTCCCGGAAGATGTACACGGATAAATGTAAATATTATGAAGTACCATTCATGGTATATGCAGACAGGGAGTCTCTCGGCAGAGCCATTGGCAAGGATCTGCGAAGCGCTCTAGCGGTTAAGGATGAAGGTTTGTGCCGCGCGATTATGAAGGCGGTACCTGAGCTTTTCGAGGAGGAATGTTAGTTAATGTCAAAAATCAGGATTCATGAAATAGCAAAAGAATTAGGCATAAAGAGCAATGAGGTGGTAAACGCCGCAGTGGAGATGGGCATGGATGTCAAGTCACATTCAAGCACTGTTTCCGATGAGGAAGCAGCAAAGCTCAAAGCCAGGTTCGGAAGCGCAAATGCATCTGCGCCCGCACCTGCGCCCGCACCTGCACCTGCTCCTGCACCTGCGCCCGCTCCCGCACCGGCTCCTGCCAATGCAGAAAGCAAAGAAGATAAAGCTCCCGCGCCGGCTCAGGAAAAGGTAAACGCAAAGCCTGCACAGGGCACCTCCGCAGCTCCCGCACAGCCTAAGAAAAAGATCATCATTGTCAATAACAATCAGGGCAATAAGTCCGGCGGACAGGGATCGCCTTCCCAGCCCAAGGCATATACCGGCGGTACTCCCGTAAGACAGGGAACACAGACCGCACACACCAATCCTGCAAGAAACGGAAGACCTTCTCAGGAAATCCAGTCGGGAAGACCTGAGCACAGGAAGATCATCAGGCCTCTTACCGCACCTTCGGATACTCCTTCCGTCAATATTCTTCAGAATCCCAAGAATATACAGAATGCAAGGAAGCCCAAGCCCGAAAATACCGAGGTTAACGCAAAGCCTGCAGAGGACACAGCTGTCACCAAGCCCGCTGCAGAGACTCAGGCTACCGCACCTGCACAGGAAAAGGGACATGGAAATGCACCTGCACAGGCACCTGTTGCAAATGCACATCAGCCTTCCCAGAATCAGGGCAACAGGCCCCAGGGCGGAAGAGACAACAACAGAGGTCGTTCCATCAGCGTTAATGACAAGCCCGGACAGCGCTCGACGGGCGGATACCGTGGAGGAAACTCATATGGCCAAGGCTCGCAGAGTAACGAAAGACCGGGTTCGCAGAATCAGCCGTACAGGCAAAATGGGCAAGGCCGCCCGAACCCTTATGCGGGGACGCAAAACGCTCAAAAGGGTGGTGCTTATTCTGGAGCTCCTGGCAGGGGCTTTGCTGGTGGGCCTGGAAATCAGAGACCAAATGGAAGGCCGGGAGCCGGATCCGGAAACGGCAAAACTTTTGGCGGAGGCAAGATCATTACCTCGGACGGCCCTACAAGCAATAAAGGGCGTGACCAAAGGCGCAGGACGGAAGACAGAAACAGCAGACACAAGGATATAAAGTACAGTGAGGATGAACTGACTTCAAGCAAGAAGGCAGGACGCTTCATCAAGCCCGAGAAGAAAGTGGAGGAAGTTGTCGAAGAGCAGATCAAGGTGATCACTCTTCCCGATTCCATCACCATCGGAGAGCTTGCGGGCAAGATGAAGATGAAGGCTTCGGACATCATCAAGAAGCTTTTCCTTACCGGCAAGATAGTTACGGTCAACCAGGAGATCTCATACGAGGATGCAGAGAACATCGCAATGGAATATGAGATCCTCTGTGAGCATGAAGTGAAAGTCAATGTCATCGAAGAGCTTCTCAAGGAGGATGAGGAAGATACCGAAAAGCTTGTTGAGAGACCTCCCGTTGTCTGTGTAATGGGACATGTCGATCACGGTAAGACTTCACTCCTCGATGCCATCAGGAAGACTCATGTCACCTCCAAGGAGGCAGGAGGAATCACTCAGGCGATCGGTGCATACACCGTTGACGTCAAGGGCAAGTCGATAACCTTCCTTGATACTCCCGGACACGAAGCTTTCACCGCAATGCGTATGCGTGGTGCGAACTCCACCGATATCGCGATCCTCGTTGTTGCGGCAGATGACGGCGTGATGCCTCAGACCGTTGAAGCAATCAACCATGCAAAGGCAGCAGGCGTTGAGATCATTGTTGCCGTCAACAAGATCGATAAGCCTTCAGCCAATATTGACAGAGTCAAGCAGGAACTTTCCGAGCATGAGCTCATCTCCGAGGACTGGGGCGGATCGACCGTATTTGCTCCCGTTTCGGCGAAGACCGGAGAAGGCCTTGATAACCTTCTTGACATGATCCTTCTTACTGCGGATGTCCTTGAACTCAAGGCCAATCCCGACAGAAAGGCAAGAGGCGTTGTCATCGAGGCCAAGCTCGACAAGGGAAGAGGACCTGTTGCGACCGTTCTTGTACAGAAGGGTACTCTCCACGTCGGAGATTTCGTATCGGCCGGTGCTGCACACGGCAAGGTCCGTGCGATGATAAGCGACAAGGGTGAGAACGTGAAGGCCTGCGGTCCTTCAACACCCGTCGAGATACTCGGACTTAATTCCGTTCCCGAGGCAGGTGAGGTTTTCCTTGCTCACGAATCCGACAAGGAAGCCAAGTCCTATGCAGATACTTACACCGCAGAGAACAAGAAGCAGAAGCTTGCTGAGACCCAGGGCCGCATGAGCCTTGAAGATCTCTTCTCCAAGATCAAGGAGGAGAATCTCAAGGAACTCGACATCATCATCAAGGCAGACGTTCAGGGTTCTGTCGAGGCACTCAAGGAATCCCTGCTCAAGCTTTCCAATGATGAAGTTGTTGTCAAGGTCATTCACGGCGGCGTCGGTGCGATCAACGAATCCGATGTCAACCTGGCCGGAGCATCCAATGCGATCATCATCGGCTTCAATGTCAAGCCCGATACTCAGGCTGCCGAGAAGGCCGAGGCAGAGAATGTCGACGTCAGATGCTATGACGTCATTTACAAGGCTATCGAGGATATCGAGCGTGCGATGAAGGGACTTCTCGATCCCGTATTCGAGGAGAAGATCATCGGTCATGCAGAGATCAGACAGATCTTCAAGGCATCTGCAATCGGTAACATCGCAGGTTCTTACGTGCTCGACGGAATCATGCAGAGAGGCTGCAAGGTTCGTATCACCAGAGGTGAAGAGCAGGTATACGAAGGCGTTCTTTCATCTCTCAAGAGATTTAAGGATGATGCCAAGGAAGTCAAGGAAGGATTCGAGTGCGGACTTGTATTCGACGGATTCGATTCCATCCAGGAACTTGATCGTGTTGAAGCGTTTGTCATGGTAGAGGTTCCCAGAACGTGAGAAAGAACAGTATAAAAAATATAAGACTTAATTCTGAAGTTCAGAAAGAACTGTCGTCCATAATCCGTGACGTCAAGGACCCCAGGGTCAGCCCCTGGACCAGTGTCCTTGAAGTCTACGTGGCTCCGGATCTCAAGACCTGCAAGGTCTGGATCTCGGTGCTCGGATCCGATGAGGACAGGGACGACACGATCAAGGGACTGAAGTCCGCTGCAGGATACATCAGACATGAGCTTGCTCTGAGGATGAACCTGCGCAACACTCCCGAGATCACATTCATCTCCGATACTTCCACCGAATACGGTGTCGACATGATCCACAAGATCGACGAGATCGTTGCCGAGGATGAGGCAAGACATGTGGATGACGGAGAGGATGAAACGGAAGACAATTCCGAAGAGTAATAACTGGCGGTCATTTACCCGAAAGAGGAATCATTAAATGCTTGATATCATCAAGGAATGTGAGGGCGCAGGCAGAATAGGCATAAGCGGTCATGTAAGACCCGACGGAGATGCCATATCATCATGCCTTGCTCTCAGAAAATATCTGCTGAATGCCTTTCCGGGGGTTATAGTGGATGTCAATCTCGAAGAGCCCATCCCCACCATTTTCGACGGTGAGACCGGATATGCGGAGATCCGCAGGGATTTTCCCGACGGCGTTTCATATGATGTTTATTTTGCGCTGGACTGTAATCGTGAGAGACTCGGAGAAGCAGGCAAGTATTTTGATGCGGCGAAAAAGAGGATCAACATCGATCATCACGAAAGCAACAAAGAGGGTGTCGGAGACGAGAATGCCATTGATCCCGAGATAAGCTCCACCTGCGAACTTTTGTACAAGCTCTTTGAAGGTCGTTACGTTGACCGTGATGTTGCCATATGCCTTTACACGGGAATGGTCACTGACACCGGTGTGTTCCAGTACTCATGCACTTCACCCGAAACGATGAGATGCGCTGCAGAGCTGATGCAATACGGCTTCGATCATTCCGCACTCATACAGAGAGTTTTTTACGAGAAGACATACCTTCAGACACAGATCCTCGGAAGATGCCTCATGGAGAGCGTCAGGTTCATGGAGGGAAGATGCGTCGTGAGCTGGCTCGACAAGAAGACTCAGGAATTCTACGGAGTCCTCAGCAAGGATTTTGAAGGAATCGTTTCCCAGCTTCGTAACATTAGAGGAGTTGATGTCTCCATTTTCATGTATGAGACAGCCAATCAGGAATACAAGGTTTCACTCAGATCTTCAGAGAAAGTAAACGTTGCCCAGATAGCTGTCCGTTTCGGCGGAGGCGGTCATGCAAGGGCTGCCGGCTGCAATATGAGCGGAACGGTTTACGATTGCGTCAACAATCTTTCCAAGTATATTGAAAAGCAGCTTAAGGAAGGCTCGGAAGGGGAAACTCTTGAATCCTGATCCCGGAATTAACGGAATACTTAACATTTCAAAGGAGGCGGGATACACCTCCTTTGATGTTGTTGCGGTAGTTCGCGGCGTTTACCGTCAGAGAAAGTGCGGACATACCGGAACGCTGGATCCGATGGCAACGGGAGTGCTTCCCATTGCGCTCGGCAAGGCAACAAAGGTCTGCGGCATGCTGACTGACTGGGACAAGGAGTATGAAGCAGAGCTCCTTCTGGGAAAGACCACCGACACTCTCGACATTACGGGGGAAGAAACGGGATCCGATCCCGAAGCTGCAATGGCACTTTCGGAAGAAGATATAAGAAAAGCCGTCTGCAGATATACCGGTAAGATCGAGCAGATACCGCCAATGTACTCGGCACTCAAGAAGGACGGAAGAAGACTCTACGACATTGCAAGGAGCGGCGGGACCGTCGAAAGACAGGCTCGCACGGTGACCATAAAGAGGATAGAGGTACTCGGTATCGAACTTCCGGTCGTAAGGATCCGGGTGCTATGCTCTAAGGGCACATACATCAGGAGCCTGTGCGATGACATAGGAAGGGACCTCGGATGCGGAGGATGCATGCAGAGCCTGACAAGGACCGCGGTGGGACCTTTCAATCTGTCCAATGCCGTATCCGTTGAAGATATTAAGCGGCTTGCGGATGAAAAGAAGACTGATGATCTTAAGGATCTGTTAATGCCTGTTGATTCTGTTTTCGGTGGCCTGAGAAAGATAAGTGTCGTTACGGATGCGGAGAAAAAGCTCATTAACGGAAACAAGCTTTTGCCCGAAGACCTTGATGCGGGCACGGATGCCGATGCAAAGGCGTCCGGCGGCGAGCAGTTCAGGATCTATCATGATGACGGAACATTTGCTGCCGTCTATGAGTATGACGAAGCTGCGAATCTATATAAACCTTACAGGATGTTCTGAGCAATAATGGAAATAATATCCGATACAAAAGATTTCTATATAAGCAGTGACACGGCTGTTGCCATAGGAAAGTTCGACGGTGTACACATAGGACACCAGAAGCTTTTGATGGAACTTAACAGTGCGGCACATGACCGGATTGAAGATACCAAGTCCTGTGTCTTTACTTTCGACCCTGCACCTTCCGTTTTTTTCGGAGCGGAGAAGAGCCTTCTTTCCACGCGCAGCGAAAAGAGGATCCTGTTCGAAAGAAAAGGAATAGACATCCTGATCGAATATCCTTTCGATGCCGGGACGGCAAATACTGAGCCGCTGGATTTTCTGAATGATGTCATAGTCGGAAGGATAGGTGCAAGGGTCATTGTTGCCGGAAGCGATCTCTCCTTCGGAAAAAAGGGTGCGGGCAACTGCGAACTGCTCGGAAAGTACGGACTTGAGAATGACATAGATGTCAGGATAATTGACAAGATCCGGATAGATTTAGGCGGTGAGAAGGAAGTCAGCTCCACACTTATAAGGGAGATGATCTCCGAAGCGAAGATGGAAGAGGCGGAGATGCTGCTGGGAGTTCCGTATTTTGTCTGCGGACACATCGTTCACGGTAACCATATCGGAGCCGGCCTCGGATTTCCCACGATCAACATCGTTCCCGATCCCGACAAGCTTCTTCCTCCATACGGAGTGTATCTGTCCGACGTTATAGTGTGCGGAAAGAAATACCGCGGCCTTACCAATATCGGAACGAAGCCCACGGTCTCAGATCATGAGGCGAGAGGCGTCGAGACATATATTTACGATTTCGAAGATGATGTGTACGGTCAGGATGCCGAAGTGTATCTCAGACATTTCTGCAGACCGGAGCAAAAGTTTGATTCACTTGATGCCCTGAAAGCACAGCTGGCTTCGGATATAGAAAGCTGGAGAACGGAAAAATAAGCTGACTGCTTGCGTACCGTGAAGCCATTGTCTATAATCGAAAGCGTTTGACTGGAGTGATGAGGCATCGGGCGACGACGGCTCTGAGGACAGATAAACGGATATTGTTTATGCCGATAACGGCAAGGAGGAATATTATGAAAAAACTGATTGGAATAATTCTTAGTGCTGTCATGGTGATGAGCTTAGCAGCATGCGGCGGAGCTTCACAGGGCACCGCACAGCCCGGCATCCTTGTGATGGCCACAAATGCGGAATTCCCGCCTTATGAGTATCATGAAGGCAGCCGGATCGTGGGAATTGATGCTGAGATCGCAGCAGCCATCGCAGAGAAGATGGGATGTGAACTTGTTATTGAGGACATTGCTTTCGACTCGATCATCCCTGAAGTCGTTTCAGCAAAGGCTGACATGGGAATGGCAGGAATGACCGTTACCGAGGACAGAATGCAGAATGTTGATTTCTCCACAACTTATGCTGTTGCACGTCAGGTTGTCATTGTTGCTGAAGGAAGCGGGATCACCTCCCTTGCAGATCTTGAGGGCAGAGTGATCGGTGTTCAGCAGGGAACCACAGGCGACATCTATGCTACGGATGAGTTCGGTGATGATTTCATAGAGCGTTACTCAAAGGGCATGGAGGCAGTTCAGGCACTTGTACAGGGCAAGATCGATGCAGTCATCATCGACAACGAGCCTGCAAGGGTATTTGTTTCCGAGAATCCCGGCCTGATCATTCTCGATGAGGCATATGCCGATGAAGAGTATGCGATTGCCGTAAGAAAAGGCAACACCGCTCTCCTTGAAGCTATCAACAATGCACTTGAAGAGCTTAAGAATGACGGAACTCTTGATGAGATAGTCTCCAGATACATCAGCACTGAATAATATGTTTGATGATTTCAAGGCACAATTTATATTGAATTTCGTGGCTGAGGACCGTTGGCGCTATCTTGCGAACGGTCTTCTTGTCACGTTGAAGCTCACTTTTTTTGCAGTCATTCTGGGACTGGTCCTGGGATTCGGCATCGCATTCGTCAGGAATGTCCATGCCAATACAGGCAAGCTAAAGATACTGGACTTTTTGTGCGGACTCTATCTTACGGTCATAAGAGGAACACCTGTCGTTGTCCAGCTGATGATCATCTATTTCGTCATCTTCGGAAGCGTCAGGATTGACAAGTCTCTGACCGCCATCATTGCATTCGGACTCAACTCCGCGGCATATCAGGCAGAGATATTCAGATCCGGAATCCAGTCCATTCCGAAAGGGCAGATGGAAGCGGGAAGGTCGCTTGGCTTTTCCTATTTCCAGACTATGGTGAACATCATCATGCCCCAGGCCATCAAGAATGTCATCCCCACTCTTTTGAACGAGGTGATCACCCTTCTTAAGGAAACCTCCGTTGCAGGCTATATCGCGCTTGAGGATCTTACCAAGGGAGGAGATATCATAAGGAGCCGCACGTATTCGGCATTCATGCCGCTGCTCGCCGTGGCACTCATTTATCTTATAATGGTCATCATTCTGGAGAAACTGGTCAAGGTGATCGAACGGAGGCTTAAGAAAAATGAAAAATGATCAAAGCTTAAGCACTCTCATACAGGTAAGGAATCTTGAGAAGCATTTCGGTGATCATAAGGTCCTGAACGGGATTACCGTAGACATTAACAAAGGTGACGTTGTGTGCGTGATCGGGCCTTCGGGTTCAGGTAAGTCGACATTCCTGAGATGTCTCAACAGGCTCGACGAGCCCACGGGCGGGGAGATCATCTTTGACGGAGTCAACATACTTGCACCTGATGTGAACATAGACCTTCACAGGCAGAAGATGGGTATGGTGTTCCAGCAGTTCAATCTTTTTCCTCACATGACGATCCTGAAGAATCTGACGATAGCGCCCATGACACTTCAGAACAGACCTCGTGAAGAGGCGGAAGGGTACGCCATGGACCTTCTCGAGAGAGTCGGTCTGAAAGACAGGGCTTCGGATTATCCTCTTCAGCTTTCCGGAGGACAGCAGCAGAGGATCGCAATAGTCAGAGCTCTTTGCATGAGACCCGAGGTGATGCTTTTTGACGAGCCTACTTCCGCGCTTGATCCCGAGATGGTCGGAGAAGTGCTCGAGGTCATGAAGGAACTTGCCGCAGAGCACATGACGATGGTCGTCGTGACTCATGAGATGGGATTTGCAAGAGAGGTCGCTTCGCGTGTCATGTTCCTTGACGGCGGAGATTTCCTTGAGGAAAACACTCCCGCAGAGTTCTTCGCAAATCCGAAGAATGAACGCCTGAGGGATTTCCTGGGGAAGGTACTTTAGAATAGTCACGCTCTGCGCGGACTCTGTATGGCTTTCAAAGTCACTTGCGTTCCCAATCAGACGCAGCGGTCCGCTCACTGCGTTCGCCGCTAAGCTCGCAAATCCGGCTCGCTAAGCGCCGGCGTCTTCAAGGGCTTTGAAAGCTCATACTGAGCCCGCGCAGGGCTTGGATAATTTAAAATATTCCTTGTTTTTTATGGAAAAGAGTGGTAATATGTCTTTTGCGCGCGGTCTTACCGCGGCTTAGCCCATGGGAAAACTCCACCCGGGCCCGGCTGCCGGCGAAGCGCTCGCGGGATGTCCATGAGGGCATCTTAAATATTCAAACGGAGGTTTTTGAAATGATCAGTAAGGAAAAGAAAACAGCTATCATGAACGAGTATGCAAGAACACCTGGTGACACCGGTTCACCCGAGGTTCAGGTTGCAGTACTCACCGCACGTATCAACGAGCTCACCGAGCACCTTAAGGCTAATCCCAAGGACAATCACTCACGCCGCGGAATGCTCAAGATGATCGGACAGAGAAGAGGACTTCTTGATTATCTTGCAGACAAGGATATCAATAGATACCGTGCGCTTATCGAGAAGCTCGGACTTCGTAGATAATCAGTCATACTTCGAGAGGTTGTACGGAAAGTGCAGCCTCTCTTATTGTTTTAAAGTAAGCTAACCGGGAGCGGATGTAAGCCCCGGGATTGCTGAAAAGCATGTGAATCGTCAGAAGTTCGCGGGTTTTTCAGTAGTTTCGGTGCCGTCCGCTCCATGATATAAAATTCTTTAAGGAGGCACATTTATGTACAAGAAGTTTGAAATGGACCTTGCCGGCAGAAAACTTATCGTTGATGTCGACAGAGTCGGCAAGCAGGCAAACGGCTGTGTGCTCATGCATTACGGTGACACCACCGTTCTTGCAACCGCTACGGCATCAAGTGCTCCCAGGGACGGAGTGGATTTCTTCCCTCTTTCCGTGGAGTATGAAGAGAAGTATTATGCAGTGGGAAAGCTCCCCGGCGGATTCAACAAGAGAGAGGGCAAGGCAAGTGAGAATGCCATTCTTACCAGCCGTGTCATTGACCGCCCCATGAGACCTCTTTTCCCCAAGGATTATCGTAACGACGTTACTCTTGACTGCATGGTCATGAGTGTTGATCCCGAGTGCAGACCCGAGCTTGTCGCTATGCTTGGCGCAGCTATTTCCACCTGTATCTCAGACATCCCCTTCGACGGTCCCTGTGCAATGACCCAGGTCGGAATGAAGGACGGAGAGTTTGTCATCAACCCTTCACAGGAAGTATGGGACAAGGGTGACCTTAAGCTCACCGTTGCTTCAACCAAGCAGAAGGTCATCATGATCGAGGCAGGCGCAAACGAGATTCCCGAAGCTAAGATGCTCGAGGCTATCTACAAGGCACATGACATCAACCAGACCATCATCGCATTCATCGACCAGATCGTTGCCGAAGTAGGAAAGAAGAAGCATGAGTATACTTCATGCGCTATCCCTGCAGAGATGTTCGAGAAGATGAAGGAGATCGTTCCTCCCGCTGAGATGGAGACCGCTGTCTTCACCGATGACAAGCAGACCAGAGAGGGCAATATCGCCGAGATCACCGAGCGCCTCAAGGCTGCTTTCGAAGGAAACGAAGAGTATCTTGCAGTTCTCGGAGAGGCTGTATATCAGTATGAGAAGAAGACCGTAAGGAAGATGATCCTCAAGGATCTCAAGCGTCCCGACGGCCGTGACATCAAGCAGATCAGACCTCTTTCTGCTGAAGTTGACGTCATTCCCAGAGTACACGGATCCGCAATGTTCACCAGAGGACAGACCCAGATCTGTGACGTATGTACCCTTGCACCTCTTTCCGAGGCTCAGAGGGTTGAGGGACTTGATCCTTACGTAACCGATAAGAGATATATCCACCAGTACAATTTCCCTGCATATTCAGTAGGCGAGACCAAGGTAAGCCGCGGACCCGGACGTCGTGAGATCGGTCACGGAGCTCTTGCTGAGCGTGCGCTCCTTCCTGTTCTCCCCAGCCCTGAAGAGTTCCCTTATGCGATCAGATGCGTATCCGAGACCTTCGAGTCCAACGGATCCACTTCAATGGCTTCAACCTGCGCATCCTGCATGTCCCTCATGGCAGCAGGCGTTCCCATCAAGAAGATGGTCGCAGGTATTTCATGCGGACTTGTTACCGGCGAGACCGATGACGAGTTTGTACTCCTTACCGACATCCAGGGTCTTGAGGACTTCTTCGGAGACATGGACTTCAAGGTAACCGGTACCACCGAAGGAATCACCGCTATCCAGATGGATATCAAGATCCACGGTCTTACAAGACCCATCGTTGAAGGTGCTATCGAAAGATGCCGCGAAGCAAGGCTCTTTATCATGGATACCTGCATGAAGCCCGCTATCTCCGCACCCCGTCCCGAGGTCGGAAAGTATGCTCCCAAGATCGTATCGATCAATATCGATCCCGAGAAGATCGGTGATGTTGTCGGACAGCGCGGCAAGACCATCAACGAGATCATCGCAAGGACCGGTGTCAAGATCGACATCGACGAGAGCGGAAGAGTTGATATCTGCGGAACCGAGAAAGAGGGAATGGATAAGGCCATCGAGATGGTCAAGATCATCACCACCGAATTCGAGGAAGGACAGGTTCTCAAGGGAAAGGTTGTCTCTATCAAGGAGTTCGGAGCTTTCGTTGAGTTCGCTCCCGGCAAGGAAGGAATGGTTCACATCTCCAAGATCGCCAAGGAGAGAGTTGAGCACGTAGAGGATTATCTGACCCTCGGTGATGTTGTTACCGTCAAGTGTCTCGGAAAAGACAAGATGGGACGCATCAGCTTCTCCATGAAGGACGTAGCTCAGAACTGATAAATGCACCTTCGGGCATATATTTATCCGGAGGATTATCTGGCACAAGGACGGGCCCTGATCTGTGGGGCCCGTAATTTTTTAACCGAGGAACAGGGATGTTTGGTTACACTACGGTAAATAAACCGGAAATGAAATTCAGGGAGTACGATCTCTATCATTCGTACTACTGCGGTCTGTGCACGGTGCTGAAGAAAAGATACGGGCTGACGGGTGAATTCACTCTGTCATATGACGGAGCTTTTCTGTGTGCGATGCTGAGTGACCTGTACGATGAAGAGGACGTGGTATCTTCGAGAAGGTGCGCAATGCACCCGATCGGAAAGCATGCCATAAGGACCAATGCCGTAACGGATTATGCTGCTGACATGAATGCCATAATGGCGATGTACAAGTGCCGTGATGACTGGAACGACGACAGGAAACTCCTGCGGAAGATGATCGCAGACGTCCTGGGTATGAAGACCGGCAAGATCCGCACGTCCTACGAAGAAAAGACTTCCGTGATCGTCTCTGCCATGAAGGAGATGGATGAGATCGAAAAGGCCGGAACTCCCGAGCCTGAAAAGATGGCAGAGCTGTTCGGAAAGTGCATGGCCGAAGTGTATGTCTACAGGCACGATGAATGGGAGAAATACCTGCGCACTTTCGGAGATCACCTCGGCAGGGCCATTTATTACATGGATGCGTATGAGGATGTTTTATCCGACATGAAGAAGGGAAGATACAATCCTTTCTCCGATATATATGAAAGACCCGATTTTGAGGCTGTTGTGAGAGACATGGTCACGGCATGCCTTCAGGAGGCTTGCATTGCATTTGAGAAGCTTCCGCTCATAGAAAATGTATCGATACTCAGGAACATTCTCTATTCGGGTATCTGGACAAGGTTCAATATTGTCGCTGCGTCAAGAAACGGCAAGGAAAATACGGAAAATGCAGAAACTGATGAAGGAGGCCGCAAGTGACGGATCCGTATAGGGTCCTCGGTGTCTCACCGACAGCTTCCGAGGAAGAGATAAAAAAAGCATACAGAAAACTCAGCAGGCTGTATCATCCGGACTCAAACATGAATAAGTCCGAGTATGAGAAGAAACAGGCGGAAGAGAAGTTCAAGGAAGTCCAGACGGCTTATGAGAATATCATAGACGGCAAGGTGGATCCCAGGTCTTATTCCCGCGGTCCCGGATCTTCTTATTCGTCATCCGGAACTGCCGGCAGATCTTATCAGGGATACAGGTCCGGCGGCGGAACATACGGCGGTTATACGAGAAGTACCTCATCCGGTTATGCCGACATGGATGTGCATCTTGAGGCTGCCGCGAACTTCATTGCAAACGGCTATCTTAATGAGGCGCGCAACATCCTTGATAACATCGATCCTTCCAGGCGGAACGCAAGATGGTATTATTACAGCGCCATCTGCTATGCAAGGACCGGCAATAAGGCTCAGGCTGTGTATCATGCAAGGGCTGCGGCGTCGATGGAGCCTTCCAATTCGGAGTATTCGGTCCTTTATGATTATCTCTCGGGAGGGCCTTTTACAAGGAGCACCCAGCAGGGGGCAGCCTCGTACACGGGATGGTATAATGACAGAAGGAATTCCTACGGATACGGTTCCGGAACTCTTAACACCGGATGTACAAGATGCGCGAATTCCTGCATGAGCATCATACTTTGTGCAAGCTGTCTCGGATGCTGATGACCGGCTTGTGGGATTTATCGTAAAGGAGTAAAGGCATGGAAAACGAGATCAAGAAACTCAGACGTTCCCTGATGGCAACTCAGACCATCTGCATCCTGATGCTGGCGATGTTTCTCGTCATGATAGTCGTGATGCTCCGCTTTGTGAGCATATTCAACGATTACAAGGATGAAATAGACACGACCTTCAGGCTGGTAAAACAGCTCGAGAAAGTGGATCTGCCCCGTCTTGCCGAAGACATTCATACCACAGCCGAGGCGATAAATGCCGTTAACTGGCCCGACCTGTCCGAAAGACTTAACGATCTTAATCTCCAGGAACTCAGGAATGCGATCGAGTCACTTGATCTTGATCAGATAAATGATACGCTTGCCTCACTCAATCTTGAGGAACTTGTGAATGAACTGGACGGTCTTGACATTCAGCGTATCAATGAGGCGATGGAAAATATCCAGACGCTGATGGATAAGCTGGACAGATTCGGATTCTTCTGATGACCGGAAAAAAATAATTCAAAAAGGGACGGTTTTCTGCGGTTTTCGCCTCAGGCGATCGCAGGGCCGTCCCTCTTTTTCTTCTACTCCCTTTTTACATTTGTGTTGCTCATGATAGAATAATTAAGAATCGGGATTTGTGGAGGAAAGATGATTATCGAAGTAGACAAGACGAACTTGTTTCAGGCCGCCGTCATACATTCCATCTCATGGAAGGAATCACATCGTTCTTTCTGTGCGCCTGATTTT
>JAIKZQ010000048.1 GCA_024682075.1 Lachnospiraceae bacterium
GAATTCTCCTGGATCTCTACGCCCATGTTGTAAAGCTGCTGGATAGGAGCGTTACAAGCAAGGAAGTTGTGAGGTCTGGGACCGAAGGATATGATCTTAAGGTTATTAAGAGCATAAACTGCATTAGCGATAGGAAGGAAATCGTGGATCATGTCAGCGCAATCCTCAGCGTCGCCGACAGGATACTCGGGGATATAAGCCTTTACGCTTCTGAGGTGGAGATTGTAGCTTGCATTGAGCATTCCACAGTAAGCATCTCCTCTGCCGTCCTGAAGATCAGCCTGGCTCTCCTCAGCAGCTGCACAGAACATCTTGGGGCCTTCGAAATGCTTTGCAAGAAGGGTCTCGGAGATCTCGGGACCAAAGTTTCCGAGATATACGCAAAGAGCTTCGCATCCTGCCTTCTTGATATCCTCAAGAGCATTGACCATGTCAATCTCGCTCTCAACGATACAGATAGGGCACTCATAGATGTCAGCTGCATCATACTTCTTGGTATAAGCTTCAACAAGAGCCTTGCGGCGGTTAACTGCAAGTGACTCGGGGAAACAGTCGCGGCTTACTGCCACGATTCCGACCTTTACTTTGGGAATATTGATCATATTGTACCTCCTGCACATTTTGTCCCTTCAGTTAGGGACCCTATGAAAACGATTTTATCACATCGACCTTAAACAATAAACTCAAATGTTGCCGTCTGAAAACCATTAATTGCGATTTGAATCATCAGCCAGGAAGAATTCCGCCACTCTGTCCAGAAAATCGGGGGCTTCTTCATACAGCCCGTGTCCCAGTTCCTCATACATATACAGCCTGCAGTCCGGGATCTGAGAAGCAATCTCCTCGGAAGCCCTGCCCGTGACAATTTTGTCCAGTTTTCCTCCAATGACCAGCGTGGGGGCCGTGATCCTGTGCAGTTCATCATACGAATCATGGGTAAGACCGGAGGCAGCCAGGGTAATGAACCTTCCGAAGCTCTTGGGGCGTCCGAAATTCCCCAGCATCAAATGATCCTTCCCGGATTTCAGCCACTTTTCCGAATATGCCCTCCGGGCGGTGTCCTTCATTATGGACTTATAATCCTCTTTCTCAGCCATGCCGATCCATCTTGTGAGGACATCACAGAGGGTGTCATTCGGTCTGCTGACAGTCACGGCAAGGACAAGCTTATTCACCTTCTCCGGATGATCTATCGCAAGCCACTGTACGATCATCCCGCCCTGAGACACTCCGACCACGTCCACCTTATCGAGTCCCAGGCTGTCGAGTGCCTTAGCCAGATCATCAGCCATCTGACGTGCAGTCGTCCCGGATGAGATATCCCGCCTCCGGCTGAACGCATATACGGTAAAATCCTTTGCAAACCTTCTGTAAAGTATCGCAAATGGTATTGCCAGACCTTTGACGGTCCTGAGTCCGTCGCCGACACCCGGGAGAATTATGGCGTTTCTTTTTCCCGTGCCGAACTTTATGTAATCAATCTTCCCGCCGTCAAATTCGGCAAGGCCATTTTGGGCTTTGTAGAACATAACATAATCTCCGGGTTTATTTACACATCAACGACTTTTTGATCTTTTCCAGCAATGCGCGGTCAGCCGGAAGCCATTCAACACTGTCAATGGTTTCTGCGGTAAGCCACCTGGCGTCCTCGGCTTCTTTAAGTTCAAGATGACCCGAAACCACTTCAGCCCAGAAACACTGCATGAAAAGGTGAAAAGTCGGATAATCATATTCGATCGTATCGATAAGATCTCCCACCACTATCTCCGTGGCAAGTTCCTCCCTTATTTCCCTCTTAAGTGCATCCTGTGGAGTCTCGCCTTCTTCTATCTTACCGCCGGGAAATTCCCACTTTCCCTCAAATTCTCCGTAACCACGGGCCGTGGAAAAGATCCTGGTCTTATTATCCATGCTGTCGCAGATTATTGCAGCGACAACGTTAACAGTTCTTATCATATTTCTTCAATGCCCAAATTCTTCAAGTACTGATATGTACCATCATAATATTGCGGAAGACGTGTGCTGTCTTCCCAAAAGCCGGTAGGTGTTTTATTGGAATTACCTTCAGGAACACAGATGACCATTCCGGATCTGGCTCGTGTCAGTAAAACCCTATATGCATTCAACATATATTTCATTAATTCCTGTCTGCTTTCACTGTCAGGAGTTAACTTAACCCATTTGGTCTGTCTGTTAAATCTATAGTAATTCCATTTTCCGTCTTCAAATCTCATATCCGCATCCCAAAGCAGACATGTATAATCAAGTTCCAGTCCCTGAACCTGAATTTCTGTTGCAGCATCCTCAAGATAATTAGATGACCTCGTATCTGCTTTATCCTCTAAAAACCAATGTACTGCATTTTCATCACCTGTCTGCAAGACATGAATTCCCAAAGGTTTATATCTTGCTGATTCTTTTGTGATCAGCACACCGGTTCTTTCGCTTCCTCTCACTTTATCATGAAGCCATCTTTTAGCTTTTTCCATATCCCTGGTCAAAACGATCGGATATTTTTCTTTGATCTCCGAGTAAATGTCTGCCGCTTCTTCATCAACATCAAGCAATGCATGCACAAACGCAGATAATTTTTCTGCACGATATGAACGTAATGAAACTCCTAAATGTAATTTGTCGGAATATGTAACGTTCTTATTCTCGGAGAGAAGTTCATTCACCATTCCTTCCGCATATTCCGGTTCAGTTAATTTCGGAGAAATGTATACTTTCCATTCAGTGAATTTTTCATTTAACGCTTTGATCCATTCGGATATTCCTGCTTCGCCTGTATTGATCTCCTGACCGCCTCCTACCAGGCACACAATGGTAGCCCAATCCTCACGCTGATCAAGAGACCATATCAGAAATGCTGCTTCTGATAAAGGAAAATTCGGAACCTTCAGTTTGTTACCATATGTTCCGCCTCTCTTTAAGTAATCAGCTAATCTTTTATGAGTCCATGAACGCTGCGCCTCATCAAAAATGGCAACATGCTCAACTTCTCCATATCCGGAATCTTTCATCTTAACAGCTTTTTCCGGGTCTATCTCCAACACCCCGTTTTCAACGGGATTTTTTATCTTGGAAAGCATATTATCTCTATAACGATGGATTATCTGGATGAATTTTCCGACTTCACGTTTAGAATCTGATAGTTTTTTTGCTTCTCCCCTGGCTCTGCACTTTGCATAGTTATCCTTTGCCAGGGCTTCGTTCAAAACAGCTACCAAAGGACCGTTTCCGGACAAATAAACTGCCCCTTCATCCTCCATTGGTTTATCCGAATCCTGGTAAGTCTGCTTCACAGCTACATCTAATCCTACCAAAGTTTTTCCGGCGCCCGGAACCCCGGTCACAAAGCAGATACTTTTCTCTCCATTTTCTTTGCTTTTTCGAATCACATCCAAAACATACGAAATAGTTGCATCCGTAGATACTTTGTCTGCTTCATGTCTTGTAATAACCTCAACGGAATGGCTCTCATATAAAGTCCTGGCTGCCTCAATTATCGTCGGAGTAGGTGAATACGGGCTGATTATCCAGGCCGGATCAACCTCCTCCTCATCCGGAAATGCCGATATGACTGCTTCTATAAGATCATTGATCCCTTTTTCACCGGTTACCAGAGGATTCACAACCCTATCGTTATATACTGATGACTGAACAACACTTGATGAATTTTTGTATTTGGTGGCAATAAGTATAGGAACGATTAATTTGTTTTCGCTGTACTTATGAAAATTCTTCAAATCCAGAGCATAATCCAACACCTGATCTACGTCCGCCTCAAGAACGCTCGATTCTCCCACCTTGAATTCCAAGCAGAATATAATCCCCCTCAAAAGAAGTACAACGTCAATCCTTTTCCCAAGGCGGGGAATATCATATTCAAAAACTATGCGACCATCGATATGTTGTAATTCGCCCAAAGATCTTTTGAGAATATCTATCTCATTTATCCAGGCTTCCCTTGTACCGGTGAGTGCATCTCCATGATACTTATCACATAATGATCCAAAAACAGATTCACGATCCCTCTCAAGAAAAACCTCTATGCTGCTCTCATATAAGCATCTGGGACTACCATTCATAATCAATCCTCTTTATTCGGTCCTTTTCGCAAAAGAGTCACCCCGGGGGATGACTCTTTCTCAGTATTAATCATATTCTGCCATTATGCCAATATAGCCTGATGAAAGCTTGTTGAAACGGTAAGTCCCGTGCAATCAATGCCATTAGCCGCAGCCATTTCAGGAACCGTAATACGTAACCACAAATATAATTATATCCCGATTCACATCCAATGCAAATCCGGCAGCTCGCTCTTCTCAGAACTCTATTCCCGCTACTTTCCACTCGCCATCGATCTTCACAAAATAGAATTTGCCATCCGTAAGAAGAATCTCAGGCTCTCTCGGGCCCCACTCCATAGTAAGATACTGTTCCACCATGACTTCGCAATAAAACGCATCATCACTGTAACTGATAAAATCAAGCACCTCGGTGCTGTGTATCTCCTCGGCAAGATGCCTTGTGAAGTACCTGAGTTCCGCATGAGTCATGTAATAAAGGAATATATTGTCGGGAGTAAAGTATGATCTGACGGTACTCTCGGCAAGGTCTCCGGAAACAAAGCTCGCATATGCCGAAACGGCCCGGGAAGCAAGCTCCTCCATCTCCTCACGTCCCGCGCAGTCCCTAGGATAATCGGTCCTGTAAATGCCTCCGGCCTCATCATACACGACAGGCACCTCGGCTCCGTCTGCCGTCCTGGCAGTCACGACAGGTTCAAAAAACAATCCTTCACACACTCTTTCCGTCATGGGAGGTATCTGTGTGAACTCATCAAAGAATCTCTGAACTGCCGGAGCTTCTTCTACCGATGTGACCGCTGCCTCCGGAAGGATCTTTCCGTTGATATATATGTCTATGTTTTCCGGCGCCTCTATAAGCACGCTTACTTCAGGCTCAACGGGAAAAATGAGATTGGCAAGTTCCCACCTCGGAATATCCGCATCACTTGTGCGCGGTACCTCCTGATACTCGGCACGGGCAATGACCGAATCTCCCGAACTGATATCGAACACAGGGTGTTCCTCACTGCTTACGGACTTATCCTCGGAAAAAGAGATCCCGCCCTGACCCAGCATTCCGCTCATATAGTCAAGAACTTCCTTTTCCGATTCATATTCACCTGCTCCCGGCTTTTCGGAAAGCAGGTCATAGATTCCGTTCACATCGCCTGCCCTGAACAAAACCATGACGTCCTCGGTTATAACCTCGGGTCTGGATGCACGGTAATCCGTTTCATACTTATCCAGGTAATCATAAAACCTTCCGAGAAATACAGATATCACGATCATGAGCGCAGCTATCCAGGTCAGAAGAAAGACCCTGTATATAGCAGCCCCTTTACGCCTCCTGGCATACGTATACCCTTTGGCATCCTTTTTCTTTTCATCAGGGGACGGAACATCACCGGGCTCAGTGATATCTTCTATCTCTTCCAGCTCCGCAGGCTCTTCGTTATCAACTTTTATTTCTTTGATTTCTTCAGACATATCTTCCTTATTCCGAATCAGATAACGGCATCACGATGAAAGCTGTGGGAATACGCCTGGTATCTCTTACGGTTGCATTGTCCACGATTATCTCGCCTTCATAGAACATGGTCGAGGACATTCCTCCGTCCATGTTCGCTGCGTTGATGGCACCGTAATCAAGCATGATCTCTATCAGGTCAGCCATCGTTGCTCCCAGGGAAGAGCTCTTTCTTCCCTCTATCACAAGCATGAGAACGGCACCGTCATCACGCTGGCCGATAGCAGTCCTGGGATTAAGTCCTCCACCCGCACCCTGATATGGCACGGCGGCACCGTTCACGACAAGTGCGGGACCGAATGTCACGGCATCTCTTATTCCCATGTCCATTGCAGCACTTGCTGTCATATTGCCGACTATCAGGATATTATCCTCGTTGAAGCCATAGACTCCGTAGGTCCGTCCATCATTTCCGTTAAGGCATCTGCCGTTTGAAATGACAACTCCCTCAGGCCATGCGCCGCTTCCGAGGCCGTTATTGTCTTCATACTTTCCACCGTTTATTCCCGCAACAGCTCCGTTATTCTCGACATGCTGCTGTATCGTCCATCCCATGTATCCGTGGGTGTAGCTGGGGATCGAAGAAACCACTACTCTTGAAGGATCATATACTATCATCATCATTCCGGAGTAAGTTTCACCATGAACTTCATGGATCTCTATGCCGTCTCCGTCAGGATCATCATGCACATATCCGCTTTCGGGATCCGCGGAAGCTTCATCTGCTCCGTCCGCTGCCTGCACATCAGGATCGGCTGACAGATCAAAAATGACCAGGGACACATCCGTGATCTCCTGTATCTCCTCGGTTCTGTTACGGGTCTGTATCTCCGCTATCTCTTCGTCGGTAAGATAGAGTCTGGCGAGTATGCCTCCCGCACTGGATTCCATTACGGAAGAAACAAACAGATCCCTGAAATGCGGCGAAGGTCCCTTGTTGATGAGGTACAGAAAAAGATACAATCCCAGCACGATCACCAGGATTGTAAGAATGAGCCACGTAAAAAAGCGTCCGATGTAGATCGCAAGCCTTCTTAAGCCCGATATTTTCCCCTCTTTGACAGTTCTGCTCATTTATTCACTAGGATCATTTCCCTGCAAGTTTGTCACAGACTTCTCTGTACTTCTTCAGGAAATCATCCATATCCTTATCTATAAAATCTATATCGCCGTCCCTGCCGGCAAATTCATGTTTCCTGGCCCTCTCCGAGAAAGCGGCAAGTCCAACCGTAGCCATATGGCCCTTGATCGTGTGGGCATATCTTCTGTAGCCCTCAAGGTCATCCTTGCTACGGTACTCTTTGAGCATCCGGGTATTCTCATCACATTCACCTGCGACGCTCTTAACTATCTCTTCAAGGATTTCCTCCTGATTTCCGGTATGTTCAAGTGCTGAGTCGTAATCAAGTCCTTCTATGGCAGTCAGCCTCTTTTCAAGCGGAGACTTTTCGGTGGAAAAATGAATGACATCCGCACCCGTTTCAAGCACCTTGTCCGGGGGAAGGTACTTCTTGACTGTCTGCTCGAGCAGTGCTGAGTCAATGGGCTTGGTAAGATAATCGGCAAATCCTGCATCCAGGTACATCTGTCTGCTGCCCGCTATCGCATTGGCCGTAAGCACGATCGCAACAGTATCTCTGTTAAGGGATGCATCATCATCCCTGATCCTCTGAAGAGTTTCGATTCCGTCCATCTCAGGCATCATGTGGTCAAGAAGAATAACGTCATATTTCCTCTTCCGGCACATTTCTATAGCCTTTGCTCCTCTATCACATGTATCGGGAGTTATGCCTGCGTGCTTCAGGAACAATCCGACTATCTTGAGATTGGAGGCATTGTCATCAACGGTGAGTACAGCTGCGGAAGGAGCTCGGTAATCACATTCGATTTCTTTTTCAGGCAGCCTTTTAGCGGATTCCATGAAATCTTCCCTGACAGGCTGCTTATCAAACACCCTGACAGGAAGCACGACCTTGAAAACCGATCCCTCACCCAGCTTGCTCTCAACACTTATTGTTCCGCCCATCGAATCAACGATATTCTTGACAATTGCAAGGCCAAGACCCGTTCCCTCAATGTGTCGGTTTTTTCTGATGTCGGCACGTGCAAAGGCTTCAAAGAGATTCTTCTGACCTTCTTCACTGATTCCGCGGCCCGTGTCCTTGATGTCAAGTTTCAGGGTAAAACTGTCATCGGCAACATACTCTCCTCCTATCATCAGAGTCACGGAGCCTTTGTCGGTATACTTTATCGCATTATTTATCAGATTGATAAGTATCTGGCGGATCCTTATCTCATCGGAGATCTGTCCGTCGGGAATCTCATTTAACAGGACTGTATTAAGACCGAGCTTCTTTTCATCGGCTCTTTCCTTAAGCATGGGCATGATATCTCTGAGGAGCACCGACATGCTGAAATCATTTTCAGTGATCTCCATCTTGCCGGCTTCTATCTTGGAGAAATCCAGGACGTCATTGACCAGCATCAGCAGCATCTTGCCGGAGCTCTTGACGCTTGAAGCGTAATCATCTATCTGAGGATCCTTGTTCTCACGAAGTATCATTTCATTCATTCCAAGGATGGAATTTATGGGAGTTCGGATCTCATGCGACATGCTGGCAAGGAAATTGGTCTTTGCTTCCGAAAGAGCCACTGCCTTCTGTTTATCATCACTGATCTTCCTGAGATCGCAGATCTGCTGCACAACGGAAAGAGTCAGAAATATAGCGAGTCCGACGAGCATCGGAAGCTCGTCATGCAGTGTCGAGGAAAGGTTCAAATAGATCAGTTCGTATAACGCGCATACAAGGAAACCCGCGAAACCCATCGCAGTGTATTTGTACTCCCTGACACGGCCCTTAATGGTATCTATAACAAGAATCACCATTACAGCAAGAACCTGAATACCCAGCAGAATATTGATATACAGGAGGATATCAGAAAATGAGACCACACCCGTAAAATGAAGAATGGGCCAGAAGAGCAGATTGCCTATTGCAAGATACATCACCTTAGAAATGACCTTGCGGTATCTTCCATGCTGAAGCGCATCGAGATAGAACAGGAGATTAAAAGGCATCAAAAGACATAAAAGATAATTCATGACGCCATCAACGTGATAATGTCCGTACACGAAGGGATAAAGATAGGAATTGGTCACTATCCATCCGGAAACGACCAGAATTCCCATGGCTCCGAACAGCATCTCAATCCTGCGCTTATACACGATCATCATGGCGAAACTGATCACAACGATCACCGCCGAGAAGATCATCAGTATCTCCGAGAGCATCATTGAAAGACCGTATCTTTGCATCAGGAAACTGAAAAATGCGCTGTCGGTCGCAACCAATGCTTCCTGAAACACCTGTCCTTGCCTAGAGGTATCATAACGGACAAGTCTGACCTCAGCGCCTGAATCCGAATTGAAAACAGGGACAACAAAATAGAATCTCTTGACGCATCCTCCGGGAATGATCACGTCACGTTCTGAAATAAAATCCTTACGAAACTCCCCGTTTATGTATACCTCCGCATCTCCTCCGATTATCAGGCAAAGATTTGCTTCATCGGGAAGATTCCCGGGAAGCACGGTCACCGCGGTAAATGTTCCTTCCCCGGAGCCCGGATAGCGATAGGAATTGTCAGGAATCGTCACAGTGCCTTCGGGCGTGGTGATCGTCCAGCCATTCAAGAACTCCACCTCATCATATTCAAGCGGAGCATTATCATCCAGCCCGCTGAAAAAAAGCAGGCCGAAAACCGAAATGATCAGTACTATAGCAAAGACCAGCTTGCCGATGGTTATGGGCAATTCTGATGATTGTTCCCTGTCACGGACGCTATTCCCCCTCAGATCCATGTTAATCCTTTCACGGCGAAAGCCGGGACGTTCCTCCCGGTCATGCGCTCATAAGATAAAAATATACAGAATTATTATAGCCCATAATCCCTGTCTTTACCAAGTTTAAATGAATATAGATGCCTTTCGGATACCTTCATGTTCTCAAGGCTTTCAAGGGCTTCCATATAATAGTCCATCTGGGTCTCATATCTGGTCCACAGCTCTTCCATGGACCCTACCACATCAGTCTTGTAATCCAGAAGGATTATCCTGCCGTTTTCCACAAAATAAGCATCTATGATTCCCTGAATCATGACCGTCTCATCATCAAGAGCCCCGGAAATTATCTCTTTATCCGGATGGATAAGTCTGGATGCAGGAACACCGAACACAAATGGCTGTTCCCTTTTCAAAAGCCCGGCTCTTTCTGCCATCCACATCCTGAACGAAAGCCTGCTCATAAGAAATACATATATCTTCTCCGGATTTACCGCCACATAGGTTTTTTCGGAGATATGACCGCAGTCTCTTTCACCTTTCCAGAATTCCCTGATGCTTTCTTTAACCTTATCCTTATTCGCCGACATGAGTGCCTGATACTCTTCATATGAACGTGGAACCATATCAAATGCGGGCATGAGGATCAGGTCCCAGTTAAGAAGCTGCATGCATCTGTGGACAGCATTACCTCTCTCCGTTCCGGAAATGTGCATCACTTCCTTCTGTGCACCGGCATGCGGATATCCATCGCCATAGGCAGAAACATCCGGATCGTCATATCTCACATTCCGGCTTCCGCCTGCAAACAAAGGAACGGGAGTCTCATCCTCACCATGCTCCATAAGATCATATGCACCTTCATCCTTCTCGGCCATCGCAGCCATCTTCAGCTCGGATACCGTTGTCTTGGCATACAGCTGCTTCAGGAAACCGTATGGATAGACATATGAAAACCTCTCCGACAGTTTCCGCATGGATACCGGATCCGCAAGGCTCTCATCACCCGCTGCAGCCATGGCAAATTCGCTCACGCCCTCCGATGCGCTTTCCAGATCATCCTTTACCGGGGAGGTGATAGCGTCGGTGCCGAGAAGTGTCACGTCAATCACTTCACCCACCTCTTCACATCCTGCCACCGGAAGAATGAGATCAAGATAGCATTCCGAATTCTGAAACAGCCCGAAGGGAAGTCTTTGATAAGGATATGCAAGGTATTCGTCCAGGTCATGCTCCGCGTTTTTCATTCCGCCGATCATGATAAGTTTTTCCTTTGCCCTGGTCATTGCAACATACAGAAGCCTCATCTCTTCCGAAATGACATCTCTTCTCTTCTTGTCCGATATCGCACTGTAACGGAGAGTTCTTATCCTTGTACGTCTTTCGGTATCGGCAAATCTGCATCCGAGTCCAAGCGCATCATCGGAAAGCAGCGGCTTATAAGTGTCCCTGAAATTAAATCCTCTTCCCATCCCTGCAATGAAGACAACGGGAAATTCCAGGCCCTTGGACTTGTGTATGGTCATCAGCCTGACGACATCAGCACTTTCCGAAGCAGACCCTACCTCACCGGAATCGATCTCAAACTTCTCCATGTTGTCGATATATCTGATAAAGTCATTAAGTCCCAGATAACTGGATCTCTCATAATTCGATGCCATCACAAGGAGCATCCGTACATTACCCGTGCGCGACTGTCCGCCCGGAAGTGCAGCACAGATCTCCATATAATGCAGGTCCGAAGTTATCCTGTCGAGGAGTTTTCTGACCGTCATGTATGTGCTCATGTCACGGAACAGGTCCAGACGGTCCAGAAAAGCACAGATCTTCTCTTTGAGGGCAGATGAGAGCAGTCTTCCGTTTTTATCGGTTTCTTCTTTTCTGCCGGAAGCCTCAAGAAGTGATGTGTACAGGGGACGTTTTTTTCTTCCCGCCCTTATCAGTGTGATCTCGTTTTCATCAAAATTCCCTATGACCGAATGCATGACAGCATACAGAGGAACATCGTCCAAAGGATTGCTCAAAACTCTCAGATAATGCAGGAGCAGGCTCACCTCCGCTGTCTTGAAATACCCGTTCTTGCCCTCGGCATAAAGAGGTATTCCCATCTCCGAAAACACCTTTCTGTAAGTCTCCGTGACGCTGCTTACGCTTCTGCACAAAATGACAATGTCCCTGTAGGAAATCTCCTTAAGACCCGGATCATCCCTGTTGCCGTCCGATACCTTCCGGGATGTCATGAGTTTTCTGATCCTTGCTGCGATGACCCTTGCTTCCAGCTCGGACCTGTCGGATGCATCCTCCATCATGTCCGAAACATCAGCCCTTTCATCCATCCCCTCGGCATCGCCTTCGTTATAATCCGCGGCCATATTAAGGGCAGCTTCTTCCATCATCTTATTGTCATAGATAAGAAGTTCCGTCATACAACCCGGATTGTCGGCATATACCGCTTTGGCCCTGAGCATTGCATTCTCATCGTACTCAATGCCGCCGTTTTCCTCGTGCATTATGCGTTCAAACACCCTGTTGACCGAAGACAGAACTTCAACGCGGCTCCTGAAATTCCCTGACAGGTCGATCTCCATTCGCGGAGGGATCAGAGAATATTCATGCTGTTTTTCGATGAACAGATCGGGGCGTGCCTGCCTGAAACTGTAAATGCTCTGCTTGACATCGCCAACGGTGAAGCGGTCATACCTTCCGATACTCTCAGCTGACACGGCTGTCAGTATCACTTCCTGGATCAGGTTGGAATCCTGATATTCATCAACCATGACCTGCACAAACCTGTCTCTGTATTCCTTTGCCGCATCGGTCGCTGCGATTTCGACAACACCGTTTTTCACTTCATGTTCGGTCAGGATATCCAGGGCAAAATGTGACAGATCGGAAAAGTCCACGGAATGTCTTTTCTTCTTCTCGGCCGCATACTCTCTCCTGAATTCTATAGTAAGGTCAATGACCGCGTTCACATAGTCCCTGCACCCTGCTATCATGCGAACCTGTTCGTCTATCGGAAACGAATAATAATTCCTGCGCATTCTTTCAAGGTTCTTCCATGCAGCATCCCTGAGTTTCTTAGCAGGCCCCGTCAATTCCTCCGCCGTAGCGGCTTCCTCGTCGTTTTCGGGCTTTCTGAGCCTTTTCAGTCTCTTCTTGCTGTCCTTCAGGTCTCCCACAAAGGAAAACATCTGAGTGAGTGTTCCGTTAAGAGCACAGTTTTTAAGCAGTTCGAAATACTCCCTGTCCTGCGCGAAAGTCTCCGCATAATTATCCATCACCGGATTCTTCTCACATGTTCTTATGGCCAGTTCGATATAGTGAAGGGCATAGAGTATATATCCGTATGACGACATCAATACAGCCTTTTCAATCCCGCTTCCGTCAAGGTCTTCGGGCTTTTCTGCATCATGGTCGCTCTTTCTCTCATACAGGTATTCTTCGGGCCACGGATAGCTCTCCGAATTCCTGTATAATCCCATCACGATGTCCTCCAGGATCGCATCATCGTTACCCGGGCAAAATGATTCCACGCATTTAACAAAGGCAGGATTGCCGCCCTCATATGCCTTCTCAAGTACTCTTGCAAGAACATCCGCCCTCATGAGTCCGGCCTCGCCGTCATCCACCACTCTGAAGTCCGGTTCCATGCCTATATCCTGAAAATGATTCCTGATCACGTCCAGGCAAAAAGAATCCGTCGTGGTGATCAGTGCACGATGCACCAGTGTCTGCTGTCTGAGGAGATGCTCGTTTTCCGGATCGTCTTCCAGGATCTCGGAGATCCTTTTGAGAACTCTTTCTTTCATCTCAGCCGCCGCGGCCTGGGTGAACGTAACGACAAGTATCCTGTCAATGTCCACGGGATCATTCCTGTCACACACAAGCGATACTATCCTTTCGACCAGCACGGCAGTCTTGCCGCTTCCCGCAGCCGCACTGACAAGAAGGCTGGTATTCCTGGCATCTATTATCTTTGCCTGTTCTTCCGTAGGTTTAAATGCCATTTACTCTTCTCCTTCTTCCGGTTCACCTGCTTTATCACTTTCACCGGCTTTATCAGCTTCATCGCCTTTATCATCTTCGTGCTTTGCCCGCAGCGCGGCGATGGCATCGGCTCTCTTCATCCCGTCATCTTTCCTGAACGAGTAACCGGGGATCTTCCTGTCCATTCCGCATGCAGACAGATAAGGGCAGTATTTGCATGTCCCGCGGTAGGGGCTGACCGAAATGCGGCCGTCCATTATCTCCGCAGCTTCCTTTTCGGCTACCTCTACTGCCTCATCAAGAAGCATCTCCATGGTCTCCTCATCCAGGATGCGGCTTGTCGAAGTGAATCCTCCTTCTTTCCTGATGCCCACGTTAAAATATTCCGAAGAAGCCTGTGGACCCAGTCCCTTAAGCGATCTGTCCAAAAGGCCAAGTGCCTCTTCTTCGCCAAGCATCTCTCCTTTTGGTCTCATTTTCTTTCTGAGCTCATCCTTTGCCTTTTCAAGATCATCCGGATCTTCAAGGTCATACATCGGATCCTGGATCTGGAAATACAGCATAGATGCGGGAATGGCGCCCGGCTCTTTTTTCTCGCTGTACATATAGAGCGGAAGCTGGATCTGCCTTCCATCCATCAGGCGTGATATGTCAATATCCTTTCCGCCGGACTTGAAATCCATGATCTGCACATAGGATCCCTTTTCGCCCTTTGCAACATCGACCCTGTCGATCACTCCCGTCATGAGCAGCTTCCTGCCCTTATCGAGTGAAAACTCCATCCTGTAGGGCTTCTCTGCGCCCGCAATATCAAACCCTCCTGCAGACAGCTGATCCCTCAAAAAGCATGCCGAATTGATGACCAGCCTCGAGAGTCTGTATATGCTGTATTCATTTCTCTTGTTGTCATAATAAAGTGAACTGCCGTACGCTCCCGCGGCCTCGGCAGATATAACCGGAATCAGCTCCGATGCATACTCATCCGTGAAAGTCTTCCATGTAAGACCGTCCCTGCGAAGAGCGTCGGAAAATCTCCTTATGATGTCATGGATCAGCGAACCTCTGTCAAAGGACTGTATCTCATATTTATCGCCCTGATCGATCCCGAGCCCGAACGTCAGGAAATACCTGTAAGGACATCCGGCATAAGTTTCCAGCGAGCTCACGCTTCCCTTAAGCACTCCGGGATACAGTGCGCCGGCCGCCTCTTCGGACAGCGGAATGTCCAGATACTTCTTATACGCAGCTTCGGTCAGTGTCTGCCTTATTCCATCGCTGCTTCCGACAGCTTGATACAGCGCAAAGGTCTCTCCTCTCTGCTCGGTCTTCCCATTTGAATCCGCATAGTCCCTCATCATGAGAGAAAGTTCATAAAGGGCATCCTGCCTCGTGCTCACCCGCTCATATACTTTTTCCGTCTCAGGTCTTCTCACATCGGCGGAATAAGGAAGAATTCTCTTTATCAAAGGTATCAGGTATGAAGGCCTCACGGATTTACCGTCCGGCCTGACTCTCACATATGACAGGTGAAGTTCCTCCGAAGGCTTGCATATGTTCATGTACAGATACTGTCTCTGGATGTACATCTTCTGCCTGGGGGTAGGTGAAAGCTCGATTCCCTTCTCGGCAAGAAACTCCCTGTCGAGGTCGGATATCATGCCCTTGCCCGATGTATCCGAAGGGATATTCCCGTCGTTTACTCCCGCAAAAAAGAGGACTTTCACATTATTCAGTCTTGATCTTTCGATGTCTCCGATCATGACCCTGTCAACACTCACAGGTATTCCGGGGATCCTTATTTCACCTATGCCGGCCGCGATCATCTCGGAGTAATTCTCCAGACTCATTTTTTCATCGCCGGTCAGCTGATGGATCTTATCAAAAAGAATGACAAACTCCTTCCATATGACGGCATACTCCCTGCACCTTAAGTCATCCTTTCCGGCTTCAAACGCACGCTTCATCTCCCTGAGCTTATCAGGTGCATTCATTGCGATAAGGGCATTGTAAAGGCGCTCGGTATACGCAGCGGCGCTGTCCGTTTTTCTGACTCTTTCACCTTCATCAAAAGGCTCAAAGAGCTTAATGACATTTCTTCTGATCTCATTGATCTTCTCAAGGTATTCCCCGTCCTCGCGTCTTGAGCGGACAGTCCTGGTAAACTCCCTGTGCCACGCGGCATACCCCCTGACTCCGGTCTGCCTTATGTAATTATCCAGAAGATCCGCATCTTCCCTTGAGATCCCCGTCAGTCCCGCCCTCAGGAGTCTTACCACCGAACCGGCGGGATAATCCTCGACGCAGATGTTCAGATAAGCCAGGACCGTCTCCGAAAGTGCATTAAGTTTAAGACCGGTGACATTATCGAGATAAAAAGGTATCCCCGAGAGAACGAATTCCTTCTCGAAATACGGGGCATATGTCTCAATGTCTCCGCACACTATCGCAAAGTCCCTGTAATGATACCCTTCCCTTGCAAGGATCTTACTGAGCATGACGCCAATATGATGAACTTCACTTTCGGCATCGGACATTTCGGATATCGTGACCGATCCGGAAAAGCCACTCCCTGCAGGTATCTTTTTCCTGCGGAACAGATTCTCCTCAAGAAAAGCAATGTCCTTATTCGGGATCCTGCGCGTGCACTCCTCGGCCGGCTTCACATCCGCGCCCAAATCACCCGCTATTTCGATAAGGCTGACTGCTGTCTTATGGCTCAGATAGAACAGTTCATCCTCCGTCACGGGAGTCCTGACATCCTCTCCGGCAGAGCACTCCAGCGTCACGATCATCTCGGAGCATCTTGTCATGAGTGATCTGATAACCTTCAGCTGCACCGGCGTAAATCCGGTAAAGCCGTCGAACACGATCACGGAATCAGGTACGATGGAGGATGACGGAATCGCTTCGCAAAGAATGTCCAACTTCTCCTCCCTCGCTATGTAATGCCCTTCGATATAGTCTTCAAACAGACTGTAGATGGTTCTCAGGTCGCGGAGCTTCCCCTTCAGTGCTCCCCTTCCCAGACAGCTGTCGATCATGTCTTCCATGTCTGAAGGCCCGATGCCGTATTGCATGAATTCCGAAAGTGCACTCTTGACCTCAGATATCATCCCTGCCGAATCAAGCCTGTTTCCGAGAACAGGAAGCGAGTCCTTCGCGCATGAAGCAACCTTTTGTATCAAAAGGCTCATTCCTGTATCATCAAGTACGGGGATCTCCTCCTGACCGGTCTCTTCAAGTATCCTGTGCGAAAGCCTTCCGAATCCGAGCACATCAACGTTCAGCATGCCACCTGCGGGGCTCATGGCAACCAGCGCTTTCTGTGCTTCCATCGTGGCCTGGTCAGGTACTATGAACAGGAAATTCCTGCCCCTGTCCCGCATCGACCTTTCCGTTACCTCTTTATAAACCTTCGTGCTCTTTCCGGAGCATGAAGGACCTGTTATGAATCTAAGGATGCTCAATCAACGAACCCTCCGCTTATGGGTATAAGGCATTATCTGCTTACAGGGATTATTATATAAAAAACAGACACCGCAAAAAAGACTTTGGTGTCCCGAATAATTCACATTGGCATCAAATCTATGCACGTTTTTGCGTAAATGGTAATATTATGATCAGCAGAAAAAAGATGTATCCGAAAGGGAGAAACATATGAGAATAAACGACGGAATAATATCGGACAGCGCAAAAAAATCCAATATGTCTGCTTCGGGAATGAAAAAAGCCTCGAAAGCCATATGCGAGACCCTTTATGACGCATTCCATGCATCGCCTTTTTATTCCGGATGTGTCTATCTTGCGTTCTACGGTCCGGATACCGCACCGGACATCAGGGAATTTGCAGAGAACATGTCGATTCACTCCGAAAAGGTCTTCTTCCCCGTCATGGCAGGAAACACGCTCCAGTTCTTCGAGCAGGGACCCGGTGCGAGGTTTACAAAAAACAGTGAGGGCATATACGAGCCCGAAGACATAACATATCCCCTGGATGAAAACGACAAAGCTGTCATATTGCTTCCGCCGGATGTTTTCATGGGAAACGGCGGATCACGCATTGCAAAATGCTATCTGAATTTCATATCCATACACCCGAACATCGAAAGCATTGATGGGATCGCTTTCAGCTCTCAGGCAGCACAGGTGCTCTCGGGATCGGAGATATTCATCACTCCCGGTGTCATCATTACAGAAGACGGCGTAAGCAGGCTGTGACATGGCCGCTCAGTGCTCCCGGTGTCCCGGGTCAGATGAAGGACACCTTGCTTCAGGCACCGAATTCTTTGAAAAGGTCTTTTATTATATTTCGTCTGTCTTCGGGAAGTCCCAGTTTGTCGAGCTTTCCGGCAGATTCCTTAGCGATCGCCCTGATGCCTTCCTCCAGAACATAGGGAGCATCTTCTTCACGGTCCCACAGGCATCTTCTGTGATGTCTGTCATAAGACAGTTCCCATTCTTCTTCCATGCCGAGAAGGGATATCAGCACATCTATGATATCCCATTCTTCATCCGTAAGTTCATCTCTGTTTTTTTCAAAAGCAAGTGCAAATCTTTTTCCGCATTCGGAACACCTGAACAGATGAAGGGACATGCGTCCGGATGAATGTTTCTTAAGTATCTCCCCGGGATCCGTGTTCATGAATATATTGTTCTCGGTCTTCCAGTTTTCGATTATCTCTTTTCTCAGAAAGTCCGTTAAGTCTTCTTTTTCAATGCATCCCAGATACACTGACGGGCATGCGCAATGCTCGCCCCAGATGGGAGTTCTCTTTCCGTTCACGCAAAATGCGGGAGTGAATTCAGGGAAAAGATTCAGCACTCTGTTCGCGGTCTCGGAATGTGCAACGCATGAAGGGCATACTTTTGTAACCGCATTTCCCAACGGTTCCCTGTGCGGATACACGATCTCTGTCTTATTGCCGCAGAATGCGCATTGTACGATTCCGGCCACGGAAGCCCCCGGTAAAACCGCAGGATAAGCATCGACCTTCCTGGTGACTATAAACGCTCCGGTGCTGATCGGATAAGGATGAAGCGGAAAATGTTCATGTATGCTCAGAGCATCTCTAAGGAAGTTGTCGGAAGGACTTCCCTCTTTAATGACCGTCACGGCGTATTCTCTTCCCGTGTCGGATTCTCTTACGGTCACTTTGTCACGCTTCATCAGAAGCCTGCAGGCATCTTCGGATATATCGTTAACAAGCAGGGTCTGCCCCGGTCTCCTGAGCAGCACGGCATTATCCCTGCCGCCATAGGTCAGTTTAGGAGACGATGGTCCTTCGTGAAATAAGCCCGGGATCACAAGACAGGTTTCTCCGTCTTTTTCGGTCAGCGAATACGACCATAAAGGCTCAAGCTTTCTTTTATCAAGCTTTCTGTAAACGAATTTCGCCATGGCAAGTTCCTTCCGGTTTTTTGTCAGTTTTCAAAGAATAAACAGTAATGCTTTCCGCACTCGGTGCATCTGAAAAGATATGCCGACACTTCTTCCTTATCGATCCTTTTGTAGAAGGTACCGGGATCCTCATCCCTGAAAGGATTCATGTCATTATTCCAGGTATCAACGATCTCCGACCACATGTCTATGATGAGATCCTCGGTTGCGATCTTGCCCAGATATATTCCAAGAGCTCCGCAATGTATCCCCCACGTTCCGCCCGGTTTTTCATCATGCTTAAAAGGCGGAGTTTTGATCAATTCTTCATTTCCCTTGGCCCGCATGCATCTTTCGCTTAAGCCGGGCCAGAGATTGAGTCTCTCCCCTGCAGCCTGTCCTTCCGAAATGCACTTCGGGCACATGACTATATCCGGATCATCTTCTGTCAAAGAGCGTGTTTTCAGAAATACACTTTTTTTCTCTCCGCAGCATGAACACACGGCGAAGCCGGTATCAAAAGTACCGTTCATCAGAGGATAAGGATTCAGATCATAGGCATAATCGTGAAAATCATCAATGGCATAGGGATCGACATCCATGCCGTCATGATCAAGGACAGCCCTGTAATTCCTGCCGGTATCCGTCTCGATGATGATCACGTATCTGCTCGAATAAAGCCTGTTTCTTACATCCGGATGAATGCAGTCACAATATATCTTCTGATACTTGTTCCTGATAAGTATCGCATTGTCTCCGCCGTCATACTTAAAGATCCGGACCAGAGCCTCCCCGGGATAATACCCAGGTATCATGAACACAACCTCGTCATCGGTCGTGACGTTGATCTTATAAGACCTGAGCGGTTCGAGTATCAATTCGTCAGACATCTCCGTCAGCCCCTTCCATGAGTGCGGTGTAGATCATTTCATCCACGAGGTTCCTCACCGAATAAAAGCCCCAGAAAAGCTTATCTGTCCTGGATGCCACTATGCTGTCCCTGAATATTTCGAGTGCACCTTCATCAAGTCTGCAATCAAGATTCTTCAGTCTTCTGAGACCGTACTCATAGTATTCATCCACGGAAAGAGGTGCCGTGTATATCTCATCGACATTCACATACCACTCTATGGATTCCTTGACTCTTCTGAGTGTGATCTCATCCACGGCAGGGATCCAGAACACTACAAATTGATCATACATGCGGTCACGAAGTCTGGATATCACAGCCCTGAACTCGGCGGATTCAACCCGGTCGATCCATCTTGTGATGTCGATGCAGCACAGTCTTCTCTTATCGATCCTCAGGAGGCCCATGTCCTCTATGTCCGCAAGGACAATGTCCCTGTCGGTCTTCAGGTCAACATCGGTCGGTCTGAGTGAAGGATCGGGAACCTTGAGCGTGAAATACTGGATCCCCAGTTCATCGATATCCGCCACGGCCCTGAGCATGTCAGAAAGTATGTTTATCTGTGTCCTGACACCGTCTCCGTCATTTGCAGAGAGAAGATACATCCTGGAAGCAGCCGCGAGAATGACTTCATCACAGTCACGGGCGTACTCATAAAAGGATGCACTCCTTCTCATGAATTCCTTGAAATCCGTTGCACCGATGAGATCCTCCGCTCTTTTGAGAGCATTCCTCATCAGTTCATCCCGCTTGTAATTTCCCAGTGCGTTATAAAAACTCTGATTATTATTCATCATACAAATCCCAGTGTTCTCTGCTTCTTTTCAAGCAGGCTCTTAAATTCCTCTGTTTCAACCGTGGTCTCGAAATCCTTTGCCATGATGCAGATCATGTCACCGCGGATCCTCTCGCCGGTCTGTGCCTGAATCCTGAGTGCTGTCTTTGAAACTGTCCTTTCGAAAAGGTTCCTGACAAAGCGGGCATTTGAAAACGACTTGTCCGAAAGCACATCATCCTTGAACGAATCAAAGTATGCCCTGACCGCCGGCTCAAGATCTTCTCCGTATGCGTAAGTTCCCCTGACCATGTTCATGTAGATATCGGCCAGTTCCTCTCTTGTGAAGTTCCTGAACTTGACTTCATAAGGGATGCGGCTCTTGAGTCCGGGATTGGCCTCAAGCATGAGCTTCATCTCATCCGTGTATCCGGCGAAGATCACGATAAAATCCTGCCTGTGGTTTTCCATCTGCGTGACAAGTGCGTCGAGTGCTTCCCTTCCGAAATCCCTCTCATTGTCCGCACTTCTGTACAGAGTATAGGCCTCGTCGATGAAAAGAACCGATCCGTATGCATCCCTGCAGATTGCATTGGTTATGGGTGCTGTCTCTCCGATATACTTTCCGCAAAGCTCGCGTCCGGCCCTTTCGTAGAACTGACCCTTTGAAAGAAGTCCTCTCTCCTTGAGGATCTGTCCGAGGATCCTTGCTACGGTGGTCTTTCCGGTTCCCGGTCCACCGGTGAAGATCATGTGCATTCCCGGTCTCTTTTCATAAGGCATTTCTTTGGCAAGCTCGAGCTGAACCACTATCTCATCGATGCATGCCTTGATCTCATCGACACCTATCATGTCATCGAGCGTGTCAACGCCTCCCTGAACAGCGGCATACTTCTTTTCCATTGCGACAAGATCCTGTTTTCTTATCAAAAATGACATCTCTTTTTCTCTCCCGGCTTCATTAACGCTTTTCTGGTAAATTACATCCTTTACTAATTCCGCCACTGACAACAGTCCGTAAAAATGATCCCTGTTCCTTCTTTCGACAATGAACTTCTCTATGATGTCAGCCGCATCGGGCTCGACTTTAAAACCGAAATCCCCGAAAACGTTCCTCGCATGCTCCAGATATTCCTCGGTAGAAAATGAAGGAACATCTATCGTTATCAGAGGAAAGGCAGAAGAAAGTGCACTTATCATTTTCTGCTTCTCACTGCTCTTCGAGTAGGGGATCTTGAAAAACACCAGCGAATCTCCCCTGTCCTGTGCAAGCCTTCTTATGAAAGATCTGAATTCCTCGGTCTCTGTCTCCTCCATCTTGAACGTCATGTCGAAAGACACAGGCTCGAAATCGGATATGTTCATATGGAGCTGTCTCAGCATTGCATCATAGGAAGCTGCCTTCTTGACCTCCGTGACCGCTCCGAAATAGATCACTTCCTTTATCCCGCTGAGCTTTATCAGTTCAGAGAACAGATCGATGAGAGTGGAATAACCATCGCCTCCGTTTATCGAAAAGCAGATCGCACATCTTTCAAAATATGAACTGAGATATCTGGAGTTGCCGCTTCTGGAAATGGAAGCAATCCTGTTGCAGAGTTTCTTGAACTCGCTCACACCCACAAGTGAATTGATCCTGTTGAGACAGTTCTCCAGTTTTTTATCAGCTTCGTTCACAGATCTTTTTACATTGTCCTCTTCATCGGGCAGGACATCATAATCCGCGACTGCGTAAAAAGACTGCTCACACAGATCTATGACAGGATCGAGTTTCGCCGCCCACGTGTCTATCTCCTCTTTTGATGTATCAGCGATAACACATGCAAACCCGCTTTCGGTATCTTTGACTATCTCGACTATCCTGTCATCGAAAAAGCCCTCATAGAACAACCTCACGTAAGAATGCATGGACATGTCTTCTACTTTTCTTCTGTCCTGAGGTGCGAAATAGTACACAAGCCTCAGCCAGTCCCCGCCCGGGAGATCATCCGGAATCCCGATCTCATCCGGTACTTCTTTTTCGGGATCACTCCCGATACCGTCACCAACTCTCATTTTTTCACCGTTTTTCTCTAATAGTTTTTCGTATTCACTTTCTTTTGCGGCCAGGAGTTTTTCCAGAACCTTAAAAGTGAACATCATTGACGATACATGAATGCTCTCTCCCGGAGAATCGGGATCGATAATGGTGGGACCCATGATCATTGCATCGAAATCGATCGCTTCACCGAAAGAATCCGCAACATCCTCAAGCCCCGCCTTAAGAATATCCACTTCCGTTTCACTGTGTGCAGAGGCAATGCCTGATGAAACATGAGTCACGGCATAGTGCTGACAGACGGCCTTCGTGCATACGGGAGTACGGAAACCATATGTCCAGTCATGGCATTCACCGTTTTCATCCGCATCCCCTCCGACAATGAATTCATATTCATTGGTCCCTGTCAGGCTTATGAGGATATGCCTGTTTCCGTAAAGAGATGATGCGTCAAAATTCCTTGCGCCCTTCATGTCATCATATCTTCCGGTAGTGAACAGCAGCTGAAGCGCGGGATGAGGAAGACTCTCATCGTTCATGACAGTCAGCATCGAGGCAATTCCATAAGCGCTCGCCGCACCAAGAGTTGAACCGTCCGCAAAAAGTGCATTTCCGTCCAGGATAAGGCCGAGTGCTTCTTTTGTCAGATCCCTGTCGCTGTCCGAATCCTGCTCATATATCATGTCGAGGTGTGTCTGCAATATGATGACCGGTTCATCCTCATATCCTTCGGTCGCTTCGACATACACCAGTATATTGCCTTTATCATCGGTCCTCAGATCATGATGGCGCTTTTCGTTACAGCTGACGATATAGTCTCCGATCGCCTTCTCGCATCCCGTATGTCTGGGGATCCGGGTGACTTCCTCGAAATAATGCAAAAGCGGAACTTTGTCGGAATAAATTGCCATCCTGCCTCCTCATTTTCAAAATCAAAATAATAGATATCCGCAAAGGTAAAACTGCAATCGGGGAAAACAACTAATATATGTACTATTTTATAGAAAATATATTAAAATGAATACAGAAATTTATTTTTCAATGAAACTGCCCGCATGCATATAGGAGAAATTCATGAACGGACACGACATCTTACTGAGCATTCTCTACTCGCTGATAGCATGTGCTTTCCTTCCGGTTCTCGGAAAGATCATCGATATCTTCGTTGTGTACATATTCGGCGGCATCCTCACACTCATACTGCGTGACAGGAACAGATTCGTCTTCTTCTACAATTTCCTCACAATACCCGGAGTTGTCTATCACGAGCTGTCACACGCACTCATGGCCGTCATTACGGGGGCAAGGGTTGACAGTGTTTCACTCTTCGAGCCGAAGGATAATCAGCTTGGTGAAGTCATCTTCACACCGAGAGGAACGGTGATAATGCAGGCGATACAGATGTCACTTGTATCCTGTGCGCCGGTCATCACAGGCATTGCCGGCCTGACATGGAGTTTTTACTATGTGCTGAACCATCCGATGAGCGCATGGAAATGGATACTCATGGGATATCTCATGCTCTGCGTGTTCATGCACATGACCATGTCGATGCAGGATATCATCAACTACCTAAAGGGCATACCGGCATTCCTGATCCTGTTCTTCCTGTTCTTCATGTTCGTAAGACCCAGGCTCTTAGGTCCGGAGCCCATGCCCTCGCCCGCCGAGGCTTTCCGGATCGTTAAGGATCTGGTCACGGAGATCGTATATCAGCTGAAACTGATGCGTTCATGATCATCATGGATATTGTACCAACCGGGAAGCCGGAAAAAAACGGATCCGCGCAATAATTCGGAGGAAAAAGCTTTGATCAGACACTATAAAGACAGATATCAGGAATTCGATTATGATGATAAAGAATTCAAAGAGTCGGGATTCGGGATAACCTATATCGGCAAGGAAACGGACGGCTCAAAGATCATCATTCCAAAAGGGATAAAAAGCTGTTCCGATATGTTCATGAACAATACGACACTGATCACTCCGCCGAAGATCCCGAGGACCGTCACCAATTGCAGAGGCATGTTTTCGGGCTGCACATCACTCATCAGAGCCCCCTGGATCCCCGCAAGAGTCACTTCTACCGATTTCATGTTCATGTATTGCAGCAGTCTCGAATCGGTGCAGTACAGACTTCCGGATTCTATCACCAGGGCATCCCTCATGTTCATCGGCTGTGAAAAACTGAAAGCCGCACCCAGGCTCCCCAAAAACCTTATCGACGCGGATGAAATGTTCAAAGGATGCCGCCTGATAAAGCATGCACCGGACATTCCCGCATCGGTAAAAAACTGTCAGTATATTTTTGCGGAATGCACATCTGTCAGAAACGTCCCTCAGATTCACAGCACAACCTACAGTTTCTGCGGAATGTTCAAGAATTGTGTTTCACTGAAAACAGCTCCCGTCATACCTGAAAGTGCCAGAAAATGCATTTCGATGTTTGAAGGCTGCACCGCTCTGAAGCAGGCGCCGGCCCTTCCCGGAAGCCTCACCGATGCAAGGAGCATGTTCAAGGATTGCACGGCTCTTACCGCAAGACCCGATATTCCGTCCGGCATTAAAAGAAAAGAAAAAATGTTTGATGGCTGTAATGTGTGACGCCCGATTCTGCAAGGAGGAATAGCATGAAAAACATCCGTAAAGGCGGAAGGATAGGTCCGTTAAACGCTCCCGACATCAAATACGGTCCGGGCGGTCCGAAACCAGGAGACACATTAAAAGGAACCAGGCCCCCTCTAAATATACCGGATTATCCCTACGGTCCCGGCGGACCAAAGCCCGGTGAAGATACGGAAATAAAGCTTCCGCCGCTTCAGATCCCCGACTACCCTTACGGCCCGGGTGGCCCCGGCACAGGCGGAAAAGATGCGGAGGGCAAGGACTAAAGGAGGATCTTATGTATAACACCGAAGGCATAAAGGATCTGTTTGATGATACATATGTAACAGGTGCGCTCATCATAAAACCTGCTACCGATGAAGAGATAGCAAGATGCAATGAGGACATGGGGATAGTACTCGGATCGCGTTCCTCAGGGGACAGGCTCGATACGATCAGACAGGGCAACAGATCCGCAAGCTCATCTTCTGCTCCGAAGCTCTCACTTCCCGAGGGCTATGTAAGATTTCTCAAGATAGCCAACGGATATGCATGGAACGGATTCGAATTTTTCGGGACATACCGGGTCACCGAAAAAAAGAGCGGATACACGATTCCAGACATAGTAACCATGAATCAGGACATGCATGAACGCAAGCTGGGGCTTACAAATATGATAGTCCTGGGCAGATTTGACGACGATCTGTATGTGTATAATTACGCCGAATCCAAATATCAGGCACTGGACAACCTTACGCTCTTCTTAATTGATTCATTTAAAGAATTCGATGACTTGTTCATCTGCTACGTGAGCATGTATACCGACGAGGAAAAAATATCATATGATGACGAATCGGATGATGATGAGTTTGATGACGAGGACATTATAGAAGATGACGGAAATGCCGATCAGTGATATATGACCGGCGACATGATAACAATAAATGATTATACAAAAAAAGATCCGCGGATCGATTTCCGCGGATCTTTGCATTTCAGATTTTTACTTCTTCTCAGATCATTGACTGCTCCCAGCAATCATAAGGCTCAAGTCCGAGGATCTTTGCAACAGTGGGTGCCACGTTTGCAAGTCCGTAATTGCCTTCCTTGATGGTGAAGGTATTCTTCTTGTCATAGATGATGAAAGGAACGGGATTAAGTGAGTGAGCGGTACGAACCTGGATCTCGCCCTTCTTGTTCTTCTCAAGCATCTCATCGGCATTACCGTGGTCAGCGGTAACAAGGAGAGTGACATTGTACTCATCACATACCTTGATGATCCTTGCAAGACCGAGGTCAACTGCCTCAACTCCGGTAACGGTAGCATCAAAGTTGCCGGTATGTCCGACCATGTCACCGTTAGGGAAATTACATCTGATGAAATCATACTTTTCGGACTTGATGGCCTCGATCACATCATCGGTGATCTCTGCGGACTTCATCCAGGGACGCTCATCAAACGAAACATTGTCCGAAGGGATCTCCTTAAATGTCTCAAGATCCTCGCTGAACTTTGCGCTTCTGTTTCCGTTCCAGAAATATGTCACATGTCCGTACTTCTGTGTCTCCGATACCGCATACTGGCTGAGTCCGGCACCTACAAGAAGCTCCGAGAGAGTATTCTTGATCTCGGGGGGATTAACAAGGTAATGAGTAGGAATGTGAAGGTCTCCGTCATACTCAAGCATTCCTGCATAGAAGCAATTACACTTGGGTCCTCTGTCAAAATACTTGAAGTCTTCATAGTCGAATGCCATGGAGATCTCAAGAGCTCTGTCACCACGGAAGTTGAACAGGATCACACTGTCATCATCGGTCACCTTGCCGACAGCCTGTCCGTCCTTTGCAATAACGAATGCGGGAAGATCCTGATCGATGACATCAAGTTCCTGTCTGTAAGCCTCGATAGCCTCGGTTGCATTTGCAAACTGGCGTCCCTCGCCCTTTACATGAGTCTTCCAGCCAAGTTCTACCATGCCCCAGTCAGCCTGGTATCTGTCCATGGTAACCTTCATTCTTCCGCCGCCGGATGCGATGAGGCTGTTAAAGCTTCCATCGTTAAGCTCGGTCAGAAGGTCTTCGAGCTGCTTAACATACTGAAGTGCGCTTGTTGCGGGAACATCTCTTCCGTCGAGGAGGATGTGCACGCGGACTTCCTTAACGCCCTCTTCCTTTGCCTTCTTGATCATTGCGATAAGATGGGAAATGTTGGAATGTACATTTCCGTCGGACAGAAGACCGAGAAAATGAAGGACCGAATTCTTGGTCTTCACGTTGGAAAGAGCTTCCTTCCATGATTCGGAATCGAACATCTTGCCGCTCTCAATGGATTCATTTACAAGCTTTGCTCCCTGGGAATAGATCTGTCCGCAGCCGAGAGCATTGTGTCCAACCTCAGAGTTACCCATGTCATCATCCGAAGGAAGTCCTACGGCTGTTCCGTGAGCCTTGAGCCTTGTGTTGGGGCATGTCTTGACAAGCTCGTTCAGCACCGGGGTGTTTGCGGTGGTCACAGCATCTCCGAGTCCGGTCGTGCTGTATCCGACTCCGTCCATTACTACCAAAACTACCTGTTTTCTGTTGTTCATTTTTTCCTCTCTTTTCTACTTAAAACATGACAACATTGCATATGACAAAAAACATTAAGATTATACATCGTTTTGCCGGAGGCGTAAAGAAGTGCGGCTTAAGGCTTCTTTCTGACCGAATACCCGAAGGTTCCAAGAGTTTCGGCCATTTTTCTGTATGCCCCGTGCTCATATGCGACGAGATTGCACTGATCCATGTGAAATACTCCCTTTTCATCGAGGAACTTCTCATCAACCGAAACGCTGACCACCTCTGCCAGGAACATGTCGTGGCTTCCGAGTTCCAGAACCTGAGTGACTTTGCATTCAATGCATACGGGAGCCTCTGCGATCGAGGGAGCGGATACTTTGTTACTTTTTGTGGGAGACAGACCAAGTTCCTTAAACTTATCGATCTTTGCTCCCGTGGTACATCCCGCCTTATCAAGGGCATATGTCAGATCCTCGGAAGGAAGATTAATGACGAACTCCCCGGTCTCTTTTATCATCGGATAGGAATGTCTTTCTTTTCTCACGGAAATATAGACCATCGGCGGATCGGAGCACACAGTCCCCGTCCAGGCAATGGTGATAATGTTGCTTCTGCCCTCTTTGTCCGCGCAGCTTACCATCACCGCAGGAAGCGGATACAGGAAATTCCCGGGCTTTGCGAATTCTGTCTTGCTCATTTTGATTCTCCTTCCAATTGCTTTTCTGTTCAGCCGGCTTCATCTTCCGATATGCTGTTGACGTAAATTCCGAAACTACCGTCTTCATGGAAAAGCAGACCAAGCTTCACAAGTGCCGCCTGCTCATAATCCGGCGCGGGACTGTCATCGAAGATATATCCGGAAGGAGCGCTGATGATCACCCTGCCGTCTTCAAATCCTATGCGGATTATGTCTGACCATACGATATCTTCAAGAACCGCTTCTCTCTTAAGCTTAATGGTTACGCCTTCCCATCTGTCCATAAACGGAGGAAGGATCTCATACACGGTAACCTCCCTTGTTTCCTCGTTATACCTGAATGTCACATTCTCTTCGATATAGTCGGAAAAACGGCGCCAGTCATATAGATCGGAATAATACGCTCCGTCTTTTTCCCTTACGATAACCAGTCCGTATACGCAATATCCGGTGCCGGTTCCTTCACACTCGGCGATAAGATATTCTTCTTTTCCGTCACCGTCTGCATCGAACTTCTCAATAATGGGGCCATACTCGCCAAATGCTATATCAACGGGAATCTCCTCGTCTCCGTCGATTATCACGGATGTTAAATGAAGATAGTCCTGGCGAAGGCACACGTTTCCGTCGGAGGAATAAACATCCCTGATGCCGCTGACGCCTGAAACATCGCCCTCATCTCCGGGCTGCAGATCTTCATCCGGCATTCCTTCTTCATCATGGACATCATCCGAAGGCACAGTCTCCCTGTTGCCCGGATCGAATCCCTCCACTTCTTCATTGCAGACTCCCCGGATCTCAATGTCACCTTCACGGTCCCTTTCATAGAGCCTTCCTTCTTCCATGTAAAAGGCCGCATTATCAGGATCCAGTTCAACATCAACAAGAAGCCTGTAATAGGACAGGTTTCCGTTCTCATCCTCAAGACAGAAGAATCCCTCAAGGTCGTTGATAAATACATCATAGATCGTATTCGTTATGACCATTGTAAAAGTAACATCCTCAACATCCGCATCGGCGGGAATCTCGGATGCGTTTACGAAAACGGAATCGGAAACGCTTATGCTGAAGGGCATGGGAAGTCCCCTTCCGAAATAACCTCCGTATCTTGTAACGAGGCATCCTTCAACCTCATTCGGCTCAATCCTGAGTCCTTCTTCGGTCCCGTCCCATTCATAACCCGTCACAAAAGCTTCGCCTCCTTCTCTGTACAGGGCAGCGGTCCAGGGCCCCTCGTTCACGGTTTCGGAATAGTCAAGAGACGAGGTGCATCCTCCGAAGAGAAGTAAAATTATCAGGACGGGGATCATTCTGTAAATTCTTTTCATTTCTATAATTTTATGGGACTGAAAGCAGCTTCCCATTTTCTCCTCCGATGTTTTACATTTTTTCGTGAAATAGTATAAACTATAAAAGAAAATCGAGCAAAGAAGAAAGGTTCTCATATGAGCGGACACCTTTATATCATCCGTCACGGAAGGACGGACTGGAATGACAGGCATATCTTACAGGGAAAAAACGACATCCCGTTAAATGAAAGCGGGATAAAAATGGCGGAAGAAGCCGCCGAAAGATATAAGGACATCCACTTTGATATATGCTTCAGTTCTCCGCTGCAACGTGCAAGGAAAACCGCAGAGATCTTAATGGAAGGAAGAAACATCCCCATTTTCTATGATGACAGGCTAGGGGAAATGAACTTCGGGATCTATGAGGGAGTTCATAACAGTTTCGAACAGCCTGACTGTTATGTGAAGGTATTTTTCACGGAGCCCGAAAAATATCTGGAGCCTCCCGAGGGCGGAGAAAGCATACTGGACCTGATGGCGCGGACCGGAGAATTTCTCGAGGACAAAGTCCGGCCCCTCCTGGAGGAAGGGAAGGACATCCTGATAGTGGGACACGGTGCGATGAATTCTGCCATCAAATGTCATGTAAGAAAACTCGAGCTGAAGGACTTCTGGGTCGACGGAATAGAAAACTGCAAATTGATGCAGCTGGCATAAAAAACTCCCGGAGAAGATTTCTCCGGGAGTGATTTTTATGTCAGGACAGATGAAGCGTTCCCTGATCAGAACTTTCCTGCCTTTGCAGCCTCTTCGATTGAAACTGCGGTAGAAACAGTCATACCGACCATGGGGTTGTTACCTGCACCGATAAGACCCATCATCTCAACATGAGCGGGAACTGAAGAAGATCCTGCGAACTGAGCGTCGGAGTGCATACGGCCCATGGTATCGGTCATGCCGTAAGAAGCAGGGCCTGCAGCCATGTTATCGGGATGAAGGGTACGTCCGGTACCGCCGCCTGAAGCAACCGAGAAGTACTTCTTGCCTGCCTCAAGTCTCTCCTTCTTGTATGTACCTGCAACGGGATGCTGGAATCTGGTAGGATTGGTTGAGTTACCGGTGATGGAAACGTCAACATTCTCTTTCCACATGATAGCAACGCCTTCGCAGACATCATTAGCGCCGTAGCAGTTAACCTTTGCTCTGGGTGACTCGGGATCCTTGGAGTAGCAGGTTCTGGATACTTCCTTTACGGTGTTGGTATAAGGATCATACTCGGTCTCAACGAAAGTGAATCCGTTGATCCTGGAGATGATCTGTGCAGCGTCCTTGCCGAGTCCGTTAAGGATAACGCGAAGGGGCTTCTGACGAACCTTGTTAGCCTTCTCTGCGATACCGATAGCGCCTTCAGCTGCTGCGAATGACTCGTGTCCTGCAAGGAATGCGAAGCACTCGGTCTCCTCCTCAAGGAGCATCTTTCCGAGATTGCCGTGTCCGAGACCAACCTTACGGGTATCGGCAACGGATCCGGGGATACAGAATGCCTGAAGTCCCTCACCGATTGCAGCTGCAGCGTCTGCAGCCTTGCGGCAGCCCTTCTTGATGGCGATCGCAGCACCTACGGTGTATGCCCACTTAGCATTCTCAAAGCAGATAGGCTGGATGTTCTCTATCATATGATAAACATCAAGTCCTGCGTCCTTAGTGATCTGTTCAGCCTCATCGATAGACCCGATTCCGTACTCAGCGAGTTTGGCAAGGATCTGGGGCTCTCTTCTTTCATAAGATTCAAATTTTGCCATTTTCATATCCTCCCATTATCACTCTTTACGAGGGTCAATAAATCTGACTGCATCAGCAACACGGCCATACTGACCTGAAGCCTTCTCAACAGCCTTGACTGCATCGTCGCCGGCCTTGATGAAATCCATCATCTTACCGAAGTTGATGTACTTGTAGCCGATGATCTCATCATTCTCGTCAAGAGCAAGCTGAGTGATATATCCGTCGGTAAGCTCGAGATATCTGGGTCCCTTCTCGAGAGTTCCGTATGTGGTACCTACCATTGAACGTGCGCCCTTTCCAAGGTCCTCAAGACCGGCACCGATCTGAAGTCCGCCCTCGGAAAATGCAGACTGGGTACGTCCGTATACGATCTGAAGGAAAAGCTCTCTCATGGCGGTGTTGATTGCATCGCAGACAAGGTCTGTGTTGAGAGCCTCGAGAACGGTAAGTCCGGGAAGGATCTCTGCTGCCATAGCTGCTGAGTGAGTCATTCCGGAACATCCGATGGTCTCAACAAGAGCTTCCTGAATGATGCCGTCCTTTACGTTGAGGGAAAGCTTGCAGCCACCCTGCTGGGGAGCACACCAGCCGATACCGTGGGTATAGCCTGAGATGTCCTTAATTTCCTTGGACTTTACCCATTTTGCTTCTTCAGGAATGGGTGCAGCGCCGTGATGAACGCCCTGATGTACAGGACACATCGCTTTTACTTCTGTTGAATAAATCATGTAATAGCCTCCTTAAAGAATTTAGAATGATTTATCATAAATCAGTCAGAACATATTTATGAATACACGCATCCAAACAAAGATTATAACGGTTTCGGGAAGTTTTGTACAGAAAAACACGATAAGATACCGCGTGTTACGGCGGCATCTCATCGTGTAAGGTTATAAAATGTACAGGCCTTTCGGCCAAATGAAGGTTGTGATGCATCAGGAGGTAGTTTTGCAATTACGGTTAGCAATTGCTAACTGATGCTATATAAACATATCATTTGTGTAGGTTTATGTCAATACCCTGTTTGTATTTATTGAAGAATCATTTTGTTATGGGACTATGAGGCATAAACAGTGTGTTATAATACTCGTACTTATCATATGAAAGGAACACATCTATGAAATTCATCTCATGGAACGTCAACGGATTAAGAGCCTGCGCAGGCAAGGGATTTGCGGATTCTTTTGCGAAACTTGATGCCGATATATTCTGTCTTCAGGAAACGAAACTTTCCGAAGGACAGTTTGAGCTGGACCTTCCGGGATACCACCAATACTGGAATTATGCGGAAAAGAAGGGTTATTCCGGGACGGCACTTTTTACGAAAAAGGAGCCCTTGAGCGTATCATACGGGATCGAAATAGAGGAACATGACCATGAAGGCCGCGTCATAACTGCGGAATACGAAGATTTCTATTTCATCACTGTCTATGTTCCCAATTCGCAGAGGGAGCTGGCACGTCTTGATTACAGGATGAAATGGGAAGAGGCTTTCCTTGCATATATCCTGAAACTGGAAAAGAAAAAGCCCGTGATCTACTGCGGTGACCTGAACGTTGCGCACAACGAGATCGATCTTAAGAATCCGTCATCCAACCATCACAATGCAGGTTTCTCGGACGAGGAAAGAGCCGCATTCGGCAAGGTTTTGGAGAGCGGATACATTGATACGTTCAGATACTTCTATCCCGATAAAAAAGACATCTACTCCTGGTGGTCATACATGTTCCACTCAAGAGAGAACAACGCCGGATGGCGCATTGACTATTTTGTTGCTTCGAAGAAACTGGAAAAAAGACTGGTGAGTGCTGAAATCCACACAGACATTATGGGATCCGATCACTGCCCGGTAGAGCTGGTCATATCAGACTAAGGACTGAGTTGAACGAGGGGACGTTTCCGCTGTTTACCCGGTGAACGGCAGAACCGTCCCTGCGTTCACTTCCCTCTTGATATATGGGGCTGTCACGGATATAATATCGTGGTGACGTGATAAGGAAGCATAGCTCAGCCGGGATGAGCGTTCGCCTCACACGCGAAAGGTCAGGGGTTCGAGTCCCCTTGCTTCCATTAAAAGAAGAGCCTTTGGAGGGCTCTTCTTTGTTTATACGGTCTATTATCAGGTTAAGTCTTCATTTACCGGTAGCAGAAAGAAATACCACACTCGCAAAAACAGCACCCTTGCCGAGCGCTGTTTTTGCGAGTGTTCATTTCTTCTTTTCTTTCCTGAAATAACCGACAAGCAAAAGCACGCATATAAGTGTCAGCACGCTTGCAAGAGCAAACAGTCCTCCGCCTAATTTTATAAAGAACGAGCCCAGCTTAAATGCCGCCTCTGCCGACTCTTCACCCTGCAGAACCGTTCCGTTGACATTCATTGTGACTTCGGCGGGATTAGCGCAGAAAGCGGCTCCGAGTATAAGAAACGTAAATGACACATTAGCTGACACCAGTGTCAGAACACCCGATAATATACCGCAGACCAGTTTCCATACGTGACGGTTTTGTTCCATTTCAGCCTCTCTGTGTGTCTTCTTATCCGAATATGTCATCTGCCGCTATTTTCGTTTGCAACAATGGGCTCATCCCCCCTGTGTGTATCATGTCTGTGATCACTTCTGGGCCCATCTGATGAATCTGAAGATAAGTCTCCATACAAGCCTGTAAAGCGTAAAAACGATGACTCCGATCACGGGTGTGATCCACAAAGGCTTATGCAGGATCCACAGTACCACAAGCGAAACCAGGGATACCACGGCGATGAATTTAAGTGCAAAAAAGATCCATGCGGCACCCATCACGGCAGATCCAAGCTTCTCGTATCTTTTATCCTGTTCTCTTGTCTTATCTTCATTCGTTTTTTTCATACGATCATTTTAACACATATTCCCGGATGATGATTCAAGCCATCGACCCACTGCTAATTGCATAAGATCCGTTTTTTTGCATATTATCAGAAAAATTAAGGCATATTCGCAAAAGAAAACCATTTTTTGACACAATTTGCAAAAAATGCACTCATTTTGAGGTCTTTTCCTTATAAATATGGTAAAATAAGTTGTTCAATATGCCGATAAATAAACTGATGAGGAAAAGCATGCACTGATGAACGAAATATCATTCAGAAAATCGGACAGAGGAGCCAGCCTTGTGCTGGTAGCCGCATACAGCACGATAGTCATCGCGATGGCTGCCGTTCTGTATATTGTTGCGTCTATGCTTCTTTCATCAGCAGAGTACAGAGGAAGACAGGACCAGGCATATGAACTCTGCACCAGCCTTTCAAACCGGCTTGATGAGCTGATACTGAATGAGTCCGAGGGCGGAAACAAGTCCTGCATCGTCCTTGCAGACGGAGTGCTCGTTCACGAAAGCAGCTTCGACGGAATACCGGATTCGGATGTCATTGCCGAAGTCACAAGTGCAACGGATGCCGGGGGAAATACATATTATATCCTGACCATCACAGCCACAGCGGCACGGGAAACTTATGTAAGGACCACCGAATACAGCGGTGATGCCACCAAGGGTTACACAAGAAGATAAAACCGCATGATAAAGGAAAGATCAGACAATTTCATAAGCAACAATAAGGGCGAGACCATCATCGAGATAATGGTCTCCTTCATGCTACTTCTGATAGCTCTTGCAATGTTCACCGGAGCAATCACTTTTGCCGGAAGCTCAAGCAGTAATTCCATAGACATGAGAAGAGCGACAGACAACGACTACACAAATGTCCGCACACTTGTCGAAGAAGAGGATTCCGTCATCACGATCATGCCGGGAGACAATTCCACCGGTGCGGCCAAAGTCACTACACTCACGGACACAGACGGCAATCCCGTTTTGCTGACAGCATACAGATATGATTCCGGATCTACCGTTTACTGGATTTACAGATGAGAAAGATTTTCACGGACAACAGCATAAAAGGTTCCAATGCAGGTACCACGCTCGTTGAGATAGTGGTATCCATGGTCCTGACTGCGATCTTTGCGACCGCAATCGTTGCCGTGATGAGCCCCGCAACAAGGATCTTCACTCAGGTCCAGGACATGAGCAGGGCGCAGATGGTTGCGGATACCGTCGTCGATGCGCTCAGGGAAGAATGTGCCAATACATACATCGAGGATTTCGCTTCAGCAAGGATAGTTAACGCTTCCGCTACCGATCTGGGCGATTCCGACATGATGCTGGGATTAAACGGCATCACCTCATCTTCCGACAGCACGGGCAATGTTCTGCTGATCAGAAGATCCGCAGGTTATTGTGAAGCCATCTACTCCGACATCTCGATCTCCGCAAATAATTACAACGATGTGAGGATCAACGACAGCGGATACATATACGATAACGGCATCTCCTCAAGAGCGGTATACAGGTTCTTCGATACCGGCAGCCCTTCAAGAGAGACTGAACAGGGATATGTACACTATGCATTCTACAAATGCGGATTCACCGAAAGAGACATAGACGGCAACCTCGTCAGATGCATTTTCCCCGGAGAAAGATACGATTACACCAATCCATTCTCTTTGAGCGCATATAACGGCTACACCGTGTCTATCTCTTTTTCGAATCTCACATATACACTTGCACCGGGTGTCACGACACTCGGAGGAGCATCTCCCACCGATTATGTGCTCAGACCTTCGGGCGTGACGGTGACGGTTCAGGTTTACAAGGCAAGGGATTATGCCGGTCAGAGTCCTGATACTCTCGTATATACAAGGACAGCCAGACTTGTCTTTGCCGAGGACAACACAAAATGACGATGTGCCATTCAGCACAAAAGAATAAGAATGCCGGTTTTACGCTGGTCGAGCTGATAGTAGTCCTGGTAGTTCTGGGAATACTTGCTTCGGCTGCGGTTTACGGAATATCCGGCTACATAGACATGACGACATTTAACAAGAATCAGGAAAATGCCGTCTCTGTATTTCAGTCCGCCCAGTCAGCGGTAAATCACATGTCCGAAAACGGAACTCTTGAAGACTGGGCTGCCACGGTTCCGACGATAGGAAGTCCCGAGGAATACCAGGCTGAAAATCCCGGAACAGGCGATACCGTTTATGACGAGACTTCCTTCAACTCCTTTGCTGCCGGAACGGACAATTCGGGCAGAAGCGTTCATATGCGCTATACCGTGTCATACGTTCCCGGCACTTCAAACGCACAGGGTGCTCTTATCGAAGCCCTCATCGGTAATGATTTCAAGGCAACCGATGTGTTCTCCGGCCTGATCACCATTGAATTCGACATAGAAAAATACGTCGACTCGCGCGGCAGGCTTCATTACGGTGCCGATGTATACGGAGTTTTCTACGACACCAGAAGATCTTCCTGGGATGCGCTCAGCAGAAATAACAATGATGCAATAACGGTCCCCTACAGGGATTATGATTACAGAAGATATACAAGCCTTGTAGGATATTGCAACACCCTGTCCTCCGCAGTCGACACCGTTGCGGTTCCCGGCGGCAGGATACTCGATCAGATACTCTTCACTCTCAGAAACGGTGAGACTCTCGACCTGACCTGGTCAGCAACTTCCGAGGGAAAACCCATAACCGGAACTCCTTCCCAGATCCATTATTCATTCACTCTCTATGATGACTACACCAAGACAAGGCTGTGCGATCTTGTCGTGGATGAGAACTCCATATTCTCCGGAACTCCAGGCCAGATGCTTTCAACTCTGGATCTTTACACCACATTGCAGTTCGACAAAGATACAGATTTCGTTGAAGGCAAAACCGACACCATTGTCATATCCGGAACTCCTCATACGATCGTGTACACCAAGGAAGTTGTCACCGATGAGCACAATACCCTGATAACCATCTACAGGGCTTCTTTTGAGACGGTTGCCAAGGTTTACGTTCACACCGGCGCAACTGCCTTCAATTATGACTACCTTACCAGGGATCAGGTCCAGAACAGCCTGTACAATTTCCCCATCACAGTCTCATATGAGATCCATGACGGAGACGGCGTATCCGACCGTATCTCCTACACTCTTTCTCTTGATGCGATGATGAGCAGGAATGTGATAGAAGTTGATGCCGACAATTCCAAGACTCTCAATTACGACATATCCAGGCTCTTCTCCACACTCGGAACCGTCCATAACAATAATTACAGGAATGTTCCCTACAACATATACGCAACAATGTCCGCATCTCCGAATACTTTCCACGATGCTTCTCTTTCCGCGTGCAACGATTCTTCCGATTTCATTGCAACGGAAGTGATGTATGCAAAGAGAGCATATGACGATCCCGTATATCTGCAGGCTGACGGCACCTATAGTTACTCCGCTACTGCTGCCGCAAAAGATGGCGGATATGCTGTCGTGAACACTTATTTCGGCGACCTGGGATCCGGAAGCCTCGGAACTGACAATCCTTCAGGCGGATCTGCCGTAATCACCTCTTTCAGGCATCTGTATAACATCAGGATGCTTCAGGCGTATACATATTCCGTAAACTATAAGATCTCAAGAAATCTCAACTGGTACACCACAACTCCTTCAGGATACAAGAGTGATGTCAGGGTCTACTCGGCAAATGTCGGCGGAACCGCCCTTGTTCCCGCATCACCCGTGCCCGCAGAATACGGTCTTTCATACGGTTCGAGACTCGGAGTGGTATCATTCCCCGCAATCCCTTCGCTGAATTCAATATCAACTCTCACCGCAGGCGATAATCCGCTGTCTTCGGAAACGGACAAGACCTCGATCATCAATAACGTTCAGATGAGAGCCTCATCCTTTATTCCCGCAAACGATGAAGGATTCGGTCTCATATGCTCAAACGAAGGATCCGTCATCAACATCAGGATCAACGGTCTCTCACTGATGCTTGCAAATACTGCTGACGGTTCTCTTGATGACATGAGCACCATCGTCAGTTCAATGAACAACGCGGCACTCTTCATGCTGACTGCCGCAGCTGACAATGCCGATCTGGAAAAACCTGTCGGCGGACTCATCGGTTATAACAAAGGTGTCCTCGGATCCGGCTCGCTGACGGAAGGCAACACGATATCTCTCAGTAACTGTCACATCATGGCAGGAACCTGGTCAGGCTCGGCATGGAACCTCTATGCAAACTCTTCGTCCTGCGGAGGAATCGTCGGAACAAATGAAAACTCAGATCCCGATGCAGTTTCCGCATACGGCAAGATTGAATTCACGGGTGTCTCCTCAGTCATAGGATGCAGTTATGTCGGAGGAATCATCGGATATAACAATGCAAATGTCGAGGCGCTTCTCAAAGTCGACAACTCATTGAACACCGGAGGATCGCTCTTCACCCCCGATCCCGACACACCGACATACGTAATCGCCGGAAGGGAGATGGCAGTCGGAGGCGCAATAGGATACTCGGGAGCAGGCAAGCACTTTTCACAGAGTGATCCTGGCACCACACACAGCGTAGATCTGTATACGGGAGTCGTCACCATGACCGCCGGAACAGATCCGGAGTATGCGATCGATGTGATCCTTGATCAGAATTCACGCATCATAAGCAGGGGCACCACAGCATGTATAGGTGTGGGCGGAGCTGTCGGACAGATAAATAATTATCCCGGCATGCTCCTCAGCATACAGGTGTCCAACGAAGGCATCATACTGAATAACTCTCATGCACTTGGCGGAGCTGTCGGATATATAAACGGCGGTACCGCATCAAGGATGTATATCTCGGCATACAACTCCGGAAAGATCGGAACAGAGAACGGAACTGCCGTCTTTGGAGCAAGCACCACGGGAACCGGCGGTGCAATAGGCAGAATTGAGAATTTCGGATATGTCACCAACATCATCCGCGTATCCTCGGAAAATGAAGGACAGGTATTCGGCAAGATAACCGACGATCTGTCAGAGGCCGGCGTAGGTGGCGCAATAGGATCCGTCACGGCAACATGGTCCGTGGATCCCATATATATCGTCAGAAGCGATAATTCCGGCAAGATATACGGGGATACTCCCTCCACTTCACTTGCCACCGAAGTAGCAATCCTGGGTAACTACAACCTCTTCGGCGTAGGAGGTGCAGTTGGTCTGTTTAAATATGCCCCTCATGCAAGTTCGGTCTATTGCGTGATGGAAGAGAATTCCTCGGTTACTGCAGGCGGCAACAATGCCGGAGGATCGGTCGGATGCCAGAGACTTCCCATGAAGGAAGAACAGGCTCTTGCACAGGCCAGCACTATAGCACCGACATATACGACATTCTCAGCGGATCTGTGCAGCGGTGCGGAGGTCACTGCAGGTGCTTACAACGCGGGCGGAGCTGCGGGCAACCTCTGCGACCTTAACAGTAACACCAGGCTGATCGCCAGGGTAATGGACGGTGAGGTCAAAGTCTCATCCGTCGGCAACACAGGCGGCGTTGCCGGAAGATTCGTCCAGACCAATTCCATAGGAAGCGCAGGATCATTCCTGCTTCTTGTGGGTAATGATTCCAACCCCACTCTCACAGTCAGATCCTGCAATGCATCAGCTACAGAACCTGCAGCCGGAAATGAAAATGCAGGCGGTCTTGCCGGTCTGTCCGGATCGACCGTTGATTTCGAAGTTGCACTGGTAATGCCCACTCAGCAGGATACCAACCTTCTTAACATAAAGGTCGAAAGTTACGACAACGCCGGTGGAATTGTCGGACAGATGAGAGGCAATCTTGACGGAGGATCCAACAAGAACCTTACGATCCCCACTCTCTTCCTGACGCTCAATTCCGGTTCCTATGTCAAGGCATTCGGATCGAATGCAGGCGGCGCGATCGGACTTCTCAAGAACATCAACACGCTTTCTTCAAGCCTGATGTTCAGCTCCGAAACCGGAACCAGCGTGAGCGCTGTAACGGGCAATTGCGGCGGATGCATCGGTAATGCAGAAAGTACGACCGCATTCAATATAGTAGGAAACATCCTGACTAGCGGAACCCTCATAAGCCTTGAAGGCGGTGCGAATGTCGGAGGATGCATAGGCAAGGCAGAAAGCGACAAAGACTTCAAAATCACAGGATCCGTCACCACAACCGGCACAAGCATAGGCATCAAGGGTACCGACAATGTCGGCGGATGCATGGGCAGAATAGTATTCAGCCAGAATACCAATTCTACGATCATCAATGCTCCTGTCACATACGAATGCCACGATTCTTTCATCGAAGGCAATGATAATGTCGGTGGTGTAATAGGCACCGCATACAAAGGATATTATAAAAACAACATCGAATATAAAGGATATAACTGTACCATAAAAGGACATGACAATGTCGGTGGTGTAATAGGCTATTCCGTTCAGGTGCTTTCAGATAAACCGCTTCTGGCTTCCACATACGAGCAGTTCACGCTGGAAGGAAATAATAATGTGGGCGGCATTTTGGGATATCTGGAAGGAATCTATCCCTCCGATCAGAATAAAAACTGGATTCATAGAATGACCATCACGATCAACGGAAACGCCTCCATCTCCGGAACCGGATATGTAGCAGGAACCACAGGTTACATCATGAAGTCCCAGTACTCCCAGTCAGGCCTCGTGCTGGCAAGCGGCGCATCGCTTTCAATAACCTCGAGTGCGGGAGCAGCCGGAGGCATCATCGGCGGCATGCAGGATATGATCATAGGTCCCGGAGAAGGTTACACAGTAGTCACCTGCAACAGCGAAAGTGCGCTCAGCATAACAGGTTCTACCTGTGCCGGCGGAATCGTGGGTTACAATTCCGGAAAGATCAACGCCAGGGATATAGGCTTTGTGCTCAGTTCCGGCGCAGTGGTGAACATCACTTCAACCGCTGCAGGTTCCGGCGCCGGCGGTTTCATAGGCATCATAGGCAACAATAACGATAGCAATAACAATAACTATGCCCTTGCAAGGACCAAGAACCGCAACACCACGCTCTGCAACAACAATAACGGAACCATCAACATCAGGTCCGACAACGGATATGCAGGCGGAATCGTTGGCATCAATTACGGAATACTCGGTGACATAAACAACAACTGGACACCGAAAGTGTCCGACAATCCTACATTTTCATTCATCGTTCCCGCGAACGTGAACATATACGGTACCGCATATGACAGAGTCGTGGGGCTGAACAATACCGCTCATCCTACGTGGGAAAATTATAAAGTCGGATAATAAAAGGTGAAAAAAGTGAGCGAAGAAAACAAGACAACTTTTATTGTTGAGACAATGCCAAACAAGATCAAGCGTTTCGCCTGGCTTATCATGCTGATTGGCCTGATCGGTGCCGGTCTCCTGATATGGGGCAACATCGGTGCAGGTGCAAGGGATGCACTAAGCCATGCAAAGGATATCCGTGTAGCTCTGAAGCTGATGTCTCTGGAGTACTACAGCAATGACTGCTCGATCTTCGATCCCGAATCGGAGAACGGACTTGTACCCGGTGCGCTTGAGAAGCTCAGTTCCACAATTCCGATAGATGGCGAACTCTGCGTGACAGGATGGGACCGGGAGAACAACATTCCGCTGTCCTTCACCTACAGGGAAGGTAAATATCTGGTGGAATACAAAGACATCGGACAAGGTGACGGAACATACGGAATGAACGGTGACTGGATCGTTTATTGCGATTTCAAGGTACTTGAATACACTACGGGGGATTAAAGAGAAGAAAAGACATGCCAGAATACAGATACACAGCACAAACAGAACAGGGAAAACAGATCAAGGGCAGACTGAGTGCATCCGATGAAAGAGAACTCAAGAAAAGGCTTCACGACAAGCATCAGACCCTATTGTATTCCGAAGAGATCGTCAAGCAGGTCATGCTCAAGCCTCTGAAGAAATCTCAGCTCTCCGATTTCTGCAGACAGATAGGCGAGCTGATCAAATCGGGCATTTCCATCTTAAGAGCGCTGGAAATAGAGGGTGCGGACGAATCGATCACGCCTTATGAAAAGGATCTCTACATAAGATTAAGAGACCGCATCGTTCAGGGTATCTCTCTCTCGATGGCGATGGAAGAACTTAAGCCTGCATTTCCGCCACTGCTCATCAGCATGTTCAGGGCCGCAGAGACATCCGGTAATCTGGATTCCACCGCTCTCAGACTTGCGGAACAGTATCAGAAGGAAAACGAACTCGAATCCGAAGCCAAGAGCGCAATGACCTATCCCAAGATACTTACTTTTCTCCTGGTTGCAGTTGTGATGATAATCTTCGGATTCATCATGCCGCAGTTTGAAGATCTCTTCAGCGAGATGCCGAAGCTTCCGCTCGCAACAAGGATACTGCTTGGGATCAGTGATTTCGTTGCATCATACTGGTATCTGATCATCATCATGGCCGTGCTGGTATGGATCTTCGGCGGCATCGTGGCAAGGATACCTCAGGTAAGACTGCAGATTGACAAGTTCAAGGTGAAAGGTCCTTTGGGAAAGCTTCAGAAAGTCATCTATTCCGCAAGATTTGCCCGCACCATGAGTTCCCTGTATTCTGCGGGAATACCGATCGACCAGTGTCTTGCCATCGCACGTCAGACTATAGGCAATGTCTACATTGAGCTTCAGTTCGACCAGGTCATCAAGGCAGTTCAGGCAGGAGGTCTCCTCTCCGATGCACTTGATGAGGTCGACGGATTCGTTTCCAAGCTTTCATCGGTCGTCAGAGTAGGTGAAGAAACAGGATCTCTTGATTCCATGCTGACAAGCGCTGCAGACAACCTTGATTTCGCATCCGAACAGGCATTGATGCGAATGGTCAAGTATATAGAACCGGTAATGATCATAATCATGGCTATCATAGTCGGATTCATAATGATCGGTGTCATACTTCCGATCTACCAGTCTTATTCAACAATCGGAGCAGGTCAGTAAAATTTTTATTGCGGGAGTGAGAATATGTCCGTATCAGTATTTTTTTCAAACAAGAACATACAGGTCATCGTGGGAAAAAGCAGCGGAAAGTCTATCTACATAGACAAGCTCATTGAAGTTCCCATGCCCGAGAATGCCATCTTAAACGGTGTCATCATAGAAGGCGAAACCGAAAGCATCATCAAAAAACTTAAGGAGATCTGGACCGGTAACGGGCTGAAGGGAAACGTTGACCTCATAATCAACAGCCCGCAGTTCATATCGAACCGCACCACCATGCCGCTCATCCCCAACGTGAGCAAGGCAACAGACTATCTGGACAAGCAGAATTCCGATGAATTCGGCAGATTCGATTCACCCATAAAGGGCTGGTATCTTCTCAGGACCAACAAAAAAGAAAATACCCAGGACGTCGTGACCGAAGTCGCCGAAAGAACCTTCATCGAAACCTACATTAAGATATTCAGTGAAGCAGGCATAACGCTTAATTCCGTCCACGACGGTGTCAGCCTTGCGACTGAGCTTCTTGCGACATGTGTCCATGACCAGACTGCCATATACATGATCAAGGATGCCCAGATGCTCGTCACCATCCTCTACGAAAAGGGCAAGTATTATTACAACTCCACAAGACGTCTTTTCCAGGATGACGGAACACAGGAATTCGCTGCGGAGATCAGGAGCAACATATCGGGTGTAAGGCAGTTCGCCAATTCCCAGCATCTCGAATCGGCCATCACGGATGTGTATTTTGCGGGAATGAGCAGTGATGACGTCGGAATGCTCCAAGGGTACCTTGCAGATACCGATCCCGACATCACCGTGCACGGAACGGTAGCACCTTCGCACATTCACTTCAAGAAATGGAATGACCGTCTCACATCATTCATCTATCCCGTTGCCGGACTTGTCGTTCCCAAGACAGGATTCTCCGTACTTAAGGCGATAAGAAAAAATGATGAAGCATATGCCAGGAAAGTCGAGCTGATCAAGAAAGGCATTCCGGTTGCCATACTCACGGGCGTTCTGCTCATCATCACTCTTTTCCTGCTTGCCGTTCGCATCAGCACCGCAAACAGGCTGAGCAAGCTTGAGCAATACAACAACAAGCCGGAAGTCATACAGGGATCGATGCAATATGACGCGCTGGTGACAAGATCGGGAAGGTACGGAGACAGGCAGGGCGGAGTAGATCTGCTTCGTGAATACATCGATTCGTATCCCATACCTGATTCATCGATCAATAAACAGATAAGTGAGGCCGCCAGAAGCGAGGACGTCACGATAGAGTTCAATTCATACAATGCGGACAGCGGTGTCTTCGCCACCACCGCTTCTTCTTCCGAAGTAGAGAAGATCCACAAGTTCATAGCCAGGCTTCTTGAAATGGATATCTTCGAGGATGTTGATTACACGGGATATACCTGGAACGACGGCGACGGAACCTGGTCGATCAAGGTCATCTGCACTCTCAGCGGACAGGCAGAAAAGGAGGAAGAATAATGAATCTCAGCACCACACTTACCACAAGGGATAAAAGACTCTTATACATGCTCCTGATGATAGTGATCATCTTCCTGTTCGGATGGTGCCTCATAAGACCTCTTTACAAGAAGATAGTAGCTGATCAGGAAAGGATCGAGATTGCCGCATCGCTCAGAGCCACCAATGAGGCAAAACAGATCGGCTTTGCGTCTGCGGAGGCTCTCACCACAAGATTCAATGACGAGCTTGATTCATCAATATCACAGTATTATGACTACATGGACAGCTCTGAGATCGACAAGCTGGTAACATCCTATATCCTGAAAAAAGGAATGCAGGCAAGGGATCTGACGATACTGATGCCTGAAGGCTATGTCCTAGAAGAGCCTTATGCTTATTCGAATTTCACCACTGTTTCCACCTACGTTCCGGAAGAAACCGAGACCATGCTCGATATGGGAACAGCCAATGAAGTCACCGTTGAAGAAGAAAAAGTATCTTCCGGAAATTATTTCAGACATGCAGTGATGAATTTCCTGACCGGCAGTGAGACCTCACAGGTATCGATAATCCCGACTCCGATGGAACAATACAATGAAGGTCTTGCATCCACGACAACGGAAAGTTCGGGGCTGTTATGCGTACAGCTCATCATCGTGGTAGAAGGAAGTCCCGAAACATGTCAGAAGATGATCGATGAACTGACACACAACCCTTCCGTAAGAGTCACAGGATTCAACTGGATATCTCTTGATCCGATCACATATCTTCAGGAAGACGGTTCGATACTGATCTATGAGAATGCCTCAAGACAGCTGGAGATCAGAGTCAATCTCTATATGAAGGATTACGTGGAGCCTGCAGCAAGCGCTTCATAAATACAGATTCATCACTCTTCAGACATCATAATCTATTGGAGGATATGAAATGGATGTTAATTCCTCAACCAAAATAAGGATCGGTGACCTGATGGTCAAAGCCGGATACATTGACGAGGCACAGCTCGCCGATGCTCTCCAGGCACAAAAGGAATCCAAGAAAAGACTCGGAGAGATACTGGTAGATAAGGGATATGTGTCCGAGACACAGATGCTCTACACCCTCGCAAGCCGCATGGGGCTCGAAGTCGTGGATCTCTCCACATACCCCGTCGACAGCAATGCGGTCAAGACCATTCCCAGCCAGATGGCAAAGGGATATCTCATGCTCCCTGTTGCTTTCAGGGAAGGAACTCTCGTTGTTGCGGTCAACGATCCCCTCGATTTCATCAAGATAGAGGACGTCAGACAGACCAGCGGAATGAGTGTCGAGACCGTCCTGGCCGAGCGTGCCGCGATCGAAAATGCGATTAACTATTACTACGCTGAGGTCCAGACCAAGCGTGCGGCTCAGTCGGCTAACGAGCAGGCCGTGTCATCGGAAGTTCGTGAGATGGTCATCGATGCAGGTGCCGGTGCGGACGACACCCCCATCATCAACCTGGTAAACTCGCTTCTCGACAAGGCATACCAGGACAACGCATCCGACGTTCATATCGAGCCCTTTGAAAAAGAGATACACGTCCGTCTGAGAATGGACGGTGCGCTCATCGATTACATGACGCTCCAGAAAAACGTTCAGGGTTCGCTCATCGCACGTATCAAGATCATGTCCGAGCTGGACATCGCAGAAAAAAGAGTTCCTCAGGACGGACACTTCCGTATCAAGATAAGGGATCAGATCGTAAACGTCCGTGTATCCGTCATCCCGACCGTTTTCGGTGAAAAGGTCGTCATGAGAATACTCGCCGGCAATTCCCAGATAGACAATGCCGGAACATTCGGAATGGAACCGGAAAATTACGAGAAGTTCACAAGGATGCTCAAATCCCCGAACGGTCTCATTTATATCACTGGACCTACCGGATCCGGTAAGACCACGACCCTGTACATGGCACTTGCTTCTCTTTCCGACAGGCAGGTCAACATCGCAACCATCGAAGACCCTGTCGAGAAGAACTTAAACCGCCTTAACCAGATGCAGGTACACCCCACCGCAGGACTTACTTTCGATGTCGGATTAAGGGCACTCTTAAGACAGGACCCCGATATCATAATGGTCGGTGAGACCCGTGACTCCGAAACGGCCAGCATCTCCCTGAGAGCCGCTATCACAGGTCACCTCGTTCTCTCCACGCTCCATACGAACGATGCCGTATCCACCATAATCAGACTCATCGACATGGGTGCCGAGCCTTATCTTCTGTCCTCCGCCCTGGTAGGCTCCATCGCCCAGAGACTCATGAGAAAGGTATGTCCTTATTGCAGCCAGGTCACCGGGCTCGATGAATACCAGGAGGCCTTTGCCGGAAGACCGATGCCTAATGCCAGAACCGCAGTAGGATGTGCAAAATGCCACGGAACCGGATACAGCGGACGTATCGCCGTACATGAAGTCCTCTACGTGGACAGAAGCATCAGAAAGCTCATATCGGATGGTGCCGGAGCCGATGAGATCAAGAAATATGCTGTTGAGCAGCAGGGAATGAAGACCCTTAAGCAGGCAGGACTCGACCTTGTGGAAAAAGGAATCACCACTATGGAAGAACTTGAAAAAATAGCGTATAATGAATAAAGAGATTTCTGCCGATATAATACTCAGAGAGAGATAATCTCAAACACATCGGCCAAAGAATTCAATAACAGGCAATATTATTACCAGGAGGAAATAATAATGAAAAAGAACAACAAAGGCTTTACTCTTGTAGAACTTATCGTCGTGTTGGTCATTCTCGCAATACTGGCAGCTATCCTTGTACCCACTCTTCTGGGATACATTGACAGAGCAAGATCAGAGAAGGATTTCTCCACCGCCCAGACCGTAAGAGTTGCAGCACAGGCAGCAATCGACCAGGCATACGGTGACGGTGTCAAGACCGTTGCATCAGGCACAAACAGCGCATGCACATCCATCGACACTATGTCCGGCGTAATCGCTAATACCACCACAACATACGGTGATATCGTCTTCACCCTCTCAGGTGTAGATACAGCTAAGGTTACTGCATTTTCGTTTGATTACTCAAACGGAATCATAACCAAGGGAAGCGTAACAATTAGCGGTCATGAATACAAGCTTGAAAACGGTGCTTGGAAATAAGCCGGTACAGAAAATATCTTAGGTAATACTGAAAGGGTCTGTCGCAATGCGACAGACCCTTTTTCATCCCTATAAAGCATTATCAGGATTCCGCTTCGATTGTCTTTACGTCATCAGTCACGTCTTTCTTATAAAGCAGGAAGTATGCTCCGAAAAATTCCAGCACTCCCATGACCGTCACGACTGCTTCCAGCTGCCAGTCCGAAAGGGTAAGAACACCCGACATCGAAAGACCTGCTATCATGTCCATTGCGGTATGAAGGATTATCGCAAGCGGATAGAGCCAGAATTTCTTCTTATCCTTGCATGCATAGAATACGATGATCGATGCTCCGGTATGGAACAGAAACGCCCAGATCCTTTCATACATGTTTATTATCAGTGAAACGAATGAGAACGCCGATAACTGTGCCGGGATTGCAAGCAGAGAGTCGACCTGTTCGGGGGCTACGGCCTGTACCTGTTCCACGGTCGCAGAAAATGCGCCTGAATTGATCATAAGAGCATAAGTGACATAGTTAATATATGCAAGCCCGAGGATAAAAATTATTTCAAATCCGCCATGTCCAATGCCGTATGAGATCGAAGTTTCCCTGTTTCTTCTTTTCTTCAGGAGAGTCTTAAAAGCCACAAACCTGCCGGTCTCCTCGAAGACCCCGGGAAAGAGGCCTACCAGGAATGCCCACAGTACCGGTCTTGCGTTTATGAATATGCTTGCTTCGTGCTCGTTAAACCCCATGGCAGTCGGGAATATCAGCACGTTCTGGATGATCTTCTCCACCATGACAAAGACGAAGAACGTAGCTGCACCGATGAGGATGGTGGTGAATTTCTCTTTTTTCTTAACTGTCCATAAGATCCATATAAGCACCGGAACAACAATGAAAATTGTCGCTCCGAGGACCATAAGAGCAATATTTCCTGTCGAAATCTTTTCAAATTCATACATACCGGTCATCTCCCTTCTCCCGCATTATCGTTCGTTTTTTCAATCACATAAATCCTATGAGCATACACAAGTGTGGCTATTGTTATTAATATCACCATTCCCACGGTAACTGCCATTGCATGCACGGGATTATCCATGACAAGAGCCATGATCAGTGCCAAGACACCGGCGATCATCATGAGGATCGCACCGAAGCGGTTGCTCTTTTTCCAGGTATTATCGTTGTACTGTGTCCAGCCGCATCTGAATCCCACAAGAGCGTTCCTGCGTGTCCTGGTCATGATGTTTCCGAGAACTATGAACAGCACTCCCATCATCACACAGATGATCCTTTCGGAATTGATGCTGGGGGTTTCACTTCCTGTCTTAACCATTTGGGTAGTGGAACACAGAATGGAAACATAGGCCACTCCCGAAAAGACTGCCATGATGATACCTGCAATTGATGCAACCTTAGCGTTAGTGGTACATTCCGCTTTGGTTTTCTCATCTTCTGCCTTTGCCCCCTTTTTCTCGAAGAAAGTTATGACAAAGTGCATGGACAGAGTCATGGCAAGTAATGTGAAGACAACTATCAGCTCTTCATATTTTGATCCCCATCTGTCGACATTGCCGTTTATGTCAAAATGCATCGGTACATTATCAGGCATGCCCGGAAGAATCACCGCCGTTACGGCTGAAGGGATCAGGGCTATGATCCACATTATGGATTTATATATTCCGTTTTTCTTCATTTCTTCCCTCCGAATTGGCCTATCCACAGGATCAGCTCCTGAAAGACCGAAGCATTGATCTCGTAATAGATGAAGTTCTTCTGCTTGTACTCTATTATCAGGTCCGCATCCTTAAGGAGCTTAAGGTGATATGAAAGTGCTGCAGGTGTGACACCGAGCCTCTCCGCTATCTCACCGGCATTCATTCGTCCGTCTTTGAGCATCTCGAGGATGTCACGCCTTTGCTTATCGGACAGCACTTTAAAGATATTCGTTTCTCCCATTATCCGTGCTGCCTCCTTTCTGATTCAAAAGCTATTTAAAAAAATTTTTAATCACTTGAGACGATATTATATCCGGGGCAGGCCGGTGTCAAGAACTATTTAAAAATAATTTTAAATTGTCCTTACAGGTAGTGCATGCATGAGGTGCAAAAAGGGACGGTTCTTTTCTGCACCTCCCCTTTGCAACTTCAAGACAGAAAAAAGCCCCGGAGATGAAGTCTCTCCGGGGTATCTGTACTTATAAAGCCACATTGTCTTCCGGTTCCGAAAGTCTTGTATGCTGCATCGCCCATCTTACGGCATTTTTCAGGATCCTGCCGATCGCAGGATCATCATATACCCTGCATTCTTCGTGTCCGGGCTGGAAGTAGAATATCCGGCCATAGCCTCTTGTGAAGGTGCATCCGCTCCTGAATACCGCACCGCCCTCAAACCATCCGATAAAAACAATTTCATCCGGCTTGGGGATTGAGAAAGGCTCGCTGTACATCTCCTCTTCGGGCAGATCTATGCAGAGTGGAACGCCTTCTGCAATGGGATGTGAGGGATTGACGCAGAAAAGTTTCTCATGATCGCCGTGTCTCCATCCGAGCGTGCAGGGAGTTCCCATCAGTCTCCTGAACACCTTACTGAAGTGCGCGGAATGCAAAGCTATCAGCCCCATACCGCTGTGCACGTGCCTGATCACGCGCATCACCGTTTCATCGGTCACATCATCCTGTCTTGCGTGGCTCCACCAGATCAGCACGTCGGTATCCTGCAACACCTCCTCGGAAAGCCCCTGATCGGGCTCATCCAATGTCGCACACCTGACGATCATGTCGGTTTCTTCAGACAAAACAGTCTTAAGTGCACCGTGAATCCCCTCGGGATAAATATCTCTTATCGCGGGGATCGTTCTCTCGTGTTCGTACTCATTCCAGACGGTAACCTTTATCATCGTATTCTCCCGAGAAGATAGTCAGCAGATCTCTTAATGTTATCGGAATAAGAAGCCGCTCCGAAAAACTCAGCCATCACAAATCCGTCATAGCCTATCCCTTTCAATTCATCTATGAGCCCGCTCATGGGAATATCTCCCTCTCCAACGGCACAGGGCCAGAGCAGGCGCCCGTCAGGGCACTCCTTCGGATCTCCTTTTCCCACAGCACTCCACAATCTGTCCTTCAGATGAACATGCACTGTCCGTGAAAAGAATTCATCCCCGGCTTCAATGACATCATCACCGCTGAAGACAAAGTTCCCGGTATCAAATGCAACTTTCAGATCAGGGATAGCATCCAGAAATACCTTCATTCCCTTTATAGTGGCGATCGGACTTAAAGCATCATCATAATCCTCAATGGTAAGGATCAGTCCGTTATCCCCGGCAAGTTCGCTGAGTCTGCTCATGCCTTCGATCATGCGCTTCAGTTCTTCGTCCCTGTTTCCGCCTCTGCCGAACAGACCGGGGATTGCCATGATCTTGCTCGAACCAAGTTCCTTTGCAAAGCGGATATGCTCTATCATGCGGTCTTCATCGATGCCGTCTTTCCATCTGTATTGCCTGTAGATGCTGCTTGCTGCGATCCCCTGCTTCTTCAGATATTCCGTGCCGTCAAGATCGTCCGCATCAAGTTCCGCACCTTCATAACCGGTTTCCCTGAGCCAGGCGAGAGTCTTTTCAAGAGATTCCCCGCGTTCCGCAGATGCCAGTTTTATATGATGAAAAAACGTCCCCAAATGAAGCATATTTACCTCCGCTTCCGAGATCAACGTGTAATGACAGGGAATCAAATAGCCATATCCCTTCCGGAACCGATCTCAAAATGACATTTCACTATTCCCAGATCCACCTGTCCCAGCATCATCGCCTTATCGACAAATTCCACTGTTTCATCGGATCCGTACTTTATCAGAAACTTCTGCTGGTTTACGGCAGTCGGGGCAAGGAGCGCCATCTCGACACCCTTTTTGAACCACTCGGGAGCATCGTCCGAAGCCTCTGTCACCTGCTCTGCGGTTTTTGACTTATGCGGCGTGCCCTGTTCTTTTCCGTATCCGATCGCTATTGAGATGACAAGCCTTTCTCCGTCGGCGATCTCAGCACCGATATTCCTGCGGTTAAATGTTCCGGCCCAGCAGGTGTTCAGTCCGAGCTTCTGGGCATACAGCACGAGTTTTTCACCGTAATACCCTACGCGCTGATCCAGGTCATCGGAATCCGCGCCCACACATGCTATGACACTCGGGGCCGAGCCCAGTCCCATTGCCCTGTTTAGAAGTCTGTTGTATGTGCTGCCGGCATCCTCAATGAACTGAAGATGAAGATTCCCTGACAAGTTAAGCTCGTCTATCTTTCTTTTCAGCAGATTAACCTTTTCATCTTCAATCCTGTCGGGAAGATAGTTTCGCACCGAATGTCTGGCCAGGATCGCTTCAATGTCGTTCATTTCAATATTCATTTATGGTCCTCCAATCAAATGATCAACTGATATCATTCTATGACCTCAGTCCGGACAATACATTTATCATATTGTACGACACGGGTAGATTATTTACCATTTTTTGCCAAATATAAAATCGTAAACCAAAGGTTCAAATAATAACATTTGCTTTGCGTTGACGACTCAAAGATCAAAATGTATTATATCTTTGGTACGAAAAGTACTATATCTTGTATTTTCAATTTCATATCCACAGGAGGAGACTATGTCAGACACAAAATCGCAAGTCCTCGGCGAACAGGGCATTTATAATGCCAAAGAACTGGGAACACCCAAGATGCTCGTGCTCGGTTTGCAGCACATGTTCGCAATGTTCGGTTCCACCGTTCTGGTTCCTCTCATCACAGGCCTGAGCGTCTCAGCTACACTGCTCTTTGCCGGCCTCGGAACCCTGCTTTTCCACCTTATCACCAAGAAGAAGGTTCCTGCTTTCCTTGGCTCCTCCTTCGCATTTCTTACCGGTTACGGCACCATCGCCACCCTCATGATCGCAAGGCAGCAGTTCACCACCGCTGAAGCACTCGATGCCGCAAAAGAAGGCGGATTGCTGTTCTCCAAGTCACAGCTTCTTCCTTATGCGTGCTTCGGAGTAGCACTTGCAGGTCTCCTCTATCTCGTGCTTGCACTTCTCTTCAAATTGTTCGGTGCAACTCACGTAATGAAGTTCTTCCCTCCTATTGTCACAGGTCCCATCATCATTTCGATCGGACTTATCCTTTCACAGTCTGCCATCAACAGCTGCTCCAGCAACTGGCCCATCGCTCTTGTTGCAATACTTACCATAATCATCTGCAACATCTGGGGCAAGGGCATGGTCAAGATCCTTCCCATCCTCATCGGAGTCATCGCATCATATATTGTTGCAGCGGTCACCGGAAATGTTGACTTTTCGGGTGTGGCAGCAGCTCCGTGGGTCGGACTTCCCGTACAGTTCTCCAACACGGTATTCTCACTCTTTTCCGCAGGAAGGGATGCAGGAACGCTTTATCTGCACACTATCGATGCCGAGACAGGTGAAGTCATCATCTCCAACATGACCAAGGGCGGACTTCTTGTCACCGCAGCGATCACCATCGTTCCCATCGCCATTGCCACAATGATGGAGCACATCGGTGACGTATCCGCTATCTCCTCTACCGTAAACCGCAACTTCATCAAGGATCCCGGACTTCACAGAACCCTTACCGGAGACGGACTTGCAACAGCAGTAGCTTCACTCTTCGGAGCACCCGCCAACACCACCTACGGTGAAAACACCGGAGTCCTTACTCTCACCAAGGTATTCGATCCTTTCGTCATAAGACTTGCCGCATATTTTGCGATACTCATGTCATTCTGCCCCAAGTTCTCTGCGATCATCGAAGCAATGCCCTCAGCAACGGTCGGCGGCATCTCCCTTGTGCTCTACGGAATGATCTCCGCAGTCGGTGTAAGGAACATCGTTGAGACACAGGTAGACTTCACCAAGAGCAGAAACGTCATCGTAGCAGCGATCATCCTCGTTCTTTCGATCGGCATCAACTTCTCATCAGCAGGTGCGATCGCATTCAGCGTAGGAAGCGCAAACATTGCTCTTTCAGGTCTTGCAGTCGGTTCCCTTGTAGGAATAATCCTCAATGCGATCCTTCCCGGCAAAGATTTCAATTTCAATGAGGACGTAGGCAGTGAAACCGGTGCCGACATGTCGGGGATTAGCGAGAAGGAAATAAAAGAAGACAATAAATCCTCAGAGAAAAAGGCTCCCAAGAAAAACAAGAAGAAATAATCATCAGAAAAAGCATTCATAAGACTTATATGTACCCTCTTTGCCGGGCAGCCGGTAAGGAGGGTATTTTCATGCAAACGGTATTATGCAAAAGGGACGGTTCTTTTGAACCGTCCCCGCAACATATTCAGCAGCTTATAACTTGTCATTCTCCCAGAGAAGATTTCCATCCATATCGTAGATCCTCTCATATTCATAATCGTCGGGATATTCTATGGCATTAAAGACCATAAGTCTCTGCTCCACAATCCTGTATCCGTCCGAAGTCACTATCTCTGTCCTGAATGAAAGGTCATCACCGATATCAAGTCCGCTTTCAAGTGTGATAGTCTCACCGCTGACAGCCTGCGATGTGATATCCATTGTCTTAAGATCTCTTCCTTCCGAGAGATAAGTCATGGTCACGCTCTCGACATTATCGGAAGGGGAGAGTGAAAACGAATAAGAACCCGAGATCTTCATTCCCGAAAGAGAAGGCTTGCTTTCAAACTGGCAGTTCATCATCGGGAAAGGCAGATATTCCCAGAACAGATAATCAAAGAACTCCAGCGTCTCACCGATCGTCTGACCGTTCTCGGTTATATTCACCCAGGGAAGTGAGCAGTCATCAAATATTGATACCGTGACCACGCCGCTGAATGCCCTGTCAGAGTTCTTTTCAAGTTCTATATGTCTTCCCGCGATATCAAGTGACACTTCGGTATCGTCGGTATAATCTCTGAGCCACAGTTCGATCTTCAGGTCGACCATATTATCGACAGGAGTTCCGAACTCATAGTTAAATGAGCTTACAAGCCTGTCTCTCTGTTCAAGCTCGGTTTTCAGATCCTGAACATCATACGAAAGACTGCGCACATCATTTTCAAGATTTGTGATCCTGTTTTGCATGCTGCTCATCATTCCGGAGATCGTGCTGATCCCGATATATGTCATTATGACGATGACCATCAGGACTACCTTATAGATCACGCTTGCGGTGCTCCTGGGCTCGGGAACACTGCTGTGAGTGTCATGTATCTCGCCCTTCGTGACTTTATCAAGGTGTCTGTTGTAAGTGATTATGCTTATGGTAATGATGATCGCCGCAAAAGCGAGCAGTATGAATATATATAATAATATATTAGCCATGATTGCCTCCCTTTATATTCCAAAGAACCTTCTGAAATCGCTGTAATAGCTTCTGGTAACATCGATCAGAGTGCCGTCGGTCATGGTAAGTATGTATTTCATGGACAGAGACGGTCTTATCTTCTTTACATGCTTCCGGGATATTATTACGGATTTGCTGACTCTGATGAATTCTTTCGGATCAAGTAATGACTCCAGTTCATACATCCTGTCCTGGGAATGGTATATGTCGCTCTCGGTATGGATCTCTATATCCTTGCCGAATGCTTCTATGAATACCACGTCCTCAGCTGATATCCTCACACGGTCTTTCTTATCGTCTTTCGCCTGGATGAATGCCGGGTGACCGGAGCTCTCGGTCAGAATGTATTCCGCATCATCGCTTATCTCTATTCCGTGTTCGTTCAGGTATTTTTCTACCGAAACATACTTTTCTTCCGAAACTGATATTCGGATCTTCATATGTCTGTTTCCCTCCTTACGAGGCCATAATAACAAAACCGCAAAAACTGTAAATAAAACGGAAACAACTTGCACCAAAATATGGCACAAGTTGCATAAAGCTAAATGATGTGGCGGTCACTTCACTCACGGGATATAGATCTCAAACTGCATTTCCGATCTGTCCGAATCGGAGCGCGCATATATGTCACCGCCCAGCTTCTTTATTATTTCACTGCTTTCAAACAGTCCTATTCCGCTGCCCGGGATTCCTTCCGAATTGGAGCCTCTCCAGAAGCTGTTGAAAAGATAAGGCAGTTCCTTTTCTTCAGGAACACTTCCCTTATTTCTCACGGTAATATAATATCCGTCTTCCTGCTTTTCAAGTTTTACGGAAATTCCCTCACCGTTTCCGTACTTTATCGCATTCTCCATAAGCTGTGACAGAACTCTGCATATTCCGTTCTTATCGCTCTTAACTATAGAATTGCCTGATATCTCAACGGAAAAAGGAATTCTCAAAAGTTCCAGTCTGTTGCCGTATTCCTCCTGCAGGTATTTCTCAAGTTCATTAAGATAAAATCCGTTTATCTCCGGCACAAAATCAACGAATCCCTCCGACGCTTTCTCAATAAGTTCCTTGACCATCAGTGTAATGTCATCGGCGTTTTTACTTATCCTGGAAGCGACCTCGGCATCACTTGCATTTGCCTTCCCGTCAGCCTGATACATTCCGGTCTCAATCGCCTCGGAATACAGCTTGATATTTGATACCGGTGTCTTGATACCATGTGCGATCGTGGTAAGCATTGTAAGATGTTCCCTGCTGAGCTCATTGATCCTGTTACGATCACTGACAAGCCTGTCATTTAACATATTGATCCCCCAGGTGAACTTACCGAAGAAGCGGTTTTTGCTTTCGGGAAGTTTATCGGTCAGCTGGTTTTTGGAGAGTTTTTCCGGATAGGAAGAAAGTCTGTTAAATGGCTCGAGCACATAAAAACTGATATAAGTACACACCCCGATCATAAGCAAAAAAACGGCAGCAAATCCGATGTTCATGACAAGCTGCAGATCACTGTACCGATGATCGTCAAATTCAAAGACAATAAAACCGCAGGTCGCACCGTCCCGTGTTATAGTCCAGAGTTTCTCGCGTTCACGGCCTCTGTTAAGAATTCCGACATTGCTGTCATTTTCCTGCACAGGAAGAAAATATACTCTCGTCGGAAGTTCCGAAGCACTGTATTCCGAACCGTATTCAGATATCCGTTCATACCAGATATCATTTATCATATCATCATATACGCTCTGCGTGATATCATCCTGCGACAATGCCGAAACCCTTTCCGAAATCCCGGCATACACGCGGTTCATCAGCACGTATGACTTATCCTCTGATTTTTCGATCGTCCGATCAAAAACAAAATTTGCCGTGGCAAAAACCACAGCGAACATAAGCACAGTGAGAATATATAGTTTCACTGCTCTCTTCATGTTCCCGAGCCTCCGAATCTGTATCCCACTCTCCATACCGTCTGAATGAGCCTGGGATTTTTGGGATCATCCTCAAGTTTTTCCCTGAGCCATCTGATATGCACGTTCAGGCTTCCGACATCACTGAAGCAGTCAACGCCCCAGATCTCATCAAAGAGTTTTTCCTTCCTGAGCACCTGCTCAGGGTGACTCATCATGTATTCGAGCAGTTCATATTCTTTTCCGGTGATCTGTACTTCCTGTCCGTCTTTATAGACAGTCTTGGAGGCAACGTCCACGGAAATATTGCCATACGTAAGAAGCTGTCTTTCGCCGGACATGTCATAGGAACGCCTCAGCATTGCTTTTATCTTGAGAGACAGAACCTGAAAAGAAAAAGGCTTATCAATATAATCATCCGCACCGACTTCAAGACCGAGTATCTTGCTCTGATCATCGGTTCTGGCGCTCATCATGAGAACAGGGAGCTTTTGCTGCTTCCTTATCTCCTGAAGAGCCTCGTAGCCATCCATTCCCGGAAGCATAACGTCAAGAAGCAGCATCTTAAATGCTGCTTTCCCGATCAGTTCAAGACCCTCCTCCGCATTGGTTCTCCATTCAACGGAATAGCCTTCACGTTTCAGAAAATCGGAGATGAGCCTGCCGAGTTCTTCATTATCTTCGATCACAAGAATATCTGTCATTTGTAGTTTCCAACAAGTATATACTCGGGGATGTCGTCGGCACAGCTTCCGGAAGTAAATGCCACGTGCAGATTTCCGGTAGCATAATCAACTATGAAGGTATGTACCGTTCCGCTGTTATGAACGTTGACCACCTCATACTGATCCACAACTTCACGCGACATGATGCCTTTCATGTCAGCCACGGTGAATTCACCGATCTCTCTTACCCATCTATTATACTTCACAAAACGGGTAATGTCAGATGGAATTCCCGTAAATCCGTCCTGATTTCCCCTTGTTGCGAAGGAATTAACAATGCACAGCGTATCGGGAGTATCCCACTCAAGTCCTTCCATAAGTTCGGAATCAGGCGTTCTGATGACAGACACGGCCCTCCCCGCTTCCTGAACTTCCGATGTGGCATTCTCACAGCAGAACGCATCATTGGCATCAGTCACGATGAGGTTATTGCACCAGGTAAAATCTCCGCTCTCTTCGCTTAAATATTCAGCCGCATCCCTTGCATTATCAAAGTGGTCAAGTGCATATCTGATCTCGAACGTATAGCACTTCTTATTTTCATATACAAACGGCATACCGTTCACTGTTCCCACATCCAGAATGCCGATCATGACTCCGTCATCGTTGATCGCCGTGATCATATCCAGCAGTCCCAGAACCGCAACGGATGTAATGCTTCCGTCACCCCGGTTCATATGTGTAACGCAATGAAGCATTGTCATCTGGGCGGAACTTCCGATGTTCCATTCCAGATTACGCATGGTTATCCTTTCGCCTGACGCGGTCCTGCTTCCTCCGATTGAAAGAGCACTGCAGGCAGTGGGTCTTAAAGCATCAGGTATCATCTGCATTGTAATAGCCTCGATATAACTGAGCTTTCCGTTTTCCTCGTATCCCTCCTCATCTCCGGCAATGGTCCTTGCGAAGCTTTCTATCTCTTCCCTGTATTTATCCGGTATTGATGCTTCCAGTGTCATTATCCTGGTTTCTAGAGCACTGTAATTGATCTCTCTTCCCGAAAACAGATCCCTGATATTCTCATACAGATACGGTTCAAAGCATTCCTCATAATCAGGAACTGCCTTAAGTATCGTCATTGCATACGCTGCACCGACTTCTGCGGAAGTTCCGTTCTCATAATCCAGTGTCACATCATAATATGACGGATACTTGCCGATAACGCAGAGTCCGTCATCCGAAGCGAATGTATCCAGCACCTCTTCAGTTTTACTCTCATCGGAATACTGAGCTTCTTCTTCCACGTTGAAACTTCCGACGAGCCTCATGCCTTCGGAGGACGGAATGCCGGATGTGCCGCATCCGCACAGAGAAGCAAGCAAGGCTCCTGTCAAGGCAAGCGAGCCTGTTCTTTTTATCTTATCGAAAAATTTATTCATTACGGATCCTCCAAATCCTGATCTGATCCATGGATCTAAATGATACAAGCATCACTGCGGAGATGATCACCACAACTGCGAGCGGCAGCAGGATGACGGATGCAAGCGGAGGTGAAACGATGCCAAAGGATACAACACCAAGTGCGGCACTTCCGATCATTCCGAATAATGCTTTAATAAGTGTAAAGGCAAGGATCAGGGCCATGACAAATGATATTATGATCAGTATGATGAGGCGGGAGAAATGCCACATCCTGATGCTTCCACGGTCAAATCCCATGCTCTTAAGCATTGCTATATCAGATGTCTCTTCTTCGATGAATATCTGCTGATACAGGAATGTCATGGAGAAGATCGTCAATGTCATGATCAGCCCTGTAGTTACAGCCAGAAGATCAAGCAGTCTTCCGAATGTATTGCCGAGATCGTAATCCATGACCTGATCGTAATCCCATATCATGATGTCGTCGTTTACCGCACGCATCTTCTCGATATAATCGGCATATTCATTATCGGCACAGACTATTTCCTCATTAAAAATATCAAAATCCTCGATCACAACATGATCACCGGAATCAGTAAAGAAAAATCCGGGACCGCCGCTGTTTCCGAATGTCTCTACATAAGCCGTGACAATAAAGTCCTTCTGTATGACCTCGGTATTAAACCCGTCATCCTTATATACTTCATATTCAAGAGTGATAACATCACCGATATTCACTCCGGCGGTATTCATAAGGAAATGTGACACCGCCACTTCATTGGGGAGCACCGGCGTCTCTCCGCCTTCCACCAGGACAAGCCTGCTTATGTCATAATCACCGAAATGCAGCGTGCATCCGACTCTTTCACCATCGCTTATCATGTAACCGGACTGCATGTCGATTATCTGGATATCCAGCGGTATTCCGTTTTCGTTATAGTATTTCACATAGTACTTAAACACTTCACGATAGCTTCCGGTAAGTGAGATCAGTTTATCCCTCAGACTGTCACTTGGCCTGATCATCACGTTCCTTTCGGCTATATGCCAGTATGTCTTTCTGTATTCATCACTGACAACGCTGTCCTTCAGCTGAAATACGAGAAACAGTATAAGCATTCCTATGGTATAACTGACGATCAGGAATATATATCTCTTCAGTTTTCTGATTATGTCCTGTACGGCAAGAAACACAGAAACGGGAAGCCATCTGTTCTTATGAAGGAAGAGTCCCGGGACCCTGCTGAATCTCTCACCTCTGTTCTCTCCGTGGATCGTGTCCATTACGGATATACGATTCATTCTTCTCAGCGAGAAGAACGAGAACAGGATCATGAGCAGTATGAACAGAATACTTCCTGCGGCTCCAAGCAATAATATGACACCTCTGTCAGGACTTAATGTATTTATCACAAATCTGCTTACAAGAAAATCACCCAGAGGAATGCCTGCGATTATGCCGATGACGCCTCCCATCACCGCAAATACGAGATACTTGATGATGAACAGGGACTTATAGGACAGAGAATCCACTCCGATCGCCTTCATGGTTCCTATCTCCCTTTCTTCGCGCTTTATGGTAGCCTGAAGACTGAATGAGATGGACATGCAGATCAGGATTATAAGCGATATTCCCATAAGAAGCATGAAGATACTGACGATCAGTGCTATCATGGCCTCATCGGTAAACGCGTTAGCTTTGCCTGTAGTGACAGATCTGACTCTTCCGGTTATCACTCCCTCATCGTGCAGACCAAGAAGAATATCATTACACTCCCATCCCCATTTCTGTAATTCGCTTACACTCGAAAACGGATGTGCAAGTTTGATCTCATACAGATCGGAGTATGAGGTAAATTCTTCACTGAGTCTGCTGATATCCCCATCGGAAAACAGTATCTTGAACATCAATGACGAACTGGGATCCTTGAAAATATGAGATACCGTAAACTCATAGATATTACCCATATCGGTAGTAAGCCTGATCTTATCGCCAATGCCGGTTCCGGCATTATGTGCCATGACTTCGGATAAAGCGACGCATCCGTCGGCAAGCACAAATGACTCGTTATTCTGATCATACGGGATATTCTGATCACAGCTCACAGGAGATATCATAAAAGTATTGTCATAAAGGTTGGTGACGCCTCTTCTGTCAACGCCCTCGAATTCAAGTCTCGATGTGCTGAGAACTATCCTTTCGGAGACGGATATCTCACCCATATTACCGTAATCCATAAGAACATCTTCAATGACTTTCCTCTGTCCTTCTTCATCCGAGAGACTCTTATCAACCAGGAACATGATATCGGAGGTATTACATTTTTCATATGTATCATCTATTCCCGCGATAAAGGTATAGATAAATCCCGCGCTCATGACAATGAGTGTTGCAGCAAGCATCATGAATATGCACAGAACTATATTCAGTCCGATCTTATCCTTAAGATCTCTTTTAAGCATTCTAAAATACAATTTCTTACCCTCTTATCTTATTGAAACCTTCACCATTTTATTCGATTTGCGAGGTTTGCTTCAATAAACATTACCAGCCCATCTCTTCGAGCCATTTTCTGAGTTTTCTTTCTCTGTGCATCAGTTTCTCAGAAGGACTCACCTGTGCCGTGTCATCAGCTCCGCTGTTTCCGGTTGCTGTTTGCCCTGCACCTGCCGGATCATCATGGATCTTCCCCAGCACAAGTTCACCCTGAATGTCACCGTCCATCAGATATATTATCCTGTCGGAACTGGCCGCAACCTTCTCGCTATGTGTGACCATCAGGACAGTTGTTCCGGATTCATTGGCCTTTACCATCTCACCGAGCACCTCCATCGAAGCCTTGGAATTAAGGGCTCCTGTAGGTTCGTCGGCAAACAGGACCTTGGGATTATTTATCAGTGCCCTTGCAAGGCATGCTCTCTGGAGCTGTCCGCCAGACACTTCGGTGATCTCACGGTCCGCAGTTTCTATGATCCCGAGCCTTCTCATAAGCTCTTCCGCTTTCTTATTGACTTCATCCCTTGACACGACGCCTGCCTGATATCCCGGAAGCACAATATTGTCCATGATCGAAAGTTTCTTCATCATGTACATCTGCTGAAAGATAAAGCCCATTTTCAGGAGTCTGAGCTTTGTAAGCTGCTTGTCATCCATTTCCGAGATATCTTCACCGTCAAAGATGACCGTACCCGCGGTCATGTCATCCATGCCGCTTATCGTATAAAGAAGTGTCGATTTGCCCGAACCGCTCGGGCCCATTATCGAAACGAATTCACCCTCTTCTATTTTCAGATTGATGTTCTGCAAAACATTGTTGCTTTGTCCGTTGGCGATATATGTTTTGCACAGATCCTTTGCTTCCAAACAGAAACTTCCCATTTTGGCTCCTCTTAAAACAATTGTCTCGGCAGAGCTTGCAGATAATTCCTGATCACATCCGCAATGCACATTCTTCATCCTTCGATCACATATTAACAATCCATTTCTTAAAAAATCTTTAAAGACAAAAAAATCTCCTCCTGCTTTTACACTGCAGGAGGAGACTCTGATCAAAATGTCATATATATGAATACCGATAGCAGATCCAATCACGTCATAATGCTATCCGAGGATCAGCTCATATGCAACGTCCATGGCTTCCTGAGAAGGGCAGGGATAATCTGGATCGAGCGGCTGTCCTGTTTTCGTTTCATCGATCCTGAACCATCTCTTATATGAGATGGAAAAGATCAGATGAGAATTCGGTGTTGCAAAATTCAGAAGATCTCCGTAGGAATCCGGCAGATTTCCGGCAGGCTCTCCAACAACAACTCCGAGATCGTTATCCATGATATACATGGTGAAGTCCATGGCAGAACTGAATGTACGCTTATTTGTCAGCACATACAGATCACCGTGATACTGCGGCTGCTGTCTGTGATTTTTAATATACATCTTGTCATACTTAAGGAGAAACGGGCCGTATCTGACATGAACGGGCCATCCGTAATAACCGTCAATATCACAATATTTCAGGAACTCGTCTCCGACCATCGAGCTTCCGCCGCCGTTCCATCTCAGATCCAGTATCACATGCTCTATCCCTGCTTCATTCACGGCTTCAAAAAATTCTTTTACCGTCTCTTTATATTCGGAATTGAATTCACATGATGTGAGAGTAAATATTCCGATGCCGTTTTCACGGTCTATGTCATAATATACCCACTTATTCTCTTCATCGGATGAGTTCCCGCCATAACCCGCGACCTCATCGATAGGCACAAAACCATATGAGCATTCCCGAAGCACTCCGTCACCGGCATCAAAGGTCAGTGTGATACCGTCTGCCGTATCAACCCCGCACCATCTCAGATAATTCTCATTGACCAGCACCAACGAATCAAAAACAGCCTGTGCGTAACTTTCCGTCTCATACTGATACACATCAAAGAATCTGTGCAAAACAGTATCATAGTCTTCTCCGTTTATGAGGACAGGCAGGCCATACTCATGGATCTGAGTGAAATCATCAATATACCTGAAATCATCCCTTCTCAGAAATACGGTTGAATGTCCGTCATACAGGCAATGCATGATGCGTGAAATGATCTGCCATTCCTCAAGCACGGTTATTTCCGTGACCCCGCTTTCTTTAAGAGCAGCTATCTCGGCATCATAGCGGTTTTCCACATCCGAGGCTCTTGTATTACCCTCTTCAAGCCACGCCGGATGACGTTCCCTGTACATCTCCATCACATAATCAATATCCTCGACAGCCTGAGATATCGTGATAGTGTCATCAAGTGAAAGCGAAACGACGTCCGAGCCGATAGTGCCTCTGTATGGATCCAGTGCCAGCTTAAATATCGCAAACAATACCGCCGAAAGCATCAGTATTATGCACACCGAAATTATCAGGATCTTTTTGATCACGCTTTTCTTATTCTTTTTTTCCTTGACCGATTCCCTCTTCATGTTCTTCCACATTAGCAAAAGGTGCAAAAAAGAAACGTTCCTTTTGCACCTACTGTCTGTCAAAATAAGCTCTTCCGCCGCTCGGATTAAAATATGTTCTGATGTATCCGCCGGTTGAAAGGATCACGAATTCGTTCGTATCTTCAAGATAATATACGCCGTCTCCGTCCTCAGCCTCGGTCTTATAAAGGGAAGCGGGATTGGTGATGACAGCGGAAGCTGCTGCTTCATACTCCGCAGCCGATGCGAATCCCATCTCTATGCCATGCTTCTCATAATGCTCATTTAGAAGTCTGTCATTTCGAAAGTGATAAACCGGTGTCTGCGCAGCAGGTGAATCTGCCTCTTCAGGGATATCCTCTACAGTTTCCTCGGAGACCGAAGAATCAGGTTCGGACTCCGGGGAAACTGCAGAGGTAAGATCCTCCGCATCTGCAGTTTCCACGATTTCAATGTCGGTGACTTGCGAAAGCTCTGCCGGCGGTTCCGATTCATCCGCCACGTTTTCGATCACCGGTCCCGCACTGAGATCATCGTAAGAATAACCTTCATCGGATTCGGAAAAACTCATGGTGGTCAGAAGCAGAAAAAATACGATCAAGATAATTATTATGCCAATATACGTAAATACTTTTCTGATATCCATTTCCCTTACCTATCTCCCAATTAATCAATTCCTTCAAGTTCTTCTTCAGTCGCTTCACGGACCAGTTCAACAAACCGTTCTTCGCTTGCGCCGAAATCTTCGTAATTCTTTCTTGCCTGACGAAGGCTTACCTTATTGGCTCCGCCTTCAAAATCCTCATCGTCCATCTGGACCGCATCATCCTCCCAGTAACACACGGGACATATATTGTAACTTCCTCCCGCAGGCTCGGGAAGTGTGTAGAATCCGCAGCAGGGACATCTGTATCTGAGCTGACTCCCTGCATTATCACCGGAAGCACCCGAACGATCATCATAATGCCCGCCGCCATCAGCATAAGACTTCACGATAAGATCCGCACACTTTACGGGTACCATCTTCTGAAGGCTCTCCAGAGGAAGTTCGACCTGATATCCGACTTTTCCCGCCGAGAAGATTATTGTATCAAAATTCCCGGCAGTCTGATGAATGAAAGTAACAAACTGTTTTTTCATTCCTATCGGAGAACAGCCTCCGTGCACATAGCCCGTGAGCGGCAGAAGTTCTTTTTGCGCGATCATCTCGATCGACTTCTCTCCCGATGCGCCTGCTGCCTTTTTCAGGTCCAGTTCCTCGGCAACGGGGATCATGAAGACATAATAAGACTTGCTTTTTCCCACGGTTACAAGAGTCTTGAACACCTTCCGTTCATCCTCACCCAAGAGCCTGGCTATCTCAACACCGTTCGTCGACGGAGTATCCGCATAGCAATGATATGCGTATTCGATTTTTTTCTGTTCAAGCAGACGCTGAACATTGGTCTTTTCTTCCGTTGTTTTTTTCATAAGGATGATGTAAAAATCCCGGGGCAGGAAGAGCCCCGGGAAAAACTTCGTCAGATCCTGATTACATGGTCTGGATGTAATTCATGATGAGAACTCCGAGAATGGAGCTGATAAGAGTAAGAACAAGTCCGATGCTGCAGCAGACTATGCCGGCAATGGACATCTTTCTCTTCTCACCCTTTACGGTCTTGATACCAAGGATAAGTCCGACGATATTTACGGGATATCCGATGAGAGGCAGAATCCATCCGAACAGACCTACTATTCCCAGAACAAGTGAAGCTACTTCCATTATATATTCCTCCTCAAAAGAAACATCCGGCTGCCATTATGATCCGTCCGGCTTTTTATTGGACTAACACCGGATCATTCTACTTAATCGTTTTCGGACGAACCTGTCATATTATACCAAACAGATCGATTTTCGCACAAGTAATCTATTGCTTTATCACGTCAATTTAGCAAAAAATGAACACATGTTGCCAAAAAAGCGCATTTTTACGCTATTTTCGGGCATTCAAAAAAAATTTAAAAAAGTTGTTGACACACTACGTCTGTCGTAGTATATTTACCCCATCAGACATAGTACGACAGTCGTAGTACGACAAACATAGTATATCAGACGTAGTACGACAGGAATAGCAAGCCTGAAAAAACAAGGTATACCAAAATCATGAAAGCCCAAATCCCAAGCGCACGGATGCGGTGCTTTCGATCAAACGAAAGGACACATTATGGTAGAAATCAGCTCAGATGTGATCCGCGGCTACAACGACACGATGATCTTATACATCCTCATGAAGGAACCGTCATACGGCTATGAGATCTCTAAGCAGATCAGGACGATCTCTGATGATAAATATGTCATCAAGGAGACAACGCTCTACTCAGCCTTCACCAGAATGGAAAAGAACGGACATATCGAATCGTTCACCGCAGATCAGGACCCGAACGGAAACGGCAAAAAAAGGACATATTACAGGATCACGGAAGCCGGAAAGCAGTATTACCGGGAAAAATGTGAAGAATGGGATATAACCAAGGACGTCGTTGAGAAGTTCATCGAACACTAAGGAGAAAAAAATGGAAACCATTAAAAACTATCTTGAGGCAATGTTCGCCGGGATGCCCAATACCGCAGAGGTAAGGAAAGCCAAGGCCGAGCTGCTCCAGATGATGGAAGATAAATACAACGAACTGATAGCAAACGGCCAGAACGAAAACACCGCAGTCGGAACCGTCATTTCGGAGTTTGGCAACTTAGACGAGCTTGCAGATGACTTAAACCTTACCAAGGAAGTCGAGGAGACCCGCACCAAGGAAAGCGAAGTTCCCCGCAGATTCGTGTCAATGGATGAAGTCAAGGCATTCCTTGATAACAGGCAGAAAAAAGCCCTCTTCCTTGCGATCGGAGTATTCCTCTGCATAGTGAGCGTGGCATGCCCCATCCTTTTCGGAGAAAAATACGATGCCGGAGCAATCCTGCTGATGTTCCTCTGCATAGCTCTCGGAGTCGGATCGATCATTTTCAGCAGTTTCATCGATTCAGCATGGAAGTTCCTGAGAAAAGAACTCTGCAGCGTCGACATGGCAACCGCAGGTTACGTAAAAGAAAGACAGCGCAGTTTCGAGTCCGTCAGGGCATTGTGCGTGTCCGTAGGAGTCATCCTGTGCATCATCTGCTGGGTGCCCAATATCTTCTACAACAAAGTTGCAACACTTGCTCCTGCACTGATGTTCGTGCTCATAGGCTTCGGCGTCTTCCTGTTCGTCTACTCGGGCAAGGTACACAGAGGCTTTTCAATCCTTCTGCAGGTCAATGACATCAACACCATAAGCGGCACATACGTATATCAGAATCCCAGACCCGTAAAGTATAAGAGCACTGCAGCTCAGACCATAGTCGAGATCTACTGGCCGGCAGTCACCTGCATTTATCTGATCCTGAGTTTCCTGACATTCAGCTGGGGCACCACATGGATCATCTGGGTCGTTGCCGGAGTCCTTCACAAGGCAGTTGTAATAGCCTGCACCGATGAAGGGGTATGATCTGAACAATCACTAAGGAGGAAATCATGACAACAGCATCAAAAGTAATAATAACCATACTTTCAATAGTAACTGCAATAGCAATAATAATCGGAGTGAGCATGTATATATTCAGAGGATTTTCATTCGGCACAAGAAGCACCAGAACAGTTGAAGGAAATGTCAGTCTCGAAGGAGATCTTTCCGAGATCATCGTGGAAGCTGACATCTCGGAGGTCAAGATCAGGACCGGTTCGGAGTTTTCGGTAGCTTACAGCGTTCCCGAAGCACTCGAGCCCAAGGTCTCATTAAAGAACGGAACCCTTGAAGTATCAAGCCTCAGCAGCATGAACCTCTCTTTCGGAAACATGAACTTTGATAACTACATCATCATCACGATCCCCGAAGACAGCGAACTCGCAAGAGTGAGCGTTGACGTGGACGCAGGTGACATCGATCTTAGCGAACTGAACGTTTCCAAGCTTCAGGTGACCGTTGACGCAGGCAACATGGATCTTAAGAAGATCTCGGCAACAAGGATCGAGATCGATGCAGATGCAGGAAACGTAGAATTAAGAGACTGCAATACCGATTCACTGAAGATCGATGTAGACGCAGGCAATGTTGATCTCTATGACAGCACCATAGGAACGATAAACGCAGAAGTCGATGCGGGAAACATAGAATCACATAACTGTAAGATCGATTCCGGAACGGTTGATGCCGATCTCGGAAACATCGATCTGGGCGGTGAGATCGGTGATGTCTCCGCTCACGCTTCCCTCGGAAACACACATGTCGACAAAAATAAGAAAACGGCATGACGCCCATACAGGCTCCTTAGTATGGTCTTCATAAAAACACATGAAGATCATTACAGCCCCTCACCTTACCGGTAAGGGGCTGTTTTTATGCGTATGTTTTCTTTTGCAGGATCAATCGGATGCAGCCTGTGCCTCCTGCTGTATATCCGCCATGCTTTCATCATAGGTGACATACATTTCGATATCCGGGATGTCATAAGATCTCACTGCATATATACAGAAATTTTCCAGACTTGATGTACCGGAAAAGACGTATGCCGTCGGGTCTTTCTTCAGGAAATCCCTGTATTGCAAAAGCTTTGCATACTCAGGATAGCTCAGCAGAACATATATTATGCGGTTTCCGGCTTCATCGATAAGAGCATACTCATAGGTGCTGGCGTAACCGTCCATTGCTATATATGCAGGATAGTTATACATCTCCTCGTCATACATCACAGCCTGCGTATACTGCGTGTCATTTGCAGGCACAGTGCATGTGACATGGGATATTCTCTCAACCTCAGCCCTGAAATCTTCATCCGAATACTCCGCCACAAGGAAAAAGCTCGCATCCGTATCCAGGAGCCCGACCTTGTATTTATAGTGAAAATCGGCATCAAGGGTCTCGCTAAGATCATCCGGGAAAAGGAAGAAGTGAGAAGTCAGATCACCGGAAAACTCCTCTATGAAATACTGCTTGTCATACCTCTCAACTCCGTCCACCGAACTCATCGGGCGTGCTACATCAATAAACAGGACTGTCAGAAGCAGCATAGTCGCCGCCAGACGCTTTAGTGCTATGATAAATAGTGCGATCACCGCCACGATTATGGCAGTCGAAAACTTTCCCTTTACTATCTTACGAAGCACGCCGGTCACATACAGCGTCATCACTACCATGAGCACCAGTGCCACAAATGTCAGGAGCATGGTTATGAATGCCGGAACAGACGGCTCATAATTCACGCTCTGGATGATCATGACTGCGGTCAGCACTATGACGCCTATGATCCCGATTATCTGTGCAAACTTAAGCAGGCGGCCTTTTTCCGCCTCCGCGTAATCCGCCATCCTGGTGGCGGTCTCTCTTATGTCGTTGTTCATCATTTCTTTTTTCCTTTCCCCTTCAATAAGTTCCCTGACATCCACTTCATAGAAGTCCGCTATCTCAACGAGGAGGGAAATATCGGGCATATTGGCACCCGTCTCCCACCTGGAGATCGTCCTTCCCGAGGCGCCAAGCTTTTCTGCAAGTTCTTCCTGGGTTATTCCTTTTTCTTTTCTCAATTCTTTTAAAAACTGTCCGACCTTCTTCTGGTCCATTTCGGAATACCTCCTTTCACCTGCAGAATAGATATTTTTAGGGAAAAAGAACACGACACAAAGCGGGAATCACCTTTTTTTGCCGGTAGACAACAAAGTCTGCCTGAAAAGATCCGCTCTGTTACTAATGTTTGTCCTTATGTAGGATACAATAAATAACGCTTGATATGTACTAAAGATCATAAAATATCAATTGTTTTTAATTCCGGTGGTCAGTTATGTTCAGCTTTTTTATTGACTTACGGACATTCACATGATAAAAATGTTTTATGAATGAATATTCGTTCAGTTAAAAACACAGCATTTCAACATACAAAAAGGAAGTCTTATGCCTAAAACAGAAGAACAATGTAAACAGATGCGGGAAGATATGAGGAGCAGGATCCTACAAAGAGCATCCATTTATTTTGCCCGGAACGGGTTCGGTGATACGAAGATAAGCGATCTGGCCAGGCACATAGGCATCGGTCAGGGAACCATCTATATGTACTTCAGATCCAAGGAAGAACTGTTTGATGAGATCAGAAAATCGGCTGACAACAAGGAAGAAGTAAAAAAGCTCAAACTTCTCGCTAATCTCCCGCTGCCTGCCATAGCCAAGATAAATAAGATATCCGGCGAGATGGAAAAAAGACTTAAGGAAGATGAAGACTTCGTGGTAAAGATCACGATCCTCACACAGCTTCTGCTCGAAAAACAGGACGATATCTGTTCGAATGAACTGTATTCGGAGCTGGCGCAGATCATTAAACAGGGCCAGAAAGAAGGAAGCGTCATAAGCGGTGATCCTCTGTATCTTGCAGATCTTTACTGGGGAAACGTATATCTGAGTGCTCTCAGGAAGCTGTTTGTGAAAGATCATCATGCACTGACGGCAGAAACACTTACCAGACTGCTGAGAGCATGAAGTCCGGGCAACGCGTGGAATGATCGGAGGAGTCCGTTTTGAAAAAAACAGCGATAATAACAGGGGCAACAGGCGGCCTCGGGAATGAATTCGTCAAAAGCATATGTGAGAACAAGGAACTTGATGAGATCTGGGCTGTGGGGCGAAACAGTGAAAAGCTCGGGATACTTGCGGGAAACGATGCAAGGATCGTCGCAATAGAGGCAGATCTTACGGATAACGGTACAGAGATCATCAGACAACTTCTTTCAGAAATCAATCCCGATGTGAGAATGCTTATCAACAATGCAGGTACTGCATATATGGGGCCTTTCGACGATATGGATCCGGTTCAGGTCGAAAAGATCTGCAGGCTGAACTGCAGCGTCCCTTCCGTTCTGATGTCATATGCACTCCCGTATATGCACGAAGGAGCAAAGATCATCAATATATCTTCCGCTTCTTCATTCCAGCCGAATCCCTATCTTGCAATGTATTCGGCAAGCAAGGCCTACCTTAAGAATCTGTCAAGAGCAGTAGGTGCGGAACTTAAAAAAAGAGGGATCACCGTGACATGTGTATGCCCGGGATGGATTGATACCGAAATGCTCCCGAGGGAGCGTGACGGCAAAGTGATCCGTTATCCGGGAATGATAAGTGCCGGGGCTGTTGTCGGAAAAGCTCTCCGTGACAGTGCACGCGGCAGGAGCATGTCCGTACCGGGAGCCTTTGCCAAATACTTCCGCCTCTACTCCAAGTTAACACCGACGGATATTGTAATGAAACAATGGATGATGATCATGAAGAAATACGTAAGCTGATCATGAGGTGGTTCGCATGAGATATAAGATCGAAACAGAAAGAGTGGATCTCTTTGATGTAAGCATCATTATCACGATGGCTGTAAGGCTTGAGAAAAAAGTATCCACTGAAGAGCTTGTCGCGGCATTCGATAAGGCCGTAAGGGCACACGAAGTACTGAATTCAAGAGTCGTTATAGAAGACTCCGGCGAGGCATATTATGCGGATAACGATATGCCCTGCAGTTCTTTCATCAGGACACAGGCATCCCTGTCCGAACTCATCTCCGAAAATGAAAGGGGCCGGTTCAGGATTGAAGAAGGTGAATGGATAAGAGGCTTTGATTCCCCGGACGGACTTGTCTTCATGATGCATCACCTCGCAGGCGACGGAAAATCGCTGCTCTACTTCATAGAGACATTCCTCTCAGCCCTTGCAGGTGCCGATCCGGAGTTCGTCCCGTTCAGAAATCTTACACTCGATAATCTTCCTTCAGGCAGCAGGATACCTTTCTTCTATGAGCCCATAGTCAGGTCATGGAACAGAAAATGGCTTAAGGACAAGAAGATTTTCGGCTTTGAAGATATGGACAGAGCCTATGAAAAATCCTGGACCGGTCACAAAACAAAAACAGAAGCAACCCGTTACGAAGGCAAAGAGCTTGAGAAACTGATAAGATCCGCAAAAGATGCGGGGGTGACACTCACGTCATATCTGATAGCGGACATGGCTAAGGACATTCCGGGCAAGACCGATGTGGGACTTGCCGCCAACGGAAGATACGATGCCAACCGCTCCATGGGCAACCAGGCCACAGGCATATCTGTCGAATTTAAATACGATACGAATAAAAGCATTTCGGAAAACGCCCGCACTGTTCATAACCTGATGCAGAAGAAACTGTCAAATGATAAGTACAGATACTTCGTCCTTCAGTTCATGGGAAGACTTGATGACACGCTGAAGGATGCCCTGAATCTGGAGCACGCGGGATACTTTCACAGCGATATTTCATCATACCTGGCAGAACTTCTGGGATATGGAAGCAAGGCACGTGATATAAGCGTGACAAATCTGACACGTGCAGACATACCTCTTGAATACGGAGAGCACCGGATCACGGAGATCATCTTCATTCCTCCGGTCGTATCCTATGCAAAGAATGTCATAGGTATCGTGACTGCAGGCGATGTGATGTATGTCACCAGACATATATATGAGTAATTTGAATACGAACCGATAATAATTTTGCCCCGTACAGGATGTGACGATCACATCCTGCACGGGGCATTACATATTAAGCAGTATATGATGCTACGAAAGTTATAATGCGACCTGCTGCTGTGCTGATCCGGGTACGCCTGCTGCCTCCGCATCAGCCACTCTCGGGAAGATCAGGATCACCTTGAACAGATCTCCGTCCACCACGAGCCTGAGCTTGCCGTTCATGAGTTCAGTAAGGCTCTGGGCGATCGAAAGTCCAAGTCCGTTTCCTTCAGATCCGCGGGATGAATCTCCCCTCGCAAATCTCTCAAGCAGTTCATCACTTGTCATGTTGAGAGGTTCGCTTGAAGTGTTCTTGAGTTCGATCACCGCATCGTCGGTTCCGGCAGTGAGATTAAGATATGCTCTCGTGCCGGGCTGCGCATATTTTGAAATATTAACGAAGAGGTTGTCCAGAACTCTCTGCAGATGTCTTGAATCTGCCATGATATTTACCGGCTCTTCGGGAGTCTTGATCCTAAGCTCTATCTGTTTTGCGGAGAGCTTTTCTTCATATTCACCGATCACCTGATGAAGCACCATGTTAACATTGCAGATCTCCAGCTCAGCCTTGAGATTGCCGGTCTGCGCCTTGGAAGCCTCGATCAGGTCCTCCAGGAGTTTTTTAAGCTTGACCGACTGGCGCTCAAGTGCCTCGAGGTATTCGGGATCCGCCGGAGCATCACCGGGCTGCTGCTTAAGCAGTTCAACGTAGCTGATTATCGAAGTGAGCGGTGTCTTGATGTCATGGGATACATTGGAGATGAGCTCAGTCTTAAAACGCTCACTCTTCATACGGTCCTCCACAGCTCTTTCAAGTCCGAACTGAGTGGAATTAATGCACTGACCGATGGTTTTCAGGTCGAAGAACATATAGTTTGTATCTATCGGCCTGCTGAGATCTCCGTTTGCGATCCTCCTGGCTCCGAGAGCGATCTTGTTGATCTGAAGAACAACGATCACGAAAAATACCATCGTCATCAAAACCGTGAGTCCCCAGAAAACAAGTGCGATCTCACATTCTCCGACTCCCACGCAAAGCATTGCAAGGATCAGTTCCACAAAACCGTAGATAAAGCACAGTCCGATAAGTCTCCAAAAAAGTCCAACATTTTCGCGCCACTGCCATGAAATCTTTTTCCACGTTTTACCAAACCACTCGATAAACCTGATCATAAAGATCACAAAGCATATAAGTGTCAGGATTGAAAAAATGCCTGCAAAAACGATCGGAAGATATCTGAGAGATATCGCAAGATCCACAAGAGGAGCGCTTCTGGAAAACAGATCATCCACCTCATCGTTTATTGGCGAAGCACATCTTGCGATCAGATAATAATTCTCTCCTTCTGCATCATGACCGGAATTTTCATAGGTGTATTTCCATACGGTCCATGTGGAAAAATCAATCCCCCATTCCTGGAGTTCATCGGATGACTTAAGTCCGGAGAGTGTCTCGGATCTGCCAACCGACACATCAGACATGTCCAGATAGAGCACTTCCCCCTGATCGGAATCAATCAGCACGTGATACTCTTCCTCTGATTCCGGAGTCCATCCGTCTCTGGTGAGATTTACCATATTTCTGGCATCATAAGGTCTTTCACCCTCTGAATTCTCAAAATATACGGTGACCGGATAATAGTATTCGCCCGAGATAACATAAGCCTTATCGGTATTCCATATATAGATCACATCGGAAATCTCTTCTTTTTCACAGGTATCTTCATTACCTGAAAGGTGATTGCTGATAATATATCCATGGCTGTTCCATATGCTGTCGATATTATAGAAGAATCCCGAATTCGGACCCAGCGTTGCACTGTATGAAAACATTTTATCCGCTTCCGTCTTCAGCACATCATCCGGAATGGTACATACCAGGAAGCTGCGCCTGTCGGTGATATCCACGGACTGCGGATCATCACTCATGTATACGGCATACTGGAAATTGGTGTCTTCAAGCTGTGCCAGATTAAAGTCATCCTGAAAATCAGAAAGTGCATATACCGCATAGCTTCTGAGCAGTCTGTCATTCCAGTTATCGGCAAACAGCCTGGGGCTGTCATACAATCCGTAATCCCATAATCCGGCGAAGCATGCCATGCATGAGCCCGCAAGCATCGCAACAATACCTGTGATGATCATCCAGAAAAAGGCTCCGTGCCTGCGCTTTTCCTTTACGCCGTCATTTCTTTTTTCGATATCCTTATCGATCTCTTTTTCCATATTGTTCATTTCTCATTTCCTCATCAGCCGGGCTGCTTATCGATATAATATCCCCTTCCCCATATCATCTTCAGATATCTGGGATTTGAAGGATCTATCTCAATCTTTTCACGCAGATGGCGTATATGTACCGCTACGATGCTGTCGGTTCCCATGGTATCGTCCTTCCAGACCTCCTTGTAGACCTCAGCCGGGGCAAAGACCTTGCCGGGATTTAGCATCAGGAACTTTAAGATGTCGTACTCGGTACGTGTAAGCTTTAAAGGTTCCTCATCAAGAAAAACTTCTTTGGATCTGTCGTTGATCCTTATTCCGCCGCAGATCAGTTCTTCATCGGCATTCACACTTCCGGAATTTCCGCCAAGCTTGGTATATCTTCTGAGTCCCGATCTTACTCTGGCCATGAGTTCCACGGGATTGAACGGCTTGGTCACATAATCATCCGCTCCGAGATTCAGACCCAGGATAATGTCGGTATCCTCACTCTTTGCGGTCAGCATTATGACCGGAACATTGCTTATCTCACGGATCTTCGAAAGGGCTGTGACTCCGTCCATGACAGGCATCATGATGTCGAGCAGAACCAGATGTATCTCTTCTTTCTCAATGATCTCAAGTGCCTCTTTTCCGTTTCCGGCTGTCCTGACATTATATCCTTCGGACTTAAGAAAAAGTTCAATCGCATGCGAGATGTCTTTTTCATCATCACAGACCAGAACCGTCAGTTCACCGTTATTTCCCATACCTGCCATATTTCCTCCAAAACAAATGCATTTGTTGTGATCACAATGGCTATTTTGACACAATCGAATTTAAGAATCTACAACGCAACGCTTTAAGATTTGTTTAACAATTGTCATCATTTGCAATAAGTGTCCCGTTTTTTGCATCATGCGGGTCCGGATATGGATTTATGGCCTGTATTTCTCTATCATCCTGATCATGGAGGGAATGATCATGAACATACGAAAGATGATCGCAGCGATAATGAGCGTGATGGTGATGACGACAGCATATGCGGGACCTGTGCAGGCAGCCGAAGACGAAGCGGTTTCCGGCGCTGTCAGTGAATTTATTCGTGAAACAAAATGTGACGGCATCAGCATCGCCATATATGATCAGGGGAACATCACTTTTTACGGTGATGAGGACGCTCTGTATCAGATAGGTTCGATGACTAAGGCTTTTACGGGGCTTGCCGTCCGGAAGCTGATATCCGAGGGGCTTATCGATGAAAATGCCGTCGTAAGCACATATATCCCGGGATTTTCGGTCTGTTACGATTCAGCACCCGCAGATATCACCATAAGAAACCTGCTCGAGATGAAAAGTGGATTCACAAACGACGAACTAAAGTACCCTTCAGCTGAATCCGGCATGAGCCTTTCGGAATGGGCCTTAGGCCTCTCAGGAGCAGAACTGAGCACATATCCCGGCTCCGAATACGCATATTCCAATGCCAACTATAATCTTCTGGGACTCATCATAGAGAACGTCACCGGAATGACATATAAAGAATATATGGAAAAAGAGATACTTGAGCCTCTGGGGTTGTATAATACATATGTCGGCACTCCGAATGATGGACGTATCATCGAGGGAACAAGACTTATATACCGTCACGCATGCGTTTATCATGTGGATGTCAGAGAAGCCTGCATTCCCGCAGGATACTTTTACTCAAACGCTTCGGATATGGCAAGATGGCTTGAAATCTGGACCGAAAATGCAGATATATCCGAAGAGATACAGGATATGGTTAATGACATAAGATCCGCTCTGACCGGAGAAGGCGGTTACATCTACGGCTGGGAATTATTTGAAAACGATATTATCGGTCATTCCGGCGGCACTGCCAATTACTCATCCAGGATAGTCTTTTCGCAGGAATCCGGGACAGGCGTGTGTGTCCTCACCAATCTGAACGTCGCTGCAAGTACCGACAGTCTGTGCAATAATATACTGGATATCATAAACGGCGGAAATGCAGGAAAGCTTTCTGCAGATGTATGGACAATCTTCGACAGGATATTTACCGTTTTTACCATCGCCTGCCTGATGATACTGTTCATCATGATCTTTGTCGGAAAAAGAAGTATCCTGCTGCTGACATGCATATCACTTTCCGCTCTGGCAGCGCTGATGCTCATTTTGTTTCCGGCAATCTTCGGAGCAGGATTATCATCGATACTGCTGACCTGGGCACCTCTAAGCCTTACCGGAGGATTGATCTCGGCTTTTGCCTGCATAGTATTCACAGCTTTCAAACTCATATCAGGTATCACTCATGCAGATAATAACAAGACAGGTCGAAGGCAGACCCTTGACCGTGATAATTGAATATCCCGAATACAATGACGCGGCTGCGGGACTCATCAAAAGGATCAAAGGGCTGGATGTCAGTTTCAGCACAAATGCCGAAGGAAAGCAGATAAAGATCGAGCTCCCGGATATCTATTATTTTGAAAATGTGGAAAGAAAGCTGTTCATATACACCGAAAAAGAAGTCTTCCGCTTCGATTCCAAAATGACGGAGCTGGAAGAACTCACCAAAGACACACCGCTTGTAAGAGTATCAAGGACCTGCATCATGAACACCGATCACCTTAAGGAGATCAGGCAGGTAAGGAACTCTCACCTCGAAGCTCTGCTCGATAACGGAGAAATGCTGATCGTTTCCAGAAAATATCTGAAGGACATCAAGAACGTATTTGGGAGAAGATGACCATGAAAAAAATAATCCGGGATACATGTCTTTTGGCATCACTGATGATACTGGCGGTATTCACTTTCTCAATCATATGGTCCGGCATCACGGCCGAGATAGCGTTAGTGCTTGAACTGTTCGGACTTTCACTTATCATTTCGATCGCCAATTACATATACGACGAATATATTTCCCTGTCCATCATCATGACATATATTGTAAAATATTTTGCGATAACAGGCATTGTCATGCTGTTCGGATTCATCCTGGGATGGTTCTATCCGAGCAACTTCTGGATGGCATTCATTTACGTCGGCATAGTGCTGGTCCTTGCATATTCCATAGACAGTTTCAAAGTCAAAAGAGACATCGACTATATTAACAGCCGCATAGCAGGAAGGGATTCGGAGCAATGATCTATTCCCGGCCATGATCAAACCGCAGATATTTCACCCACGGAGGAAGCCATGGATCTATCTCTTATTTCAAAAAAAGGTTCTCAGAAAAGTTACATGATCTATCACGAAGATCCCGAATCACTGCATATCGGAACTCTTCCCGACCATGCATATTTCATTCCTTTTTCAAAGGGACAGGATGCATTCGGTGACCGCGAAGGGTCGGATGTCTTCGAGCTTTTAAACGGTGAATGGGATTTCAGCTATTATGAGAGCATCATAGACCTGCCTGACGATTTCTCCGATGTGCCCGCATCGGGCAAGCTTCACGTGCCGTCTAACTGGCAGCTTCACGGATATGACGTTCCCCAGTATACCAATTTCAATTACCCGATCCCCTACGATCCTCCGTATGTTCCCGACGATAACCCTGTCGGAGTATATGGAAGGAATTACGAATACAAAGCTGACGGTCTCAGAAGGATCCTGTGCTTCGAGGGTGTCGACAGCTGCATGTACCTGTACGTTAACGGAAAGTTTGCCGGCTTTTCACAGGTCGCGCACCATACATCAGAATTCGACATAACAGACATGCTTAGCACCGGCACAAACCGCATCACCGTTGCAGTCCCTAAGTGGTGTGACGGAACATATCTCGAAGATCAGGATAAATTCCGTCTCTCAGGAATATTCCGCGATGTCTATATGCTTTCACGTCCGGAAAAAAGACTTGAAGACTACAGCATAATCTCCGAGCCTGACGAATCATTTAAAAACGGCAACTTCAAAATGTGCTTCCACGGCACTGATGTCCGCTTCCGCATTCTGGACGGTGATAACGTTCTGGCTGAAGGAGATGCGCCGGACGGTACCGAAGTAAAAGGAATGATCGAGGGCATTAATCTCTGGTCCGCAGAATCTCCTTATCTGTACAGACTTGAAATTGAAACCGGTTCGGAAGTCATCGGAGAAATGATCGGATTCAGGAAGATATCCCTTGAAGACGGTATTCTCAGGCTTAACGGCACGCATTTCATTTTCCTCGGATCAAACCGCCATGACAGTTATCCCGACACAGGATATTATGCGGATAAAGCAAAAATGCGCCGCGACCTTATGCTGATGAAGCAGCACAATATCAACTCGGTCCGCACATCACACTATCCGAATGCACCCGAGTTCTATAAACTCTGTGACGAACTCGGACTTTACGTCATAGACGAAGCTGATCTGGAGGCTCACGGATGTGTCACTGTCTATCAGGACCTCAAATGGACCAAACCGAATGGTTACGGCGGAATTGCGCTCATTGCCATGGATCCTCTTTTCAAAAACGCAATCCTCGACAGGGAAAGACTTCTCGTCACGCGTGACAAAAACCGTCCGAGCGTAATATTCTGGTCACTCGGAAACGAGACAGGATACGGTGAGAATCTAAAAGCTGCTGCAGAGATGATAGGGGAAATGGACCCTTCACGTCCGGTTCATTATGAGAGCACACATCATCTTGATGAAACTCCCGATGTTCTTGACATGGTCTCTGAAATGTACACCTCTCCGGACGACATCAGGAAATATCTTGAAAAAGAGGATGAGAATAGACCGTTCATCCTCTGCGAATACTGTCATGCAATGGGCAACGGTCCCGGCGACCTCGAAGATTATTACAACACTTTCGTATCCGACGACAGGCTCATGGGAGGACTTGTCTGGGAGTGGTCGGATCATGTGGTGATCACCGGACATACCGATGACGGAAAGCCCATGTACGGATATGGCGGAGACAGCGGTGAGCGTCACGATGACGGCAACTTCTGCATGGATGCACTCTGCTACCCCGACAGGACTCCGCACACGGGACTCTTGGAATTAAAGCAGGTTTATCGCCCCATACGTGTAAATGCAGGCGAAAAGCCCGGAGAATTCGTTCTCTGCTCACAGCTCAGATTCATCGACGCAGGCCGCTTCCTTAACTGCAAATGGGAGATCACTTATGATGGCGGAAAGCCCGACGAAGGAAGTTTTGAATTCAGCGTACCTCCCATGGGAAAGACTGTGATAAACATCCCCGAAGCCTGCAGAGACTTTGAACATGATGCATATATCAGATTCATCTTCACTGCCGCAAACGGGTACAGTGCATTTAATGACGGTGATGAGGTATGCTTTGACCAGCTGAAGATATTCAAAGCAGACTGCGGCAGGGAAGCCGCTTCAGGGGCTTGTTCGAAATCAGGTTCAGGCGCCGGCATATCAGGCAATGTTTCTATTACGGAGAATCCGCTTGAATATACCGTCGCCGCAGGAAATGTGACATATACATTCGACAGAAGAAAAGCATGTTTTACAGGCATCCTGTTATCCGGAAGAAACATTCTCGCTAAACCTGTCGAATACAATTTCTTCCGTGCTCCGATCGATAACGACAACATGAGAGGCGACTGGTACGCTCTTCATCTTAACGATCCTATCGTCAAAGTATACGAGACAAAGATCACCGAAGAAAACGGATGCGCCGTCATAAAGGCAAGACAGTCATTCGGATGGAGCATCCATCAGCCTTTTGCAAAGCTCGAAGCAGTCTACAAAATAGATCCTTTCGGAGCTCTGGAAGTATCATGTGAAGGGGAAACCTGTGAAAAGTTAAATCTCCTGCCACGGTTCGGATTAAGGCTGTTCCTGCCTGAGGAGTTTGACACTGCAGACTATTTCGGATACGGTCCTTACGAAAGCTACATAGACAAACACCGTGCATCCTACATCGGCAATTTCTCATCAGCCGTCAGAGCCCTTCATGAAGACTACATCCGCCCCCAGGAAAACGGCTCGCACTACGGCTGCACCAACATGACCGTTCACGGCAAAGATATCTCGGTAAGATTTGAAAACACTGAAGGATTCTCATTCAATGCATCCCTCTATACTCAGGAGGAGCTTGCAGGCAAGAAACACAATTACGAATTGGAAGAATCGGGATATACCGTGATCTGTGCGGATTTCGCAATGGCAGGCGTGGGGTCGGCCGCATGCGGACCTGCACTTGCTGAAAAATACCGCATACCTCTTCCGAACATAAGCGGCAGAATTGTCATAAAGCCACAGTGAACGCGGGGACGGTTCTTCCGTTCACCGAACGAGAGGGCGGTTCTTCCGTTCTCTTCCTTGAGTTGGCGGAACGAGAGGGACGGTTCTTCCGTTCTCTTCCTTGAGTTGGCGTAAGGTTCCGGCATACATAAAAACTCCTCAGCAGGCCTGCTGAGGAGTTTTCATATGCAGACGTATTACAGCACCGTCTAATATGTAAAGTCTTATTTGCAAAGTCTCTTTATTCCGCTCTTTTCCAGGGCAGCTCCGAGTATGTAGAAAACTGCGGCACTTCCTATTCCCTGTATGGAGTTCGAAGATACCGAGACCAGAAATGCTGCCTCCTTACCGAAAAGGATCACATCTGCCAGATAATATCCCGCTACGGTGATGACCATGGCAATGACCGGGGCAATGAGATTTCTCTTATTGAGTATTCCGGGCTTTGCCGATGTAAAAGGAAGCACGATCAGTATCTTGATGATAATGGTCGCAGGTGCCCACATGGGAGCTGTCAGAAGATCCGCAAGGCCTCCGCCGATCGCTCCTGCCGCCATTGCATAAGGCATCGGAAGAATCGCAGCGCTCAGGTAAATGAGTGAATCACCCAGATGAATGTATCCTCCGTTCACACCTACGGGAATATGTGCGATGTAAGCTGTGAACAACGTAATGAGTGCGGCCATCAGTCCGGTCAATGTAAGATTTTTAAGTTTTCTGTCTGATTTCATTTACATCACTTCCTTTTCCGAATTCTTACATTAACACAATAATGCTTTTTACACCAGCGGTAAAATACATTATTGCTATCATCCGTTATAAGGAAAACTTATCACGACAGTTTTAACGACGGATCCGCATCTTTTAAAGCATCCGTCACCAGAGCGATAGCCCGCTCCACAAAATCAGTGTATTCTTCTTTTGAAAAAGCAAGATAAGGATACATGGACTGCTCGCCTAATGGTTCATAGTACATCATTTTAATCTTTTTAGGAATGGACTGCTTCGGCAGATAATCGATATAATCCGGGAAATACTCAAGGCCTTTTATTTCCGTATACCACCCGGAATCCGGATGAGCATCCAGGTATTCCCGTTCAATGCTGAAGAAATCCTTCATACGGTCATCTTTGGGGAATAACCGTTTTACCGTATCCCAGTCTTCCGGCTGCCCTGCTGCTTTTTCGGTCAATTCAGGTACTTTCTTTATTCTTTCCCAGGCTGCAGCCACACGCCCGGGATCACGTATTATCCGCTGGATCTCAGCATCTGTTATAAGATGGGAATAATACCCCAGCAGAAAGGACAGCTCCTCTGTTGTTTTAATATCATCCATTCTCGAAAGAACATATTTGTCATAAAACTCTTTGCTGTCATCCGCAGTCTTGCGTCTGCCGTTCATCCAATGTGTAACCTCTCTGGACGGAACAAAATCCGTACCCTCCTCATTTAACAGATTACAGTCCGGAGCAATATTACCAACGCAAAACCCGTGTCTGTCCAACCACGGAAGCCGTTTTAAGACCTCATCAGCCACCCATAAATGCGTAACCCATTCCGCCATACTATTTCACACTTTCTTTTTCCCTAAATCTCATATAAGAGATATCGCTCCTCGTCATAATAAATTTTTATATTTTCTCTGTCGTCATCACTCAAAAGCTGTTCGGAAACATCTTTCCATACAACTCACGAATACTTTTCCGTAAATTCATTGATAACATTTTTAAAACCGCTATCTATAAAGCGGCTTCCTTCTGCCATGATCTTCTCGGGAATGCTTTTATAATATGCTTCGGCAATTCCTCCTGTCATGCAAGCGATCGTGTCACTATCGCCGCCTATCGAGATGGCTTTTCTTATGGCAGTCTCATATGAAGTTGATTCAAAAAAAGCCTCCAGTACAGGCGGAACACAATATGAAGTCCTGCTGTCAAACACATAGTTGTCCCTTATTTCATCAAGCTCAGTGAATTTATATTTGAACTTTCGGGAAATGTACGTCTTGATGGATTCCTTGTCTTCCTGCCTGTTTGCCATAAAAACAGCTGTCGCAATTGCCTTGGCACCAGTTTTGGCTTCATGATTATTGTGAGTAAAATAGCAGCTGTCCTCTACTTCTTTCCACAAAGACTTCAGATCATCACATGCATATCCGAGTGCCGTAACTCTCATGGCACATCCGTTACCGTAACTTTTCTGAATTGAGATTCCCTCTTCATTTGCCCAGGATGAAAACATCTGCCCGTAACCGGCATGCGGATATCTGCGATAGTACTGTTTATACCACATGGCATAAGCTTTCTTATTGCTTACGGATGATCTGTCATCATGAATAAGCTTATCAGCCACTGCGATAGTCATTACGGAATCATCCGTAAAATGACTTCCTTTAGGAAAAAGCTCAATATCTTCCGACTTTTCATTATGAACTTCTCTGAGAGATCCGATAATGTCTCCCAGCAATGCACCATATAGCATATGTAATATCCTTCACAGGCACCAAATGCCGATAACTTGTAATCAAATAATCAAGTCATAAAGTGTATGGTTTCTTCTCATAGAAGATAATGACATCCGTCTTCCTGACCATCATGTTGTAGCCATATTTGTCACATCTGTCAAAGCCCAGTTCCTGCGCCACTGCGTAGTCATTGATCCACAACTCATATTCATCATCCGTTTCGCGCGCCACATCGGTCCTGATACCTTTGTACTCCGCATACGGACATAACCTGTATGCTTCGGAGATATCGGCACTGCTTGCTACCTTTGCGTGAGTGATATCCTCCCCGTCATCAGGGAAGAGAAACACCTTACCGTTCACGTCCGGCCTGATCCTGTAGATCTCGCCATTATATATGCCATAGAGTTTATCGTTCATAAGGCCTCGTCCTCTTCCATAAAACTTCTTATTCTTTATTTCTTCTTTTTCGGCTTTTCATGCTTTTGAACAACTTCTTTCAAGCAAAGGAATCCTACAGCCTTCTCATTTTCCTTTGCGGCAAAGAATGTCCAATCGGCAGATCCCGAAATGTATTCTTCTCTGATTTCTTCTATTCCGAACCAGTCGGTAAGTGCCTCAAGTATTTTTCTGGCTATAGCCTGTTTTTCTTTTGAATCCGTAATTTCAACGATCATTCCCGTCTATCCTTATAATAGCTTTATTTCTGTGTTTCGTCAGGATAATCCCAGAAACCGCCTGTATGGAAATTTTCATTTCCCAAAGGTTTTGCAGTCAGCTTAAAGATCACACACCCATCCGGACACACAACCGTTTTGGAATACGTTCCGTCACCGCCGACTTTGGTAAGATCACCGCCGCTTCTGACAGCTTCCATAAGGGGATACAGCATCATCATTGTCTTTGAACAGATTCCGTACCCATCCTTATTAACCGGACATCCATATGTGCATTTATAGACATCGCCTATTTCTTCGCCATTACGGCAATACCTTTCTGTTTTGTCCCCGTGCAAAAATCCTGCTACTTCTATCGTGAATTCATATTCTTCGTCATACCATTTTTTCATAATGACACTCCTTCCGTCTGTTATGCTGCAATAACGTTGCTTAGTTCAAAACTCAAAATTCTTCCCTGTGTTGTTCAAAGAAATCAAAATATGTCCTTACGCCTTCAAGCTCCGTCCATTTCTTTATATCTACCGGGTTCTCATCCAGATCATAGATCCTTGCTCCGTTAAGAGTAAGGAGAAACGGAGAATGGGTCGCTATTATAAACTGACAGCCGAAAAACCGTGCCGAATTCTGAATAAACTGCAGTAATTCAATCTGTCTCTGCGGTGAAAGAGAGTTTTCGGGCTCGTCAAGCAGGTACAGACCATCGTCTTTTATCTTCTCGGAAAAATATCGCAAAGCACTCTCTCCGTTGCTGTGTTCAACGATATTATTACCAATTGAATCCCTGACATATCTCGACTGTGTCTTGGAGCGGGCGTCCAAGGCTTTTTTCAGCTGCTCATAATCATCCAGTGATCTCATCCGGAATCTTGAATTTCTGTTTTCGATCCATTCGTCAAAGACTTCTTCCCTCTTGCGATCTACTCCGTCATTTAATGCTCTCAGATTAAGCATGAAGTCGAACACATCATCACTGGTGATCATTCTTATCTCTTCGGGCTTTTCTCCGGGAGTCATCTCATACTCACACATCGCGATATAATCGCCAAAAAAACTGCTGCGATTAAACAATGTATCCCGCTTAGCTTTAAGCTTTTCCGCTATCAGGTTAAGTGCAGTACTTTTCCCGGACCCGTTATTTCCGTACAGAATTGTGATCTCCGAAAATGACAAAACCTCAAGCTGATTGGCCGTGAACACTCCAAAAGGATAGAAGGAGGCATAGCATGTTCTTCTTATGTAATTAACAAACTGTTCTTCCGCATCCACGCCCGGAAACCGGAATGAGTCTATATACATCATTTTTTCCTTTGATCAGATTAAAACTTCCAGATTTTACTTAACGAAAATATTATACAATCCAATGTCCGGGTAGTCCATTATCCCCGTCCCCCGGCACACTTTTCAACAGATAAAAAATGCCCCGGCACATATGTACCGGGGCTTCTGAATTCTGCAACCGCAGATCAATCATCTCCCTGAGATTTTTTTCACTGTCTCAAATGCCTCCTATCCAAACAGCATATCCGCTGTCTTTTCCAGCTCTCTGCGTTTCTGCGAATCGTCATATCCGCTTTTCCTGTCATCGATACCCTTTACCGGATCAATCGAAAACAGACCATCACGGTTACAGTAATAGAAGATTCTTCTGAATCCCCTGATCTTAAATCTTGCTTCGGCATTCCCTTCCGGATAGAGCTTTATCATCTGCATATCACCGGATGACGCAGCCGCCAAAAAAGATATGTAATGCTCCTTCGTCATGCTGTGATCGATCCGCACATAATACTCATCCTCCACACGCTCGATAAAAACCATGTGCTGTTCATCTGAAGGTTCTGCCTCTAAAGGCATAAGCAGGATCCCGTGACAATGGATTGCCGCCTCACCCATGCTGTGTATCACATTCCCGCAGACCGGGCAGACATAAAACTTTGATCGCAGCATATTTGCAGATACATTCGCATTATGAACAGTATTGCCTGATATCAGCTCTGTCACCGAAATTCTGAATGCCTCAGCAATAGACTCCAAAAGAGTAATGTCCGGAAGACCCTTGGCAGTTTCCCATTTTGACACGCTTTTATCACTCACTCCCAGTTTTTCCGCCAACTCACGCTGTGTCATTTTGTTCTTTTCTCGAAGTTCCTTAATGATTGCACCTGTAACATATTGGTTCATTTCCGTTTAACCTCCATACACAGATTGTAAATCAGCACCAAAGATTATGGTACCTACGGAGAGTAGAATGCATGCATTCCGGGGCGTATTCTTTTGCATTTGTGTGCCTCGTTGTTTCGCGAAAATTATCTCTTTGAGAACTTTTTCAAATTCTTTTTTAATTCTTCATAATCAGTCTGTTTTACGCTATTCCAGTATTCAAGCGCTGCTTTCATCTTTTTTATAACCTTAGGAGGCAGCACTTTAGGTCCCATATTAAAAAGATTATCGATGCCGGCCATGGCACCAACACCAAAATTATCATATAGAGAAATGTGATAATCCTTACTTCCATGCCAGAATTTGATCTTTCCGGCAAAATCATTTGAAGGATTTTTGTCGTACTGCTTTGCTATTTCTAAGGCTGTATCAATGCAGGTTTTCATTTCATCCTCATTTTTGAGACAGGTAAGAACCAACGCTTTAAAGACAAGCCCCATGATCTTCATCTTGGAAAGATAGCTGTTCTTGCTCATGTCAGTACTG
>JAIKZQ010000017.1 GCA_024682075.1 Lachnospiraceae bacterium
CTGACATTTACTAATAGGTCGAAGGCTTATCCTGTTGGTTGCCGAAAAGTTCGCTTGCAGCGAACTTAGCTTATCAGCATAGCTGATAAGGAATGCAAGGATGATGAAGTTGATTCGGGTTCGGTTTTGAAGGAATGATAAATGGCAGAGACACGGTCTCTGCTATTTTTTTCTGAAAAAATAATAGATATAAGTTTGAAGTGCGAAATTGCTTATATTCATTGACTTTTTTCAGTAAATTGATAAGATATTCTAAGACGTTTTAATTCCAAAAAATGGAGGGAGTAAAATGAAAAATTCTATTTTAAAAGGGATTGCCGCAATAATATGTGCAGCTGTTGTGGCACTCATTGTAAATCCTGTTTATGCGCAGGCTGCAGGTAAACCTGCCGTAAGCCTTACTTCAGACTTCTACAATATTGAAGGCACGGCATTCGTTATGCTGAATAATAACGGAAGCCTTGGACAGCAGGTAAATAATTATACCTGGTATGTTTATGAGAAATGTACTGACAGAGATACCGGAAACCAGATCTTTACTTATTCCGAGTCAAGAAAGGGTATTAAGGATCCTGTATATGTAGACCTTGGCCGTTTTGATCAGAACAGAGTCTCTGTCATGACCATCATGGCTGATTGTCCTGAACTCAACTATTCTTATACCGTAAGCTTCACTCTTAAGGACGGCAAGAAGGTTGGCGCTAGTTTCCAGCTTGTTACAAGCGCATCAAACATTCTCTGCAACGGACAGAAGGGTGAACTGCTTGATGGCTATCGTGAGAACATGGGAACTCTTGCAAGAAATTCCATCAATGCATTCATGCCTGCCGGATACATGATCGGATGTGAAGGCGTCATCTGCTTCAATTACAAGCTTGATTATTCCAACAAGAGTGGAATCGCATGCTTCTCAATTCCTGAAGGTGTTTATGCTTCAAACAGGACTTATAAGCTTCTTGCTCTTTCCGAAGGCGGAATGGTCACTGTTTATGATGATCTTGATGCTAATCCCGGAACTATCACTGCAGACATCAATTTCAACGGATATGCCGTATGTCTTGCATATGCTGAGACCGGAACAACTCCCACCTCAGCACCCACTGCTGCATCAGTTCCTACAGGATCAGCTTCATCTGTTGATCAGGCAAACCTTGTTCTCAGCAACTATTATTTTGAGAAGTCCACTCAGGGACCTCAGTGCATGGCTGCATTCGCTGCAGTTACTCCCGCCGGATATCATGTTGTTGAGACCTATTCATTCTACCTGAATGAAATGTGCAACAATAATCCCAAGAATGGTGTCGTCACCATCAGCGTTCCCGGCGGATATTCCAGCTACAAGCTCATCACCGTTGACAGCACCGGTGCCGTACAGATTCTTGATGACCTTGACAGCGCAGCAGGCACCGCATCTTTCGCATTACACTTCAACGGATATGCTGTTCAGCTGATCGCTCAGTAAAGCATCATCTTTAGATTCATAATAATCATGTCGCATCTGCAAAAGGTGCGACATGATTTCTATTATTTTGTTTTTGCCCATAATATGATATAGTAAATTCATAAAATACCCCGTTAGAGGTTGCAAGAAAGGGACATCTGCTATGGATACTAAGATTTTGCTTGATAGTGGTACGAACGAACTTGAAGTCCTTGAATTTACGCTGGGTGAGTTCTCTTATGGCATTAATGTTGCCAAGATCAAAGAGATCATTTCATATCAGCCCGTCACACCGGTTCCCAATTCTCATCCCAGCATCGAAGGTATTTTTATGCCCCGTGAGACGATGATCACTGCAATCGATCTCAAGAACTGTCTCGGAAGAGGACAGTCTGAACCCGGCGGACTTTTCATCATCACCAATTTCAATAACCTCAACATTGCTTTCCATGTTGAACAGGTTAAAGGAATCCACAGAGTTTCATGGAGAAACATCATCAAGCCCGATTCGACCATTTCCACAGCCGAGGCTTCAGTTTCTACCGGATTCATTAAGAATGAGGGCAAGCTCATAATCATCCTCGATTTCGAGAAGATCATCTCTGACATTAATCCGGAGACCGGACTTAAGATCAGTGAGATCGAGGCTCTTGGTGAGAGAAGCAGAAGTGATGTTCCCATTCTGATCGCAGAAGATTCAGTCCTGCTCAACAAGCTTATCGTTGATTCGCTTACCACTGCCGGTTATAACAAGATCATTCATACAGAGAATGGCCAGAAGGCATACGACGTCATTGCTGAATGTAAGGCTGACGGAACTCTGAGCGATCATGTAAAGCTCGTGATCACCGACATAGAGATGCCTGAAATGGACGGACACAGACTGACAAAGCTTATCAAGGAAGACGATAAGACCAAGAACATTCCGGTGATCATTTTCTCATCACTTGTCAACGATGAGATGAAGAGAAAGGGTGAGCTCCTCGGAGCTGATGCTCAGCTTTCAAAGCCTGAGATCGGAAATCTTGTAAAGATTGTTGATGAACTTGTAGAAAAGTATAACCTGAATTAATGTGTTCAAATTAAGCCTGAGGGCCGGTGTCAATCCGGCCCTTGAATTTTTTTAGGAGTTATTTTTTGGTTTTATATTTGGAGAGAATAAATGGAAATTGAAAAATGCTATGCACATTGTTCCTGTGACGAGTTTCAGCCTCGATGCAAAGCGGGTAAAACCGTTGCAAAGAGAGGGGAATTGTTCTATTTCACTGTAGTGCATGACAACAAGATTTATATTTGCAGATCAAATGAGATAGGGGATAAAGGAAAAGTTATTGCCGAAGGATACAGGACTTCATTTCCGAAGGAATATGTACAGCCTGAAAATGGATATCTTGCTGTCAATTCAAAAGGAATCATGTATGCTTACCTATGCTGCTTTGACGGAGCACCTAAGGATTTTAAGCCTCAGCTTTATGTCGGACACCTGAATCATAAAGGTGAACTGATCTCTGAAATGGTTTTAGACATCATTTCGACTTTTGACGGCGAATATCATCATCCGGAAATCTCTAATTTCTATGTGTGTGACGAACAGTTATATTATGCAGTCCAAAATAAAATAATTGTTCGAGTGGATATGAATAAGAAGAACGTTGCCACAGTTTTTGAGGCTTCTGGAACCATCAGCGGATTATTCAGTGTTAACGGTGACAGGATAATAGTATGTGATGATGATGGATGGAAAGTACATGATCAGTCAAATAATCTTACTGATCTTATATGCAGCGAAAAAAATAAAATACTTTTTGTGAATGCCGCGATGGGGATTGCCTGGGCAGAGGGTGCCAGGAAGAATGTTGATATTGTAACCATGAATATTGATGACAGCCCTGCAAGTCATTCCAATGAAGAGGCTGTCCTTGCTATGCCTGTATATTTATGGGGCAAGCTGAAAAAGAAAAAAGCTATAGGCGTATTTGCTAAAGATTATTTTGTCTTTCCTTTGAAAGAAATGTCAGGAAATATATATTTTGACGGTGAATATTTATTCAGGAGCAATGATCATGACAGTTTTTTCCAGCTTTCAAATTTTGGCTCGACCATATACGAATGGTCAGGATTAAACGGAGGCCACGGGAACTGTGATAAATATTTTGTTAAAGGGCAATGCGTGTTTGTTGATATCGATGCCAATGGGTTATATATGAACAAACTTCCTGCTTCACTGTATGGCAGAGATGGTTCCACCGGTTATAAGTGGCCGTTCATAACATTTGAGGACAAAGACTTCAAGAAATTCGTCAAAGAAGAAATTAATGAAGCTGGCAATTGTGAAGATGAAAATATTGAAGATGATGGTTTTGCTTTTAACATTGATGATTTAGATGATGAGATAAATTCTTCCGGTGTTGATCTCAAATTTGACTTTGATAAACCTGACGATAATGATTTTGTTGATTTGGATAAGTTTTATAACCCCGGGACAAAGCGTATTTAGTATGCATTTTTCTATACATCAGGGCACTGCTGTGATAAAATATTTTAGTGTGTAAATTTATGCATATTATATATAACAGTTGTTATGGAGAGGGATTATGGGATCTTCAGAAGACTATCTTGACAGTCTGTTAAGATCGATGGGAGTGCCTGCAGAACTGGCTTCCCCGACAAAAAAAGAATCTAATCCGGAACCTGAGGAACCTGAAAAACCAGAAGTTTCTCAGGATAATGACGTTTCCGAAGAATCTATAGAAATACATGAAGAGATAAATGAACAGCCACCTTCGGGCGTATTTGTTGATAATTCCGAAGATGCTGCAGAAGAGTTTTCGGAAGAGCCTGATAGCATTCCTTCAGAGGATTCTTCTGCACAACAGATGTCTGAAGAGTTGTATGGTGAACCGGTTCAGGAGGCTGCGTTTGATGAGGCTGCACCTGAAGAACCTGTCTATGAGGAACCTGTTTCTGAACCATCTGTTTCTGAAGAGGCTTATTCAGACGTGCCGGTTTCAGAGTCTGCACCTGAAGTGCCTGCCGTGGAGCTGTTAAAGGATGATTCTTATAGGTCATATACGCGTGATCACGCAGAGGATATCCCTGACCTTATCCAGATAATAAATGAAGATCCTGCCGCATCGGATGTTCATATTGATTCAGCGCCTTCACTTGACATCACCGATGATTCGAATGAAGAGGCTGATCTTTCGGATCTTATGAATGATCTGATGAGTAAATTCGAAGCAGAGCCGGATGCGGAGATTTCCAGTGATGTTGAGGCAGACCTTGATTCGCTACTTGCATCAATGACGGAAGCCATTTCAGATGTTGAATCTGAGGCTGAACCTCAGCCTGAACCTATGCCCGAACCTGTTGCAGAAACAGAGCCTGAACCTCAGCCTGAACCTATGCCCGAGCCTGTTGCAGAAACAGAGCCTGCTTCAGAAGATGCCGGTTTATCTGAGTCTGAAACGATGTCTGAGGCGGATCTTGACGCACTTCTTGCCTCAATGACAGAAGCTGCAGAAGCAACAGCCCCTGAGCCTGAACCCGAACCTGAATCTGTTCCTGAGGCTGCGCCCGAACCTATGCCCGAGCCCCAGCCCGAACCAGAACTTCAGCTTAAACCTGAGCCTGAACCTGAGCCCGTTCCTGAGCTTCAGCCCGAACCTGAATCTCAGTCTGAGCCGGAGTCTGCTTCAGAATCAGATGGATTGTCAGAATCCGATATCATGTCTGAGGCTGATCTTGATTCGCTTCTTGCATCATTGACTGAATCTGCTGATGCAACGGAAACCGAGACGGAGCCGGAATCGGCATCAGAACCTGAACCTGTTCCTGAGCTTGAACCGCAGACTGAAACCGAACCTGAAACTCAGCCTGCTACCGAGTTCCTTTCTGCTGAAGAGATAATGTCCGCAGTTTCAAACGGCGACATGACCATGGAAGAAGCAGCAGATTATATCAAGGAGCATGACATTCAGGTTCCTGATGATATTTTCTCTGATGAGGAGCCTGAGAAAACTGCTGAAGCAGCAGAAAGCTCTTCTGATGAAACTATGTCTGCCGAAGATATCGAAAATCTTCTTGCAGGCATGCTGGGCGATGAAGAGAATAAGAACGATGTTGATGCTGAAGCTCCTGCAGAAAATGCTTCATCTGATGAATCTGAACAAAAAGCATCGGATCAGGATTTCGGAGAGGAAGAAGATCTTGATGCCCAGCTTGCAGCGCTTTTGAATGAAAGCGGTATTTCTCTGGATGATGAAGAGGATAAAGAAGCCTCTGAATCAAAGGGGTCCGATTCCGTGATAGATCTTGAGGCTTTTGCTAATTCTCTTAACGGAGAGCCTGAAGCTTCTTCATCCGAAGAAATTGAATCTGCCCCCGCGGAAAAGAATGAATCAGGGAAAAAGGATGACGATTTCGATCTTGATGCCGAACTCGCTGAACTGATGAAGGAAGAAAATGAATCCGAGTCTCTTCCCGGCGAAGATGACATCGAGGCGATGCTCAACAAAGCCAAGAGTGAAGGTTTGTCTGATGATGAAGACAGATCCGAAATGTCGCTTGATGAACTTCTTGCGGCTGACAGCGGTTCTGCATCAGACATTGGTGACTTGCTCTCCAAGAACGATAATAACGAAGCGGTTGATCCCGGAATAGAGGCATTACTTAACGGTTCCGATGAAGGCATGCCGGATTCTCTGAATGATTCCGCTGATGGCGGAAAGGATGCTCCTTTGGATCCCGCAGCCGAGAAGAAGCGCTTAAAAGAAGAGCGCAAAGAAGCTAAGCGCAAGGCGAAAGAAGAAAAAGCCAGACAGCGCAAAGAAGCCAAAGAGGCAAGAGCCGCCAGGAAGGCTAAGAAAAACGCTGGTGCGGACATCGGTGATGAAAACAGTAATTCATCAGACAACGTCGGAAATGCAGATATGTCCGATGTTGATGCGCTTTTAGCCGGCGCAGCCGAGGCTGCAGCTGAGGCAAAAGCATCAGCTCTTTCTTCGGAAGCTGTTCCCATTCCCAGAGAAGCGAGGAAAGCTGATTCAAATGCTGAAGCGGAAGCTTCCTCAGCGGTTGATGATGCGGATTCTCTTCTTGCTGAGATTATGGGATCTTCCTTTGACGGAGGTGATGAAACACCCGCAGAAGCACCTGCCGAAAGTGAAGCTCCTGCAGAGGAACCTCAGGCTCTTTCTGCCGACGAACTCGATAATATTCTCGAGAAGGAATCCTCAGATAAGAACAAGAAGAAAGGTTTCTTCTCCAAACTGATCAGCATGCTTACGGAATCCGATGATGATGATGATGAAGAAGATTCAGAGAAATCCGAGATAAAGCTTTCCGATGAAAATGCCGAAGTGCTTGATCAGCTTGAAGCTGAAGGAGAGGATGCAGGCGGCAAAAAGAAAAAGAAGAAAAAGGATAAAAAGAAGAAAAAAGGTGAGCCTGCAGCCGATGCCGCAGATATGGAAGGCGTTGGCGAAGAAGTAGAAGGCGGCGCCGACAAGAAGAAAAAGAAGAAAAAAGAAAAGAAAGAAAAAGAGCCCAAGGAAGAGGAGAAGCCGTCCAAGAAGCTTAACAAAAAGAAAGTCATAGCAGTATTCGGACTTTGCTTTACCATACTCATTGCCGTGCTTATCATTTCAAGGCTCATGGGTTCATATTCCGTGAAGCGTGAGGCAAGAGAAGCATATTCAACCGGAGATTATCAGACCGCTTATCAGGATCTGTTTGGTCAGAATCTTAACGAATCCGATGAGATCATTTTCAAAAAGTCTGAATGTATTCTCAGGATCAGGCTTTGGCAGAGGGAATATGAGCTTCTTAAGGAAGAGTCTGACGTAAAGGCTCTCGATTCTCTCATTCAGACCGTGGACAGATATCCCGGACTTTATGCATCTGCCTTGAAGTGGCAGTGTCTTGATGAGATTGAGCCCATATATCGCCAGATGCTTGATGCTCTTCAGAATGAATACGGACTTACTGAAGATGAAGCCAAAGAAATTGCCATGATCATAAATGACGTGGATTATACGAGAGCGATATATGATGTAGTTAACGGTCTTAATGCTCCGCCTGTTCAGGAAACCGTTCCTGAAGAAGTTCCCGAAGAAACCGCTCCCGTACTTGAAGATGAGATTCCCGGTGAATCGGATCCGGGGTCAGGAACCATATTTGTTAATCCTTGAGGAAAGTAAATGATCGCTCTTGTAGATTATGATGCAGGAAATGTGAAGAGTGTTGATAAGGCGATAGAAAAGCTTGGCGGAGAATTTGTTCTCACGTCCGATCCTTCTGTCATTGCTAGTGCCGATGCGGTTATTTTGCCCGGCGTCGGTAACTTTGGAGACTGCATGGATAAGCTTAAAAGCCGCGGACTCGATGAAGCCATAAGGAGTTTTGCATCATCGGGGAAACCTTTTCTGGGCATATGTGTCGGTCTTCAGCTTCTGTTTGAGGAAAGTGAGGAATCTCCCGGAGTTCACGGCCTCGGAATCCTCAAAGGAAAGATCAGGAGATTTCCTTCTTCGGATGAACTGAAAGTTCCTCAGATAGGATGGAACGAGGTATTGTCTTGCAAGGGAAGGCTTTTCAAAGGAATTGATGAAGGAACATTTTTCTATTTTGTTCATTCTTATTACCTTGAAGCAACCGATCCTTCAATAGTTTCTTCCAAAGCCGAATACGGCGTTACATTTGATTCGTCTGTAGAATCAGGCAATGTTTTTGCAACACAATTCCATCCCGAGAAAAGTTCCGATGCAGGACTTATGGTCCTTAAGAACTTTCTTGACATTGTAAAGGAGGGAAAGTAATGCTTACCAAAAGAATCATTCCCTGCCTTGATGTCAAGGATGGAAGAGTTGTTAAAGGGATCAATTTCCTGAATCTCAGGGATGCCGGAGATCCTGCGGAAACCGCTGCTGCATATGATGCGCAGGGTGCAGATGAAGTGGTGTTCCTTGATATAACGGCATCCGCAGATTCAAGGGATACACAGCTATCATGGGTGAGAGATGTCGCAGCGACTCTTTTCATTCCTTTTACCGTTGGCGGTGGAATAAGGACTACCGACGATTTTAAGGCTATCCTCAGAGAAGGCGCTGACAAGATAGCAGTAAATTCCGCAGCTCTCATGAATCCTGATCTTATCTATGATGCTGCTATGAAGTTTGGTTCTCAGTGTGTCGTTGTTGCAATGGACGCCAAGAGACGTGAGAGTGGCGAGGGCTGGACCGTATATAAGAACGGCGGCAGAGTCGACATGAACATCGATGCGGTTGAGTGGGCTGTAAAAGCAGAGAAACTCGGCGCAGGTGAGATCCTTCTTACATCGATGGATGCCGACGGGACCAAGGCCGGATATGACATTGAACTGACTCGTGCCATAAGCTCGAGTGTTAGGATTCCTGTCATCGCATCCGGCGGCGCCGGAAAACTCGAACATTTTTATGATGCTATCGATGCGGGTGCCTCGGCTGTGCTTGCGGCATCATTGTTCCATTACAAGGAACTGACCATTCGTGAAGTTAAAGAGTATTTAAGGGATCGCTCGGTGAGCGTCAGGCTTTAAAATGTCTCAGATAGAAAATGACTGGCTGCCGGTTCTTTCCGGCGAGTTCAGTAAGGATTATTACAAGAAGCTTTATACATTCGTAAAGAGTGAATATGCATCTCATACGGTCTATCCTGCGGGGGAAGATGTCTTAAGGGCATTCAACCTGACTCCTTTGTCGAGCGTCAAGGTCGTCATTTTGGGGCAGGATCCTTATCATGAGCCCGGACAGGCCCATGGTCTTTCTTTTTCGGTTAAAAAGGGGATTTCCAAGCCGCCTTCACTTGAAAACATCTATAAGGAACTTCAAGATGATCTGGGTTATCCGGTTCCCGAAAGCGGTGACCTGACATATTGGGCTGAGCAGGGAGTCCTTCTTTTAAATACGCTTTTGACCGTGAGGGCTCATCAGGCTTTCTCTCATAAAGGTAAAGGCTGGGAAGAATTCACCGATGCGGCGATAAAGGCTGTTGCTGCACTTGACAGGTCTGTCGTTTTTATCCTGTGGGGTTCTGCTGCCAGATCAAAGAAAGCTTTCATCACCAATCCTGAACACCTGGTCATAGAGTCAGCTCACCCTAGTCCGCTTTCCGCATACAGAGGATTTTTCGGAAGCAAGCCGTTTTCAAAATGTAATGATTTTCTGCGTTCTAAAGGCATTACGCCAATAGACTGGCAGATAAAGGATAATTAAATCATCAAAGCATTCAGAGGAGTCATTTATGAAAAAAGCATTCATCACCAAAGAAAAAGCAGAAGAGATTGCAAAGCAGTTTCCCACTCCGTTTTACGTATATGACGAAAAGGGCATGAGGGATAATGCTGAGGCTGTCAAGAAGGCTTTTTCATGGAATCCCGGATTCAGGGAGTATTTTGCGGTCAAGGCAAATCCCAATCCTTTTATTCTGGACATCCTTAAGGAGTATGACTGCGGAACCGACTGTTCATCTCTGATCGAGCTTCAGATAAGCCACGCACTTGATTTTGACGGAACTCATATCATGTTTTCTTCAAACGATACTCCTTTTGAAGAGTATGAATATGCTTGCAAGATCGGCGCGATCATCAATCTCGATGACATCACACATATCGATTTTTGCGAAAAGGCCTGTGGAGGAAAACTTCCCGAGACCATGAGCTGCAGATTCAATCCCGGCGGAGTTTTCACACTTTCAAACGGGATAATGGATAACCCCGGCGATGCAAAGTACGGAATGACCAGAGAGCAGATTGCCGAAGCGTACAAGATAATGATGAGCAAAGGCGTGAAGCATTTCGGCATACATGCTTTTCTTGCAAGCAATACTGTAACGAATGAATACTACGGCAAGCTTGCAGGTCAGCTTTTTGAACTTGCTGTTGAGCTTAAGAAAGAAACCGGTGCCGATATAAAGTTCATCAATCTTTCCGGCGGTGTCGGAATAGCATACAGACCCGATCAGACTCCCAATGACATTGCTGTCATAGGTGAAAATGTCCGTAAGGTTTATGAGGAGATCCTCGTTCCAGCCGGAATGGATGATATATCGATATACACCGAAATGGGAAGGTTCATGATGGCTCCTTACGGTGCTGTTGTGACCAGAGCTATTCATGAGAAGCACATCTATAAGGAGTACATCGGAGTTGATGCCTGTGCAGCCAATCTCATGAGGCCTGCCATTTACGGAGCATATCATCACATTACCGTTCTTGGAAAAGAAGATGCCGCAACAGATCATAAGTATGATGTGACCGGATCTCTTTGCGAAAACTGTGATAAGTTTGCGATTGACAGGGATCTGCCCGAGATAGAGATGGGAGACCTTCTTTTCATACATGATGCGGGCGCTCACGGATATTCGATGGGATATAACTATAACGGAAGGCTTCACTGCGCAGAGATACTTCTTAGAGAGGATGGTTCTTTCAAGAAGATCAGACGTGCCGAGACTCCCATGGATTATTATGCTACATTTGATGAATTCCCTGTTTATGAAAAACTAAAGGCGGAGAATTAATCGGTTTGGTGCTGTGGAGGATCCATTGCGATGAAATATGCTGAGTTTTTAAAAGATGGCGGCTGCATCGGCTTTCCTGCGCCGTCATTCGGTTGTAATATCGAACCTTATTACAGCTGTTTTCAGCATGCGCTGGAATTCTTTGAAAGCAAAGGATATAAGACTCTGCCCGGTCCCAATTCAACACTTGGGGAAGGCGTTGGGATAAGCAATACGCCGGAAAAATGTGCCGGAGAGCTCATGGATATGTATCTGTCTTTGGACAATGATGCGATCATCTCGTGCGGAGGCGGTGAGCTTATGTGTGAGATTCTTGAGCATCTGGACTTTGAGAAGCTTAAGGATGCAGATCCCAAATGGTTCATGGGTTATTCGGATAATACAAGTTTCCTGCTTCCTCTTGTTACATTATGTGATATCGCAGGCATCTATGGTCCTTGCGCAGATCATTTCGGTGCGAGAGAACTTCATGATGTTACGCAGACAGCTTTCGATGTTTTCTGCGGAAGGAAGTCAAAGGTACATTCATACGACAGTTTTCAGATTGAAAAGATAAAGGGAGAAGAAGATCCGCTTGCACCGTTTAATCTCACGGAGGTTTCATATAAGTCCGTGTTTGACGGCAAAAAGCTTTATGCACCCGGGAAATTTGACGGCAAGCTAAAGTTTGAAGGAAGGCTGATAGGCGGATGCATGGATATACTGGTCAATCTTCTGGGAACTCCTTTTGAAGATGTCAGGGGATTCATGAACAGGTATGCTGAAGACGGGATCATCTGGTGCCTTGAAAGCTGCGATCTTAATGTCTTTGACATAAGACGTGCAATGTGGCATTTCGATAAAGCCGGATGGTTCGATAAGGGACTGCTCGGGGGATTTGTCATCGGGAGACCCGAAAACGGTGAGGAGATGATGGGACTCGATCATATAAATGCCGTTCTGCCGGTTCTGGAGAAAATGGGGGTTCCTGCAGTGCTTGATGCAGATCTTGGTCATGTACCTCCCTCAATGCCTCTTGTCTTTGGAAGTATCGGTCATGTGACTGTCTCGGGAAATGATGTTGAGATCGAAATGGAATTTGCTTAATGTCCGGTAATGTGATATATTACCTTTTGCGTTGTTTTCGGACGCTTATAATGTCGGCATGTCGGAATTGGTAGACGAAGCAGACTCAAAATCTGCCGCGGGCGACTGTGTGTGGGTTCGAGTCCCACTGCCGGCAGGTATGAAAATAATAGCAGGGACAATGAAACTGTCCCTGCTATTATTTTGTGCCTGACGGCACTATCCGTAAGCCCAAGGGTTCGTATCTCGGGGCACTGGGGAGTGCCCCTCGGTCGTCGCAATTCTGGCGTCCACCGGACGCCATGCGACCCACTGCCGGCAAGAGAAGATTCTGTTATTATATGTGCCTGACGGCACTATCCGTAAGCCCAAGGGTTCGTATCTCGGGGCACTTTCCAGTAACCGAAAATGATATGAAAAACTCGTGTTATGAAAACATTTTCATCTATATTTTACGGGCATTTTGTAGTAAAATATCCTTGTATGCGAATGCGCGGAGGAAGTGCTTTTGAACTGCAAAGAATTTGAAAGCTATATACCTGCCTTCATTGATAAAAAGCTCGATTTTAAGACGATGGAGGGTTTTCGCGAGCACTATGAATCATGTGATGAATGCCGCGAGGAACTTAGCATACAATTTCTGGTCTCGGTCGGAATTCAGCATCTGGATAATGATGATGACAACTTTGACCTGTATTCCGAGCTTAAGAAGAGACTGCTTAGTAATGAGAAACAGATTGAAAGACACAAGATCTACAGGCAATCTCAGAGATATATACTTACAATGGGTTGCATTTTACTGGGACTTCTTTTGATCTGGCATCTTGGTTGAGGAAATATCGTGAGCGAAAAGCTTGTTCTGATAGATGGTCACAGCATAATAAACAGGGCATTTTACGGCGTTCCTGACCTTACAAATGCTTCAGGAGTGCATACAGGTGCTGTATATGGTTTCCTGAACATTTTTTTCAAGCTTCTTGATGAGGAAAAGCCCGATTATGTCGTGGTGGCATTTGATGAACATGCTCCCACGTTCAGACATGAGATTTTTGCCGAATATAAAGGAACCAGAAAACCCATGCCCGAAGAACTCAGGCAGCAGGTTCCTCTGTTGAGAAATATCCTCGTTGCCATGGGGGTACAGACGGTTTCGGTTCCCGGACTTGAAGCCGATGACATAATGGGCACTCTTGCCAAGAAGTCTCAGGCTGAAGGAATGAAGGTTTCACTTGTTTCGGGTGACAGGGATCTGCTTCAGATCGCTGATGAGAACATTCTGATCCGCATTCCCAAGACTAAGCAGGGCAAGACAACGATAGAAGATTACGATCCCGCAAGGGTTTCGGAGGAGTTCGGCGTAGATCCTGTCAGATTCATTCAGCTGAAAGCACTGATGGGTGATTCATCGGATAATATTCCCGGTGTTCCCAAGATCGGACCCAAGACTGCTGCGGATCTCATGCAGACATACGGTTCGATCGACGGCATATATGAGCATATCGATGAGATAAAGGGGAATTCCGTAAGGGAGTCTCTCAGGGAAAACAGGAATCTGGCAGACCTTAGTCTTGTTCTTGCAACGATCAAGACTGATGCGGATGTTAGCCTTGATAAGGAAAAAGCAAAGGCAGCTGATTTCTTTACTCCCGAAAGCTATGAACTGATCAAGGAACTGGGATTAAAGTCCCTTTATTCCAGATTTGATGAGGCGGCAAAAAAGACTACTTCGGTTCAGGCAAAGTTTGTTATGCCCGAAGTCATCACGGAAGGTGATATAGCTTCTTTTATCGGCGTGATCGAAGGCTTTAACGGTCCTTCCGCAGGTTTTCATTTTGTGACAGACGAAGGAAGCGTTTTTGCGGCTTCGTTCTGCACAGGCGAGAAGATCCACTATTATTCGGGAACGGACATAGTCTGTGATGGTCTGAAGAAAGCCATATACGGGATTGCGGCATCGGGAACGGTTTTATGTTTCACTGACATCAAGCCTCAGTACGGCATCATCGGATATATCGATCCTGATCATCTTTTTGATGCGGCTCTGGGTAATTATGTGCTGGATCCTCTTTCCGCAGATCATGACATTGAAAACATTGCCAATGCATATCTTGGTTTTTCACCTCTTTCCGTAAAGGAAAGATTCGGAAAGATGACTTTTGCGGAAAGTTTCTTTTCTGCTCCGGATCTGCTTAGAGACCATGCATGTGAAGCGGCTTACGTTTCATATGCTTCAATGAGGCCGATCCTTAAAGAACTTGAAGAAAGCGGACAGCTCCGGGTGTTTAAAGATATCGAGATGCCCCTTTCCTATGTTCTTTATGACATGGAATCACTTGGTATCCGCGTCAGGAGCGATGAACTTGAAGAATATTCAGCGAGCCTGACACATAGGATAGATGAACTTGAAAAGAGGATTCATGAAGAGTCCGGGGATCCCGAATTCAACATCAATTCTCCCAAGCAGCTCGGAGTTATCCTGTTTGAAAAGATGGGACTTCAGGGAGGCAAGAAGACCAAGACCGGATATTCCACTTCGGCAGACGTTCTTGATAAGCTTGCTCCTGAAGTGCCTTTTGTGAAGGATATCCTTGAATACAGAGCTCTTACCAAGCTTAAGTCCACATATGCTGAGGGCTTAAAGGGTTATATCGGATCCGACGGAAGAATAAGGTGTCACTTTAACCAGATGGTTACTGCCACCGGAAGGATATCATCCTCCGATCCCAACCTTCAGAATATTCCGGTCAGGACAGAACTCGGAAGACAGCTCAGAAAAGTATTTGTTCCCGAAGACGGATATGCATTTACGGATGCGGATTATTCACAGATAGAACTTCGCGTGCTTGCATCCCTTTCCGGAGATGAATCACTCATAGAAAGTTACAGATCCGGCGAGGATATTCACAGGATAACCGCTTCGAAGGTTTTCGGTGTGCCCCTTGATGAAGTGACCGATACACTCAGAAGAAATGCCAAGGCTGTTAATTTCGGCATAGTATACGGCATATCATCGTTCGGACTCGGCGAGAATATCGGAATAAGCAGAAAAGAAGCCGGCGAATACATAAAAAAATATTTTGAGAATTTCCCGGGACTCAAGAAATATCTTGATGATCTTGTATCATTCGCTAAGGAAAAAGGATATTCCGTTACATTTTTCGGAAGAAGAAGACCTATCCCGGAACTTAAGAATTCCAATTTCATGACAAGATCTTTCGGTGAAAGAGTTGCCATGAATGCACCCATACAGGGAACTGCAGCTGACATAATTAAGCTTGCGATGATCTCTGTCTGGAGAGAACTGAAAAGAAGAGATTTAAAGTCACGTCTGATACTGCAGGTACATGACGAGCTTTTGATCGAAGGCCCCGAGGGGGAGCTTTCAGATGTAAATAACATTTTAACCGATTGCATGGAGAAAGCGGCGGACCTTGCTGTTAAGCTGGAGATATCAGTAGACACAGGCAGGAGCTGGTACGAGGCACACTAATGAAGATCATAGGAATCACTGGCGGAATAGGAGGAGGAAAAACAAGCATACTGAACTTCATCTCATCTCACTATATTGCTGAGATTTATTATGCTGATGAGATCGCAAGAGAGCTTGAACTTCCCGGAACCATAGTTTATGACAGGCTTGTCTCCATATTCGGTGAGGGAATACTTGAAGATACTCCCGATCAGATGATCGACAAGAAGAAATTCGGACAGGTTCTTTATTCTGAGAAGACAAACCTGGAAAAAGCCAATATGATCATTCATCCCGCTGTTGAGAACTATCTCAACGAGAAGATGAGAGCTGCCGTCAAACAGCACGAGACTGAGCTTTTCTTTATCGAGGCTGCGCTTCTCATTGAGGCAGGATATGGCGACATTGTCGACGAGATGTGGTATATCTATGCGGATGATGAGACCAGGATCAAGAGACTCATGGAAGACCGCGGATACACCAGGAAAAAGGCTATTTCGATCATGGAGAGCCAGCTTTCCGATAAGGATTTCAGAGAGAATTCCGATGTCATCATCGACAACAGCGGTGATCTTAAAACAGCATGTGATCAGGTTAAAGCACGCCTGGAGGGATTCACATGGGTGGAGTAAAAAGCCAGGGACAGCTGGTTTTCGGACTTGACATAGGCACCAGGAGCATAGTGGGAACCGTCGGATACAAGACTGAGGACGGATTCCATGTTCTTGCCCAGGAGATAAGGGAACATGAATCAAGAGCCATGCTCGACGGTCAGATTCATGACATTGCCAGAGTCGGTCAGACCATTCTTGAAGTAAAAAAACGCCTTGAAGAAAGACTCGGAAAAAAACTCGGTGAAGTGTGCATCGCAGCCGCAGGCCGCGTCCTTCGCACAGTTACCGTCAACGTTTCGGAAGAGTTCGATTCCGAAAAAGAAGTTGAGGGCGAAGATTTATATAATCTATCAATGTCAGGCATAGAGCAGGCTTACAACGAGTTTCAGAGCTCAAATGATACTGATATTAAGTTCTATTGCGTGGGATATACTCCCATGCGTTATTATCTGAACGGTTATCAGATGGGCAATCTTGAAGGTCACAAGGCTAAAAAGATCGGGGCCGATCTGATCGCCACTTTTCTTCCTGATGATGTTGTGGACGGACTTTATAAAGCTGTTGAAGCTGCAGGACTCCATGTCGCTAATCTGACACTCGAGCCCATAGCAGCTATTCAGGTTGCCATTCCTGATAAATTCAGACTTCTCAATCTTGCACTTGTTGATGTCGGAGCCGGAACTTCCGATATTTCCATCACAAGAGAAGGCAGCATTGTTGCATATGGAATGATCCCTGTTGCCGGCGATTCTCTCACTGATGTGATCGTTCAGAAATGCCTTGTTGATTTTGACATGGCAGAACATATCAAGAGAAGCCTCAGGGAAGGAACAGAGTCCATTGAATTTACTGATATCATGGGACTTCCCCAGACAGTTTCTTCTGCCGAGATAAATGAAGCACTTGCCCCTTATATCGATGACATGACTTCCAAAGTTGCCGATGAGATCAAGAGACTTAACGGTGACAAGCCTGTCAGTGCAGTCTTTGTCGTGGGCGGCGGAGGAATGGTTCCCGGTTATACGGAGAAACTTTCCGAAAAGCTCGGAATACTTAAGGAACGTGTGGCAATCAGGGGCGAAGAGGTGATGAAGGACATCATCTTTGAGGATAAGGATGCCCATAAGGATTCACTGATGGTCACTCCCATCGGAATATGCTTAAGTTTCTATGCACAGAGCAATAATTTCATTTTCGTTTCATTTAACGGTGAGAGACTAAAGCTTTATGATAACGGCCATCTGACTGTCTCCGATGCGGCTCTGCAGGTGGCATTTCCTAATGAGGATCTTTTCCCCAAGCGCGGAAAGGCTCTGACGTTTAACATCGGCGGAAAAGCCAGGATTGTAAGAGGAACCGAAGGAGAATCTTCACAGATCCTCATCAACAAGGAACCTGCCGATCTTTATTCCCAGATAAGAAGCGGTGACCTTGTCGAAGTAAAACCTTCGACACCCGGATCAGATGCGGAGTTTACACTTGGAGAACTTGCCGAGCTTAAGAATCCCATCAGGATCAATGTTAATTCCAAGATCATCGAATTCCCCAAGAAAGCCGTGGTCAACGGAAAGGTTGAGGATACATTTTATAAAGTCTGTGACGGTGATGACATAAGAGTCAACAATTTCTATACCGTTGAGCAGATAGGAGAGTTCCTGGACATTCCCGTTGCAGGTAATATATTTGTTAATTCCACGCCTGCTGTGCTTTCCACCAAGGTGTATGAAGATTTCACCCTTGAATTCGACATAACCGAAATGAAATCATCTGCTTCTTCGGATGCCGGATCATCGGATACTACATCTTTTGCAGATCTTCCCGATGATGACGGAACGGCAGCTGAGATGAAAGAAAAGCTTGCCGGGCAGTCTGCTGCAAATGAAGAAGAACAATCGGAAATAAGCGGGGATGCCTCCGATGAAAAAGAAAAGGCAGGCATCACTTCAAGCGTTACCGTAACTGCCAATGGGCGTCCCTTCACTTTGACAGGTAAAGAAGAGTATGTATATGTAGATATCTTCGACCTGCTTCAGTTTGATCTGAAAGCCTCAAACGGTCGTAAGATCATAACTCTTTTAAACGGAAAATCCGCACAATATCTCGAGCCTCTCAAAGACGGAGATGTGATCGAAGTCAGATGGGAGGAAAAGAAATGAGGTTTTGTCCTCTTTACAGCGGATCGAGCGGCAATTGTATCTATGTAGGATCCGATGAAACACATCTGCTGGTCGATATAGGCATCAGCAACAAGAAGGCGGAAGAAGGTCTCAGATCTGTTGATCTGTCCGGAAAAGACATAAGCGGCATACTGATAACTCATGAGCATTCGGATCATATTCAGGGAATCGGTGTATTTTCAAGAAAATACGGAGTTCCGATGTATGCCACGGAAGGAACCGTCGAGGCCATATTGGACAATAAGTATCTTGGAAACATTGACAGATCTTTATTCAGGATTGTCAGATCTGATGAAGAATTTTCGATAGGTGACATAACCGTCAATCCGATGACCATATCACATGATGCTGCCGATCCTGTTGCTTACAGATTTTTTGGAAACGGGAAAAGGATCGCCGTCTGCACGGATCTTGGATGTTACACTGATTATACGGTTGATTGCCTGCAGGGTATGGACACTCTTCTTATAGAGTCCAATCATGATATCAGAATGCTTGAGACGGGACGTTATCCTTATCCTCTGAAACTAAGAATAAAAAGTGATAAAGGACATCTTTCGAATGAGTCCTCCGGCAAGCTGTTATCCAGGGTACTGCACGATAACATGAAAAGGATATATCTCGGACATTTGTCCATGGAAAACAACTATCCGGAACTTGCTTTTGAATCAGTGAGGTGGGAGATAACAATGGCAGATAATCCTTACAGGGCTTCCGATTTTGACATATGCGTGGCTAAAAGAGATGAGCCCAGTGAATGCATAGAAGTATAAAGTAACTAAAGTTACAAAAGGAGTAGAAATGGAAAAAGTAATCATCACGGTCGTAGGCAAGGATACAGTCGGCATCATAGCTAAGACCTGCACCTATCTGTCTAATGAAAATGTAAACATTCTCGATATATCCCAGACCATCGTTTCCGGATATTTTAACATGATGATGATCGTTGACATTGCCGGAATGAAGGATTCTTTTGAGACTCTTGTTTCCGGTCTGGATGAACTCGGAAAAGAGATCGGTGTATCGATCAAGTGCCAGAAGGAAGAAATTTTTGACATGATGCACCGCATTTAATGCAGGATCATGATGTTTGAATATGAATGAGGAAAAATAAAAAATGATCAACCGTGTTGAAGTATCCGAAACAAATGAAATGATCGAGAAGGAAAATCTCGATGTCCGTACCATAACAATGGGCATCAGCCTTCTCGACTGCATTGATTCGGACATAGACAAGACCTGCGATAAGGTTTATGACAAGATCACAAGATCGGCAAAGGATCTGGTGAAGACCGGTGAAGAGATATCGGGCGAATACGGTATCCCCATCGTAAACAAGAGGATATCCATCACTCCCATTTCCATAATCGGAGCTTCAGCCGTCAGGTCGACCGATGATTTTGTAAAGCTTGCAAAGTCTCTTGATAAGGCAGCAAAGGAGACGGGAGTCAATTTCCTTGGAGGGTATTCCGCACTCGTCAGCAAGGGCATGACCCCGGCTGAGGAACTTCTTATCAGATCGATCCCCGAAGCACTTGCCTCAACTGAATTCATCTGCTCATCAGTTAATCTCGGATCAACCAAGACCGGCATCAACATGGATGCAGTTAGGCTCATGGGTGAGATGATCCATAAGACGGCTGAAATGACTGCGGATAAAGATTCACTCGGATGCGCAAAGCTGGTTGTGTTCTGCAATGCACCCGATGACAATCCCTTCATGGCCGGTGCTTTCCACGGCGTCACCGAAGCGGACCGCATTATCAATGTCGGTGTCAGCGGCCCCGGAGTTGTAAAATATGCTCTTGAAAAAGTAAGAGGAGAGTCGTTTGAGGTTCTCTGTGAGACTATCAAGAAGACTGCATTTAAGGTGACCCGCGTAGGTCAGCTCGTTGCAAAGGAGGCATCTGAAAAGCTCGGTGTTCCTTTTGGGATTGTTGATCTTTCGCTTGCTCCCACGCCTGCTGTCGGAGATTCCGTTGCAGACATTCTCTGTGAGATTGGACTTGAAAAAGCCGGTGCACCCGGAACCACAGCAGCTCTGGCACTTCTTAACGATCAGGTCAAAAAGGGTGGAGTCATGGCTTCTTCATATGTCGGAGGTCTCAGCGGTGCTTTCATCCCCGTATCCGAGGATCAGGGAATGATCGATGCTGCTTTCTGCGGAGCTCTTACTCTTGAAAAGCTTGAAGCAATGACCTGCGTATGTTCCGTCGGACTTGACATGATAGCAATCCCCGGCGACACAACGCCTGCTACCATATCCGGAATCATTGCAGATGAGATGGCGATCGGAATGGTCAATGCCAAGACAACAGCAGTCAGGCTTATTCCTGTCATCGGCAAGAATGTAGGAGACCGTGTTGAGTTCGGTGGTCTTCTCGGATGGGCTCCCGTAATGCCTGTTAACAAGTATTCCTGCGATGCGTTCATAAGCCGCACCGGAAGGATACCGGCTCCCATTCATTCTTTCAAGAACTAAATATATATGGCCGGCTAAGTTATATTTGCTTGCCATGCATTTGCTTTTTAGTCGCACAAGTCCCCCGCATTAGCATAACCGCCCTCAGGCAACTCGCGACGTTCGCGCTAAGTTGCGCGAACTGCTCAAACATGTGCCTTCGGGAACCGGTTATATGCGGGGGACTTTTAGCGCCTGCAAATGCGGGCTGCACAAATATAATCTTAGCCGGCCATTAGATAATAAGTTACATTTAAAGAACGATGAGAGGCCTGCTCATGTCGGGCTTGGAAGGAATGCCGGATTTGAGAGTCTGCACGGCAAAATACAGATCTTCAATGCGGCTTTCATCCTTAAGCTGCTTCATCGGTTCCGAGTACAGATTCTTGATCGCATCGTTATATCCTGTGATTATCGGAACGGAAGCAGAAGATTTCATTTCTGAAACAAGAGACTCCGCGGATTTTCTGAATCCGAGTATCCTTATGTACTGGCATGTTCCGGTATAATCAGTTGCCTGAAGAGTCTCTTCCCTGATTCCAAGCAGGATGTGGAATAGTGATCTGCTTATTCTTGTGTAAGTCTTGTCTTTGGTCTTAAGCAGATTGCAGAAATCCGAAAGACTTCTGTATTTGTCCAGATTGTTCACGATCCTGTCGGACAGATCTTCGGCAACATCAAGATATCTGGTAAATCCTGTTTCTCTTTCTGCAATAAGCTTATAGATCAGCATTTGCGAAAAATCATTTTCACTTATAGTAAGCTTATTATCTATTGCTTCTTTAAGCTGATTGTATGACAGTTCCGTCATATAATCCCTGAGACCTTCAAGACTGCCTCCATATGAAACAGCCTCTCGTATTGCTTTGGACGATACTCCGGCCTGTCCGGGAGTATAAGGGTCATTATATCCGGCCCCCATTCTCTTGATGGTAATGGGCTTGATCCTTGAATCCGACCTTATGAGAGCTTTCAGATATTCGATTCCCAGAATGTTATTGGGAGAGGACATGAATTCTGTCAGATTTGTCATGTCCGGACAGCAGTCAATAAGCGCTCTTGTTCTGGCACCGGGATATGCGATGCCTGATTTTAAATGTTTCTGAAGAGCTTTCTTGAACTCGGGAGGTTCCTCTGCGAGGATAGTTGCAGTCTTTTTAAGATCATCGATCTTGCCTGCTTCCGAACCGAAGGATAAATACTGAACCACGCCGGAATTTATAAGTGCTGAAACCGCGCCTTTGGCAAAATACTCAGCGGAAGAGAGCGAATACATCGGAGGTATCTGGATGACGATATCGGCTCCCGCATCAAGAGCGGATCTGGTCCTGGTATATTTGTCAAGAATGGCAGGAGCACCTCTTTGAACAAAATTACCGCTCATCGCAACCACTACAAAATCAGCGCCGGTTTCTTCCCTGGTGCGCTGAATATGGTATTCGTGGCCTTTATGCAAAGGATTATATTCTGCGATGATTCCTGCAGTTGTCATCTTATTCCTCAAAAGAAAAGTGTATTCTATAAGGCAGAATTATATAAAAGTCTGCCAAAAAATTAACAAGAATACAGTGGATTGTATGTAAAAATGTACAAGAATTTTGGAAGTGATTTCTTGTCTGTAAGATATGAATACAGTATAATATAAAAGTCGTCATAAATCAAAGAATAATCACAATGTAAGCCCTTTCAGGGTTTCGTATTTTTCAAAGGAGCAGGTATGGCATATATAGATCAGATTAAAGAAAGAGCCAAGATAGACAAGAAGACCATCGTTCTTCCGGAAAGCAATGACAAGAGAACACTTCTTGCAGCAGCAGAGATCATAAAGGAAGGCATTGCCAATATCATCTTGATCGGCAATGAAGAGAAGATCCATGATGGTGCCGGATGGCTTGAGATCGATCTTGAAGATGTTAAGATAATCGATCCCGAGAATACCGACAAAATGGAGACATACATCAATCTTCTCTATGAGACCCGTAAGGCAAAGGGAATGACCATAGAAAAGGCTACCGAGATCCTTCACAAGGATTATCTTACTTTCGGTATCATGATGGTCAAAAATAATGATGCCGACGGAATGGTTGCAGGTGCATGTCATTCAACCGCAGATACTCTGAGACCTGCTCTTCAGATCCTTAAGACTGCACCCGGCGTTAAGCTTGTTTCCGCATTCTTTATCGTTGATACCGTGTTCAAGGACATGGGAGATAACGGAGCATTCATTTTCGCCGACTGCGGACTTAACCAGGATCCCAATTCCGAGGAACTAGCTTATATTGCAGAGTCATCCTCAAGGTCATTCAAGTCACTTATCGGCCCCAAGCCCGTAATCGCTATGCTCAGCCATTCCACTAAGGGATCAGCAAAGCATGCTCTTGTTGACAAAGTTGCCGAAGCTACCAGGATCGCTCAGGAAAAGTTCCCTCATCTTGTGATCGACGGTGAACTTCAGACCGATGCCGCTCTTGTTCCTTCGGTTGCCAAGAATAAAGCTCCCGGTTCACCCGTAGGCGGCAAGGCAAACGTTCTTATTTTCCCTAATCTTGATGCGGGAAATATCGGATATAAGCTTGTCCAGCGTCTTGGCGGAGCAGAGGCATACGGACCGATGCTTCAGGGAATCGCCAAGCCTGTCAACGACCTTTCAAGAGGCTGTTCATGGCAGGATATAGTCGGTGTTGTTGCACTTACAGCTGTTCAGGCGCAGATTTCACAGTAACTGTTCGCAGGATCAAAAAGCTCGAAAATGGAAGATACTAAGCTCTGATACCGAAATGGCCGTATTTATCGGACACAGTCATCAGATCAAAATATATGTTAGGAGATCATGTAATGAAGATACTTGTCATCAATTGCGGTTCATCGTCACTTAAATATCAGCTCATCGATTCCGAAACGGAAGAGTGGGTTGCAAAGGGACTTTGTGAAAGAATAGGAATAGACGGAAGGATCAGTTATCAGCCTGCGGGCGGAGATAAGGAAACAGAAGAAAGTCCCATGCCCGATCACACCAATGCGATCAAGCTTGTTCTTGAGAAACTTACCAATGACAGGACCGGTGTTCTTAAGAGTCTTGACGAGATCGATGCTGTGGGTCACAGGATAGTACATGGCGGTGAGAAGTTTGCGTCATCCGTTGTCATTAATGATGAAGTCATAAAGGCGATCGAAGAGTGCAACGATCTTGCTCCTCTTCATAATCCCGCTAACCTCATCGGTATTGATGCCTGCAGAAAGCTCATGCCCGGCACTCCGATGGTAGCAGTGTTTGATACCGCATTCCATCAGACCATGCCTCCCAAGGCATATCTCTACGGACTTCCTCATGCATATTATGAGAAGTACAAGATCCGCCGTTACGGATTCCACGGCACATCTCATTCATACGTTTCACACAGATGCGCAGAGCTTCTCGGAAAAAACTATGATGATCTGAAGATCATTGTTTGTCACCTCGGAAACGGAGCTTCCGTATCTGCAGTAAAGAACGGCAAGTGCGTTGATACATCAATGGGTCTTACTCCTCTTGAAGGACTCATCATGGGAACCAGATCAGGTGAGCTTGATCCTGCAATCCTTGAATTCATTGCAAATAAGGAAAAACTCGATCTTCCCGGCGTGATGAACGTTCTTAATAAAAAGTCCGGTGTCTACGGAATGAGCGGAGATCTTTCATCCGATTTCAGGGATCTTGAAGATGCGATGAATAACGGTAACGAACTTGCTACCCAGGCTGTAGAGGCGTTCTGTTACAGGACTGCCAAGTTCATCGGAGCATATGTTGCTGCTATGAATGGAGTCGATGCTATTTGCTTTACTGCAGGAATCGGTGAAAATGCAGCGATTGTAAGGACTCTTGTCTGTGAATATCTCGGATATCTCGGAGTTACCATAAACGAAGAGAACAATCACAAAAGAGGTGAGGAGATCGACATCAGCAATCCCGACAGCCCTGTCAGGGTAATGGTCATTCCCACTAACGAAGAGCTTGCGATCGCACGTGAGACAGTTGCACTTCTGAAATAACATTTAAGGGATCGGCATTTGGATAACCGGAATAAATCATTTAATAAAAAGCAGTTTGGCTTTATTTTGGGCGCAGGGACGCTTTTATATAAAGTCATCTGCTTTTTCATGTATAAAAACTCAATAATGGACTGGTGGGGAACAACGATCGTTATATATCTGGCATTCTATTTTACCAGCATTCTCACCATAGTTTCCTCACTTGTTCAAAGGACCGCATCCATCATTTTTTCCATTATCATGCTGTTTGTTTCGGCAACACTGCTGGGTGCGGATATGCTTTCATATCTTGGGTTTGCCGCAACGCTAAACAGCACTCCGATGATAAAGATGGGTATCATGCCTGTTGTGAATATCATGAATGTCGTGGCTAACGGAGTGATACTGATCGAATGCATACCTCATTCCTGGGAGATCCGCATTCCTTTTGAAAAGCTGCTTCCTGCGGAAAAGAGAGATTCCGCCCTTGGCCGGTTTTTCAGGATATTCAACATACTCGATGTTGTCGGCATCGCGCTTGTCTGTGCCTGTCTGGTATATTTTGCCGGCGGCAGATAAAAAAATATATTGACACATACACTTCATTGGTTTAAAGTGATAAAAAATAAATAGTAAACCGTTGAGACGGAGATAAAGTCTGGATAAGAACCTACAGAGAGACCGGATGCTGAGAAAGGTCGGAAAGCTACCATTCAAATGGACCGTCGAGGGCGCATGGAACAAGCGAAAAGCTTAAGTATTATGCGACGGGAACTCCCGTTACAGAGAAGGGATATGATGGTATCCGTAAAGAGGGAATCTTACAGATTCCGAAGCAAGGTGGCACAGCGTTAATGACGCCCTTGTCTGATCTATATCAGGCAAGGGCTTTTTTATTTTCCGAGGTTGCAAAAATGTACAGGAATATGTCATACAAAAGATTATATAAACTCTGGCGTACTTATCTACTGTAGAACGTACCAAAGGCGATCACACGCGGCATATATATTCATGCCGTCAGACAATTCATCAGATAAGGAGAAATAAAATGCTGATCACAGAAGCTACCAAGAAACTTGTTAACAAAGAAGATATCGGATATGAGATGGCAAGAGACGTCATGTATGAGATAATGAAGGGCGAGGCAGATGATGTCCAGAAGAGTGCATACCTCGTAGCACTTTCAATGAAGGGCGAGACCATCGATGAGATCACGGGGTCCGCAGAGGCAATGAGAGCAATGGCTACCAGGCTTAATACCGGCTGCGATACGCTTGAGATAGTCGGAACCGGCGGAGACAAATCTCTTTCATACAACATTTCATCCACTTCCGCTTTTGTCATCGCCGCTGCAGGCGTAAAGCTCACCAAGCACGGCAACAGATCCGCTTCATCAAAGTGCGGTGCTGCTGATGTGCTCGAAGCTCTCGGAGTTAACATCACTATTGATCCCGATAAGAATGAGAAGGTTTTCCGGGATACAGGATACTGCTTCCTTTTTGCACAAAAGTATCATTCAGCCATGAAGTATGTCGGACCCATCCGTAAGGAACTCGGAATCAGGACGGTGTTCAACATTCTCGGCCCCCTTACCAATCCCGCTTTTTCAAACAGATTCATACTCGGTGTGTATGATGAATCCCTTCTTGAGCCCATTGCAAAGGTTCTTATGAATCTCGGAGCAAAGCGCGGAATGATCGTTTACGGCAAGGAGAGACTTGATGAGATATCATCGGCAGGTCCTACCGAAGTCGTTGAGTTTGGTGAAGATCATGAGCTTAAGAGATACACCATCACTCCCGAAGAATTCGGACTTTCCAGAAGTCTTCCTCAGGACCTTGTTGGAGGAACTCCCGAAGAAAATGCGGAATTCACGAGACAGGTACTTCTCGGCGCAAAGGGTGCAAAGCGTGACTGCGTGCTCATGAATGCAGGTGCCGGACTTTATATCGGTGGTGCTGCCGAGTCTCTTGCAGATGGCATCAAGCTTGCCGCTGAGATGATCGACAGTGGAAAAGCTTATGAGAAGCTCCAGGAAGTCATAAAGGCAACTAATGCCGCTTGATGAACTGTCAGGGGCATGAAACGTCAATGATCATATATTAGGTAGAATGCGATGGCGGAAAGAACTATCTTAGATGAAATTGCAGATTTCACTAAAGGCAGGGTAGAGGATTACAAAGCTCAGATGAGCCTTTCGGAAATCAAAGCGAAGGCTGAGTCTTTGAACCCTGATACCGGTTTTCCTTTTGAGAATGCGCTCAGAAAAGAGAACATCTCTTTTATATGTGAAGTCAAGAAGGCATCACCTTCAAAAGGCATCATTGCCGGAGATTTTCCATATCTTAAGATAGCGCTTGATTATGAAGCAGCAGGTGCCGATGCGATATCTGTTCTGACCGAGCCTAACTGGTTCCTCGGAAACGACAGATATCTGACTCAGATAAAGTCACAGGTCACGATACCCGTACTTCGCAAGGATTTTACCGTTGATGAGTATATGATCTATCAGGCCAAGGTTCTGGGGGCTGATGCCGTGCTCCTCATAGTTTCTCTTTTGTCGGATGATCAGCTCTGTGAGTATCTCGACATTGCAGACCTTCTCGGGCTTTCCGCACTTACGGAATGCCATGACGCCGAAGAGATTGAAAAGGCGATCGGGCTCGGTGCCAGGCTTATCGGTGTAAATAATAGAAATTTAAGAAATTTTTCCGTAAATCCCTTGAATGCTCTTACTCTGCGTGATAAAGTACCGAGCGGTATACTTTTTGTTTCAGAGAGCGGCATTTCCGAAAGGAGTCAGGTAGAAAGCCTTGAAAAAAGCGGAGTCAATGCAGTGCTCGTCGGTGAAACACTTATGAAAAGCGACGATAAGAAAAGCTGTTTAAGGTATTTACGAGGCATTCAGGTATGAAGATCAAGATCTGCGGGCTTAGGACTCCCGGTGACGCAAGCGCTGTTAATGAGGCTATGCCCGATTATGTAGGCTTTATCCTGACAGAAGGATATAAGAGGACCGTTTCCGAGGAGACGGCCAAGCTTCTTTCCAAATTCATAGATCCCCAGATTCAGAGAGTCGGTGTCTTTGTTGATGATGACCCCTCCAGGATCAAGAGACTCATATATAACGGACTCATTGACATTGTCCAGCTTCACGGCAATGAATCCGATGATTACATAAATGAGCTCAAGTCCGGCGAAGGAAGCATAATCAAGGTATTCAAGGTCGATGAAAATTTTGATCTGGCAAAGGCTGAAAGCTCTGCTGCCGACATGATCATGTTTGACTCGGGAACGGGAAGCGGCGAGAAATTCGACTGGTCAAAGATAAAAGACTGCAAGAGACCTTTCATCCTCGCAGGAGGACTCGGTCCCGGAAATATCACGGAAGCATGTAAAGATCTTAAAGGCTCCGGACTATATGCCGTTGACATGAGTTCTTCAGTAGATAAGGGCGGTCATAAGGATGAAGATCTTGTTATTCAGGCCGTAAACGAAGCACACGGAATCAACTTTTAACGGAAACTTTTCCGTTCAAGCGAAAGGATACTTATGAGCAAAGGAAGATTTGGAGAATTCGGTGGACAATACATTTCCGAAACTCTGATGAACGAACTCATCAGGCTTGAGGAAAGCTATAATGAAGCCAAGAATGATCCTTCTTTTACGGGAGAACTCGAATCCCTTTTGAATGAATATGCAGGTCGTCCTTCCAGACTCTATTTTGCTGAGAAGATGACCGAGGACCTCGGTGGTCCCAGGATATATCTTAAGAGAGAAGACCTCAATCATACCGGTTCACACAAACTCAATAACTGCATTGGACAGGCTCTTCTTGCCAAAAGAATGGGCAAGACCAGACTGATTGCGGAAACAGGAGCCGGACAGCACGGAGTTGCGACAGCAACCGTTGCGGCTCTTCTCGGCATGGAGTGTGAGATCTTCATGGGCAAAGAGGATACCATAAGGCAGGCTCTTAATGTCTACAGAATGGAACTTCTCGGCGCCAAGGTCAATGCTGTCACCACAGGAACTATGACACTTAAGGATGCCGTCAATGATGCAATGAAGGAGTGGAGCAGCAGGACGGATGATACTCATTACTGTCTCGGCTCCGTCATGGGACCTCATCCTTTTCCCACTATAGTTCGTGATTTTCAGTCAGTCATTTCCAAAGAAGCAAAAGCACAGATCCTCGAAAAGGAAGGCAAGCTTCCCGCTGCCGTGATCGCATGCGTCGGAGGCGGTTCCAATGCCATTGGTGCTTTCTATAATTTCATAGAAGATAAGGACGTCAGGCTCATTGGATGCGAGGCTGCAGGAAAGGGCGTAGATACTTATGAGACCGCAGCAACGATAGCTACCGGAACACTCGGCATCTTCCATGGCATGAAGTCTCTTTTCTGCCAGAACGAGTACGGACAGATCGCACCTGTTTATTCGATCTCAGCAGGTCTCGATTATCCCGGAATAGGTCCCGAGCATGCTTATCTTAATTCAATAGGCAGGGCTCAGTATGTTCCTGTGACCGATGATGAAGCGGTTGAAGCTTTTGAGTATCTGTCACGCACAGAAGGCATCATTCCCGCGATCGAAAGTTCACATGCAGTTGCTTATGCGATGAAGATAGCAAAGGAATACTCAAAAGACCAGAGCATAATTATCAACATCTCGGGAAGAGGTGACAAGGATGTTGCGGCAATAGCCAGATACAGGGGGGTGGACCTTCATGACTGACAAAATAAGGAATTCATTCGACAAAAATCCGAATAATAAAGCATTTATCACTTTCATCACCGCAGGCGATCCCGACATTGAATCGACTTATGATTTTATTCTGAAGATGGCGGATGCCGGTGCCGACATAATCGAGATCGGAATTCCTTTTTCCGATCCCGTAGCAGAGGGGCCTGTGATCCAAAATGCCAATGTCAGGGCTCTTAAAGCCGGAACCACTACCGACAAGGTTTTTGAAATGGTAGCAAGGGTCAGAAAAGAAAGCGATGTGACTCTTTGCTTCATGACTTATGCGAATCTGATCTTTCATTACGGATATGATAAGTTCTTCTCAAAATGCAGGGGACTTGGCGTAAGCGGAGTGATCGTTCCCGACATGCCTTATGAAGAAAAAGAAGAGATGGAATCCGTTTCACTGAAATATGATGTTGAATTCATCTCTATGGTTGCTCCGACGTCCGAAGACAGAGTTAAGATGATCGCTTCCGAGGCAAAAGGATTCATCTATGTAGTTAGCTCGATGGGCGTAACCGGCATGAGAAAAGACATCTCCACGGATCTTAAGCCCATAATCGAAAACATCAGGCACGTCACTGACACCCCCTGCGCGATAGGCTTCGGAATCTCGGATCCTGAGACGGCAGAGAAGATGGCTTCGATCTCAGACGGAGCGATCGTGGGTTCTGCCATAGTCAAGTTAGTGGAACAGTATGGCAAGGCTGCCGGCCCGCTTATATATGATTATGTGAAAGCAATGAAAGAAGGCGTGCTCAGAGCCTGAGCGTTTCATCGTATTTACCGATTCAGGGACATTCGTTTTATCAAACGTCTGTCCCTTTTTTGCAGATAAAAAGTATTTAGCCTTGCTTTTTGTATCTATATGTTGTATACATAGATACACGGGTACAAGAGAAAATACATTTGGAGGCATCAATGTACGAAGATAAAGAGAAAATCGAAATGCCGGATCTGATGGAGATGGAGGAGATCAAGTCTGATGTTGATTTTCTTATTTCGGAGCTTCATCACGTTCCTAAGATAGACAATAATCTTTATGTGGAGTACGACGTAAAGCGTGGTCTTCGTGACTCTAACGGTAAAGGCGTCTTGACCGGACTTACCGAAGTTTCCGATGTCGTGGCATTTGACATCGTTGACGGTGATAAGGTTCCCTGCGACGGAAGACTTTATTATCAGGGCATCAATGTCATGGATATTGTCAATAATCTCGGTGACAGGATTCATGGATTTGAGGAGGTGTCATTCCTTCTTTTGTTCGGACACCTTCCCAACAGACAGGAGCTTGAATCCTATCTCCACGTTTCAAGTTCGCTGCAGGACCTTGGTGCGAGATTTGTTCGTGACGTTGTCATGAAAGCTTCTAACGGAAATATAATGAATGCACTCCAGAGGTGCGTCCTGACTCTTTATACATATGATCCCAAGCCTGATGACATTTCTTCCGAGAATGTCCTCAGACAGTGCCTTGAGCTCATCAATAAGCTTCCTCTTATTGCTGTATATTCTTATCATTCATACATGCATTTCAGGAAGGATGAGGCTCTTATCATCAGGAATCCCAAAAAGAATCTTTCTCTTTCCGAGAATATTCTTCAGATGCTCAGACCTGACGGTCATTATACCGAGCTTGAAGCAAAGGTTCTCGACATCGCACTTATCGTGCATGCTGATCACGGCGGAGGAAACAACTCGACCTTCACGACTCATGTCGTAACTTCTTCCGGTACCGATACATATTCCTCGACCGCAGCTTCCATAGGATCTTTGAAAGGACCCAAGCACGGCGGAGCAAACCTTAAGGTTCAGGAGATGTTCAGGAATCTTAAGGAGAACATCGTAAACTTAGAGGACGAGAAGGAGATAGAAGTTTACCTTAAGAAGATCCTCGATAAGCAGGCATTTGACCGCGCGGGACTTATCTACGGAATCGGTCATGCGGTTTATACTCTTTCCGATCCCAGAGAGGTTCTTCTCAAGGAATACGCAAGAACCCTTGCTGTAGAGAAAGGACTTGTTTCCGAATTCGAGTTCTATGACAGGGTCGAAAGGATCGCCAAGAAGCTCATTACCGAGAACAAGGGTATCCTGAAGCCTGTATGTGCAAATGTCGACTTCTATAGCGGACTCGTCTACAGTATGCTCGGCATTCCCGAGGAACTGTTCACTCCACTGTTCGCAATAGCAAGAATGTCCGGCTGGAGTGCACACAGACTCGAAGAGCTCATCAATGGCGGCAAGATCGTAAGACCTGCTTTCAAGTATGTAGGTGAGCATGTCGCATACAAGCCCATAGAAGAGAGATGATACAACTAAGGCGGCAGAGTAACATCTGCCGCTTTTTTTGTATATATCTTTGCCCTATTTTTATATTATCTGATGATGAGCATATTGCGTCGCGCACACGCCTTTCGGCTTCTGCTACAGGATGTAGCAAGGCCTGATTGCAAGTGCAAGGATGCACTTGCAGGCCCTTGTCGTGCTCGTAGCGGTACTAAACTCATGCTTCACTTTGTTCGCATTCGTTAAGTACCGACGGCACTCAAGAGTGCGCTTACGTAATATGCTCATCAACAGATGTAACAAATATGACAGTACTGATAGATAAATATCCTATTCAAAAATGTCTGCAAATGTAATAAAATAAGGCATATGTTGTATTTGGAAAGCATTTTGACAGCACATACTGATGAATCATGACTAAACAGGAATTCAGAGAATTTGTAAAAGACAGGATCGTATATCTTGACGGTGCTAGCGGAACTAATCTTAACAAAGCCGGAATGCCCGGAGGTGTATGCACGGAAAAATGGGTATCGGAACATCCGGATGCCATGTTAGACATTCAGAGAAGGTTCATTGCAGCCGGCTCTGATATTCTCTATGCGCCTACTTTCACAGCCAATTCTCTTAAACTTGAAGAATACGGTCTTCAGAATGAACAGGAAGAACTCATAAAGACTCTTGTTGGAATTTCGAAAAAAGCTGCTGATGAGTGTAAGGACAGAAAGGTTCTTGTTGCGGGTGACATCACGATGACCGGCAAGCAGCTTAAGCCCATCGGTCCTCTTGAACTCGAAGATCTGATAGATATCTATAAAGAACAGATAAAGCTTCTTGAAAAGTACGGTTGCGACCTTCTTGTCGTTGAGACAATGATCAGCCTTGCCGAAACAAGAGCTGCACTCATAGCTGCTATGGAGACCACCGATCTTCCGGTGATGGTCACTCTTTCTTTTGAATCTAACAGCAGAACACTTTTCGGAAGTGATGCAACAACTGTAGCTGTTGTATGCGAAAGCCTGGGAGCGGATGCCATCGGCGTGAACTGTTCGACCGGTCCTGCCGCAATGGCTTCAATAGTCTCGGACATGGCAAAAGCTACAAGGATCCCGATAATTGCCAAGCCTAATGCCGGACTTCCGGAACTGGATGAAAACCATAAGACGGTTTACGGTATGGATGCTGATACCTTTGCCGAAGAGATGACCGTTCTTATCGAATCGGGAGCCCAGATAATCGGAGGGTGCTGCGGAACCGAACCTTCTTACATTGAGGCAATCAATAAGAAATTCGGACGCGGTCCCGTTCTCAGAAAAGAATACAGAAAAGACGGCATCAGATATCTTTCCAGTGAAAGACAGACCCTTTCTTTCGGCCTTGACGGAAGATTCATTATCGTAGGCGAAAGGATCAACCCCACCGGCAAAAAGGCCTTACAGGCTGAACTGCGTGAAGGCAATACCGACAGGGTTCTTCAGTTTGCAAGAGAGCAGGAAGAAAACGGAGCCGGAGTTCTCGACATAAATGTCGGAATGAGCGGCATCGATGAGATGGAGATGATGCTCAGAGTTATCGACGAAGTAACTCAGGCCACATCGCTCCCTCTTTGCCTTGATTCGAGTTCTCCCGAGATACTGGAAAAATCTCTCAGACATTACCCCGGAAGAGCACTCATCAATTCGGTTTCTCTGGAGCCTGCCAAGTTTGAAAAACTCCTTCCTCAGGTTGCAAAATACGGTGCTGTTTTCATTCTTTTGCCTCTTTCCGAAAAAGGTCTTCCCAAGGATCTTGATGAGAAAAAGGAAATAATAGACATCATATATAAAAGAGCCATCGAGCTCGGCCTTACTAAGGATAACATCGTTGTTGACGGACTTGTGCAGACTGTCGGTGCCGATCAGAGTCAGGGCGTAAAGACTCTTGAAACCATTAAGTATGCTCATGATAACGGATTTGCCACTATTACCGGCCTTTCCAACATCTCTTTCGGACTGCCGGAAAGAAGCTATGTCAATTCGGCGTTCCTTACTCTTGCCATAGCTAACGGTCTTACAATGGCAATTTCCAATCCTGCTCAGGAACTCCTTGTTGCTGCGGCAAGAGCCACCGACCTTCTTTTGAACAAGGAAGAAAGCGACATTGCCTATATCGAAACTGCGGCAAGACTTAAAGAGGCAAGGGAAACCAAAGAAGAACTTCTCAGGAGTGCGGAAAGCACTGGCAAGGGAACGGCTGCTGCGTCTGCCAAACCTTCGGTTTCTGATGATGAAGCCGGAATCCCCGAAGATCTTTTTCCGCTTTATAAAGCTATCGTTAGCGGTAATAAATCAGCAGCACCTTCTCTTACCGAAAATGCATTAAAAGAAGGAAAGAGCGCTTCCGACATTTTAAATGATGCTCTTATACCTGCGATCAATAAGGTTGGTGTCTTTTTCGACAAAGGTAAATATTTCCTTCCCCAGCTGATATCATCGGCAGAAAGCATGAAGAGTGCGATCGCCGTGATAGAACCTGTTCTTAAGGAAATGAATTCGGCTAATGATGCTCCCAGTGTTGTGATAGCAACCGTTGAAGGAGACATTCACGACATCGGAAAGAACCTTGTTGCAATGATGCTTGGAAACTACGGTTTCGATGTTCATGATCTCGGCAAGGACATAAAAGCGGAAGACATCGTGGAAGCAGCGGTGAAGACCGGATCGAAGATCATCTGTCTCTCGGCCCTTATGACAACGACAATGATCCACATGAAGGAAACCGTCGACCTGGTCAGGAAAAAGGGACTCGATATAAAAGTAATGATCGGAGGAGCCTGTGTTACCGAAGATTATGCTAAAGAGATCGGTGCTGACGGATATTCCGAAGACGCTGCCGAGGCCGTTAAGGTAGCTAAAAGGCTTTTGGAAATGCCCGAATGATGCTTATGAAGATAAGCTAATCTGAAATAAATGGAGGATCTAACAGTGATTGGTGCAGACGCGATAGTTAAATGCCTTGAGATCGAGGGCGTCAAGAATGTATATGGATATCCCGGAGTGGCGATATGCCCTTTCTATAACAGCATTCTTCAGTCCGATATCAGGACCATTCTCGTAAGAACAGAGCAGAATGCAGCTCATATGGCAAGCGGAGAAGCAAGAATATCCGGAAAGCCCGGAGTTTGTGCCGTCACAAGCGGTCCGGGGGCTACAAATGTCATCACCGGCATTGCCACTGCATTTGCCGATTCCATACCCATGATCATAATTACCGGACAGGTCAATTCCGAACTCCTCGGATCAGATGTCTTCCAGGAAGCTGACATAACCGGAGCTGTTGAATCTTTTGTCAAATATTCTTATCTGGTAAAGGATGCTCAGGATCTTCCCCGTATCATGAAGGAAGCTTTTTACATTGCATCTACCGGAAGAAAAGGGCCCGTTCTTATCGATGTGCCCATAGATATTCAGAATCAGCCTCTTAAGAACTTCCATTATCCCGAGGAAGTCAATCTCAGAACATATAAGCCTACCGTAAAAGGTAATACCGCACAGATAAAGAAAGTTATCAAAGAACTCAATAATGCAAAGAAACCTCTTATCTGCGCAGGCGGCGGTGTATTCCTTGCTGACGCTGATGACGAACTGCAGAAATTTGCGGAGGAGAAGAATATCCCTGTCGTTTCTACAATGATGGGTATCGGAGTTCTTCCGACAGCGCATCCTCTTTATTTCGGAATGGTAGGAAATAACGGAAAGCCTTATGCCAACAAGGCTATGAATGACGCGGATGTCATTATCATGATCGGTGCAAGGGTTGCAGACCGTGCAGTTAACAGACCCGAACTTATCAGTAACGGAAGCAAGACTCTCATTCATATGGATGTCGATCCCGCCGAGATAGGCAAGAACGCATTATCAACCATTCCTCTTGTCGGAGATGCCGAGAGCATTCTTGAAGAACTGACCTCTTCGGAGATCGACGGAGATTATTCTGCATGGATCAAAGAGCTTACCGCTGCAAGGAAAGCCTTCAAGCCTTCCAGAAAACCCAATGCGAAATTTGTCGATCCCGCGGAATTCGTCAGAAAGCTTACGACCGATATGATCGATGGCAGCATTTATGTCGCGGATGTCGGACAGAATCAGATATGGTCATGTGCAAACATAGTCATCGGAAAAGGCAGGATGCTCACCAGCGGCGGAATGGGAACCATGGGATATGCCATCCCCGCTGCGCTTGGCGCAAAAATCGCCGCACCGAAGAGACAGACCGTTGCGGTATGCGGTGACGGCGGATTCCAGATGTCCATGTGTGAACTCGCTACATATGCTCAGCATAATGTTCAGGCTAAGATAGTCGTACTTCGTAACGGTTATCTCGGAATGGTAAGAGAGTATCAGCATTATACATATGACGATGCATATTCAATGGTCAAGCTTGACGGTGATCCGGATCTTTCCCACATTGCCGCAGCTTACGGTTTTGATTATCTGCTTCTTAAGAACATGAAGGATTCCGATGATGTCATAAAGAAGTTCCTTAATGACAAAAAATCCGTACTGCTCGAAGTCATCGTTGATCCCAACGATGTGGTCAAGCCCGAATAAGAGGTATTTTCGAATGAAAGATAAGAGAATTTATTCAGTTATAGTAGAAAACAGAGCCGGTGTCCTCAGCAAGGTCAGCGGACTCTTTTCCAGAAGAAATTTCAATATCGATTCACTTGCCGTCGGTGAAACCGATGATCATACCGTCTCAAACATGACCATTGTTTCATCCGGGGATGAAAGAACTCTTGAGCAGATAGAAAAACAGCTCAACAAAAAGCTCGATGTCATCAAGGTCAAGACATATTCGGAATCCCAGTGCGTATGCAGGGAACTGATGCTGATGAAGATCAAGTACAATAAGAACAATCGTCAGGAGATCATGGAGATCTGTGAAGTCATGAAAGCTGAGATTGTAGACATGAGCCTTCATTTCATGATGATCCAGATCTGTGACACCCCTGAGAAGATCAAGCTGCTTCTTGACATGTTCAGATCCGTCTCGGTTGTTGAAGTAGCAAGAACCGGAACCCTTGCTCTGTCCAAGTGCTCGGAGAATGAACAGAACTGATATTTAGTTTTTGGCACGGATCGTGTTGCGTGAACGAGAAAATATTAATTACAGGTAGTCGTTGACATTCACATAGTAAAGCGGTAAAGTATTAAAAGTTACGGTTTTACTCTATATTTTTTGAAGGTACCTATATGCAGAAAGTAGTTCTTCAGCTTCTTGCTGACAATAATTCCGGCGTGCTCAGCCGTATTTCCGGACTCTTTTCAAGAAGAGGATATAATATCGAGAGCATAACTGCAGGCGTTACTGCGGATCCCAAGTATTCCAGGATCACGATTGTGACTTGCGGAGACGAGGAGATAATCGAACAGATCGAAAAGCAGGTTGCAAAGCTCGAGGATGTCAGAGACATCAAGACTCTTCCCGCAGAATCTTCCGTTCACAGAGAGCTCTGCCTTATAAAAGTAAGGACAGCTCCTTCCGAAAGAGAGAACATGGTATCACTTGCCGGAATCTTCAGAGGAAACATCATCGATGTGGCTCCCGATTCGGTCATCATAGAGATCACCGGTAACCAGTCCAAGATCGATGCGTTTATCGGACTTCTTGACGGACATGAGATCCTTGAACTTGCAAGAACCGGTATTGCCGGACTTTCAAGAGGAAGCGAGAACGTAACTTATCTTCCCTGATCTTTTGTTAGAGTTTCCGCCTTGGCAAAACAGCCGATTTCCGGCTGCCAGCTGCCAGCGGTTCTTAATAAGCCAAAAATTTTACGGAGGTATTTTTATCATGGCTAAGATTTTTTATCAGCAGGATTGTAACCTTTCCCTTCTCGAGGGCAAGACCATTGCCATTATCGGATATGGCAGTCAGGGTCATGCTCATGCTCTCAACCTTAAGGAGTCCGGATGCAACGTCATCATCGGTCTCTATGAGGGTTCCAAGAGCTGGAAGAGAGCTGAAGAGCAGGGATTTACTGTTTATACCGCAGATGAAGCTGCCAAGAAGGCTGACATTATCATGATCCTCATCAATGATGAGCTTCAGGCAGATATGTACAAGAAGGACATTGCTCCCAATCTTGAGGCAGGCAACATGCTCATGTTCGCACACGGCTTCAACATTCATTTCGGATGCATCAAGCCCCCTGCAGATGTTGACGTTGCCATGATCGCTCCCAAGGCTCCCGGACATACCGTAAGAAGTGAGTATCAGGCAGGTAAGGGAACCCCTTGTCTCATCGCTGTATATCAGGACGCTACCGGCAAGGCATGGGATATGGCAAAGGCTTACGGACTCGGAATCGGCGGAGCAAGAGCAGGACTTCTTGAGACCACCTTCAGAACCGAGACCGAGACTGACCTTTTCGGTGAGCAGGCTGTCCTTTGCGGCGGTGTCTGTGCACTTATGCAGGCAGGCTTCGAGACTCTTGTTGAGGCAGGATATGATCCCAGAAATGCATACTTTGAGTGCATCCACGAGATGAAGCTCATCGTAGACCTCATCTATCAGTCAGGTTTCGCAGGAATGAGATATTCCATTTCCAATACCGCTGAGTATGGTGATTACATCACCGGACCCAAGATCGTTACCGAAGATACCAAGAAGGCTATGAAGCAGATCCTCAAGGACATCCAGGACGGAACCTTCGCATCCGAGTTCCTTCAGGAGATGAGCCCTTCAGGCCGTCAGGTTCATTTCCAGGCTATGAGAAAGCTTGCTGCAGAGCATCAGTCCGAGAAGGTTGGTGAGGAAGTAAGAAAGCTTTACAGCTGGAACAATGAAGCTGACAAGTTCATCAACAACTAATTGCATCAGCTATTATGCATTTATCAAAGGGAAGTCTCATGCAGACTTCCCTTTTTCGTACTATTAATTTCATTTTTTTCTGATGCCTGCCGTTCAGCATATTATAACGCGAACGCGCCTTTCGGCTCCGGCTACAGGATGTAGCATAGGCCTGTATGCAAGTGCATGGATGCACTTGCAGGCCCAGACTCGGGCCGTAGCGGTACTAAGCTCGAACTTCGCAGAGCTCGTTCTCACTAAGTACCGACGGTCCTCACAGGGTTCGCTTTTATAACATGCTGAATGGCAGGCGAGATAGAATAATTCAATGTAATTGTCTTAAAAAATTATAGATAGAAAATATGCCCAAAATCATAGATTCAGATATGTTCTGTGCTGGATATTCACAGGCGGATTTGCTATAATACTAATGTTTTGGCATTAAGCAAAAATATTGATTTATCAACGAAGAAATGAGGATTTTACCTATGGGAATGACAATGACTCAGAAGATCCTGGCAAGGGCTGCCGGGAAAGAATCCGTTAAAGCCGGCGATCTCATCATGGCTGATCTCGACCTCGTGCTCGGAAACGATATCACGAGTCCTGTTGCCATTCATGAGATTGAGAAGATGAATGTGGAAGGAGTGTTCAACAAGGACAAGATTGCACTTGTTCCCGACCATTTCGTTCCCAATAAAGACATCAAATCCGCTGAGCATTGTAAATGTGTCAGGGAATTTGCCAGAAAAAATGACATCACCAATTATTTTGAAGTCGGTGAGATGGGCATTGAGCATGCACTTCTTCCCGAAAAAGGACTTACCGTGCCCGGGGACGTGATCATCGGTGCCGATTCTCATACATGTACCTACGGAGCTCTCGGCGCTTTCTCAACCGGTGTCGGATCCACCGACATGGCTGCAGGAATGGCTACCGGACAGGCATGGTTCAAGGTTCCTTCAGCCATTAAGTTCAATCTCACAGGAGCACTTCCTAAGGATGTGAGTGGCAAGGACCTCATTCTTCATATAATAGGAATGATAGGCGTTGACGGTGCTCTTTATAAGTCAATGGAATTTACCGGTCCCGGCGTGGCATCACTTTCAATGGATGACAGATTCACCGTTGCCAACATGGCCATCGAAGCCGGCGGAAAGAACGGAATATTCCCTGTTGATGACAAGACTGTCGAATATCTTAAGGAGCATGCAACCAGAGAGTACAAGGTATTTGAAGCTGATGCTGATGCGGAATATGACGAGACAATAGAGATCGATCTTTCCAAACTTCGTCCTACCGTGTCTTTCCCTCATCTTCCCGAGAATACTCATACGATTGATGAGATCCACAAGGATGGCGATGTTAAGATCGATCAGGTCGTCATTGGTTCATGTACAAACGGCAGGATCTCTGACATGAGAATAGCGGCTGAGATACTTAAGGGAAGACATGTTGCCAAGGGACTGAGGGTCATAGTCATTCCCGCAACACAGGCTGTATATATGCAGTGTCTTGAAGAAGGACTTCTTAAGATCTTCATCGAAGCCGGATGCGTAGTTTCGACTCCCACATGCGGTCCCTGCCTTGGCGGATATATGGGTGTCATGGCTGCGGGTGAAAGATGTGTCTCCACCACGAACAGAAATTTCGTAGGAAGAATGGGACATGTTGATTCAGAAGTATATCTTGCATCACCTGCTGTGGCTGCCGCAAGTGCGGTCAAAGGCATTATTGCCTGCCCCGAAGATCTGTGATGATAAGTGATAACCAATTAATCAGACATATAGCATGAATGGAGAGCTGTAATGGATAACGCTAAAGGACATGTACTTAAATACGGTGATAATGTTGACACCGACGTCATAATACCCGCAAGATATCTTAATTCCTCGGATCCTGCCGAGCTTGCTGAGCACTGCATGGAAGATATAGACAAGGATTTCACCAAAAGGATGAACAAGGGTGATATCATCGTCGCTGCAAAGAATTTCGGCTGCGGATCATCCAGGGAACATGCGCCTATTTCAATCAAGGCTTCAGGAATTTCCTGCGTCATAGCAGAGACATTTGCAAGGATATTCTATAGAAATGCCATCAATATCGGACTTCCCATCATCGAGTGTCATGAGGCATCAAAAGGCATCAATGACGGTGATGAAGTTGAGATTGATTTTAATACCGGCATAATAACCGACATTACAAAGGGCACGACTTATCAGGGTCAGGCTTTTCCCGAGTTCATGCAGAAGATCATTGCCGCAGAAGGGCTTGTCAATTACATCAATGAGAGCAAGAAATAATGTTTGCATTTGTTGAAGGAGTTCTTGATTTTCTCGATGCCGACATGTGTGTTGTGGATATCGGAGGCCTTGGCATCAACGTAAACATTACGTCCAGATGTTCAGGGCAGATCGGCTCGGTAGGAGATCATGTAAAACTATATACTTATACTCAGGTCTCCGAAGACACTTTCCAGCTCTATGGATTTGATGACAGGGATGACCTTGATATGTTCAGAAAGCTGGTTTCCGTCTCGGGTGTGGGCCCTAAGAGTGCCTTATCGCTGCTTTCGGTAATGGATGCGGATTCCGTGAGATATGCCGTCATCAGCGATGACATCAAGTCTCTTTCCAAAGCAAAGGGAATTTCTGCCAAGACAGCCGGGAAGATCATCATTGAGCTGAAAGGAAAAGTCGATCTTTCTGATGACAGTCTCGCAAGAAAGTTCGGATCTGATCCTGTCAGTGTAACGCCCAGGGAGAGTTTTGGAAGCGAAGAGAGCGATGCTCTTGCCGCTCTTGTATCTCTTGGCTATTCGGAATCGGAGAGTTCAAAAGCCATTCTTTCCATAGAAGATCATTCAACTTATGATTCCGGAACTCTTTTGTCCCTGGCACTTAAAGTACTTTACGGTAAATAGGAAACATCATGCCCAGAAGCATTGAAACTAATCTGACAAAAGAAGACAAGCCGGTCGAGCATTCTTTAAGGCCACAGAGGCTTAAGGAATATATCGGACAGGAAGCGATAAAGGAAAGGCTCATCATACAGATAGAAGCCGCAAAGACCAGGGGAGAGGCTCTCGATCATGTCCTTCTTTACGGACCTCCCGGACTTGGAAAGACCACTCTTGCGGGGATCATATCAAATGAAATGGGTACCCATATCAGGATCACCTCGGGGCCTGCTATAGAAAAGCCTTCTGAGATGGCTGCGATCCTCAATTCCCTTCAGGAAAAGGACATGCTCTTCATAGATGAGATCCACAGGCTTAACCGTCAGGTCGAGGAAGTGCTTTATCCGGCAATGGAAGATTTTGCCATCGACGTGATGATCGGCAAGGATTCCTCATCATCAGCACGAAGTGTAAGGCTGCCGCTCCCTCATTTTACTCTTATCGGAGCAACGACAAGAGCTGATATGCTGACGGCTCCTTTAAGAGACAGATTCGGTGAGCAGTTCCATATGGAATTCTATACACCTGATGAGCTTTCGGAAGTTCTTCTTTTCTCATCCAAAAAGCTTGATGTAAAGATTGAAAAAGACGCTGCACTTGAGCTGGCTAAGAGAAGCAGGGGAACTCCCAGAATTGCAAATCGGATGCTCAAGAGAGTAAGGGATTACGCTCTTGTCAGATATGACGGCATCATCACAAAAGACATTGCCATCGAAGCAATGGACCTGATGTCCATAGACAAGCTCGGACTTGATAATACGGACAGGATGATCCTCGAGACTATCATTAAGAAGTTTGACGGAGGACCTGTGGGACTGGACACCCTGGCAGCCGCAACCGGTGAAGATGCGGGTACTCTTGAAGATGTCTACGAACCATATCTTCTCAAGAACGGTCTTCTTATGCGCACTCCAAAGGGCAGGGTGATAACGGATCTTGCCAGAGAGCATCTTGACATGTGGCTGACATGATGGCTGTGTCATTCCGATTGATAAATATATTATGATTAGTATATACTGTTCTAAAGAAGGATTATTTCGGAGGGGTATATGTCTGACATTAACGAAACACAAGTGATCATCGCAGGCAGGGTCCTGACTCTTAAAGGCTATGAAACTGCCGAATATACCCAGAAGGTAGCCAATTATCTCAATAAGAAACATTCCGAATGCAAGGCAACTGTATCTTTCAGATCCCAGAACAAGGAGATGCAGATGCTTCTTGTAGCGCTTAACATTGCTGATGATTATATGAAGATCCATGACAGACTTGAGGAAGTAGAAAACATTCTCAAGGATAAGGATAAGGAGATATATAATCTCAAACATGATATCGTGACCACACAGAGCAGACTTGATAAGGCTGATGAGCAGGTCAGAACTCTTCAGGACAAGATGGCTGAAAGTTCCAAGAAGCTTATACAGCTTGATGCAAAGCTCAGGAACAAGGATAAAAGGCAGAATTCCGATAAAGAAAACGAACCCGCCAGATCTGAAATAAAAGCCGAATCAAGGCCTGAAGTAAGATCCGAAAAAAGACCTGAAACCAAGCCTGAACTTAAGCCTGAATCAAAACCTGAAGTTAAGCCTGAAGCTAAAAACGATGTCAAACCTGCACCTGTGCCCGAATCTAAACCAGAAGTGAAGCCTGAAGCGGTTTCCGAGCTGGGAGCAGAATCAAAACCTGAGATCAGACAGGATGTTAAAGCTGAAACCAAGCCCGAACCCGCACATGATGGGGTAAGACCCGTATCGGCTCCCGCACCCGGCCCCGGAACTTCAGTAAATACGGCCCCCGGGACAGCCAATTCACAGGCCGCCGAAAAAAAGCCCGCACCTGCAAGACCTATAGCTGCACCGGCACCGGGTCCTTCCGGAAAACCTGTGTCAGCTCCTGAGCCTAAAGCAGAAGAAAAAAAGCCCGAACCTGCTCCTTCGTACAGACAGGAGTCGTTATTTGATGATGTGCCCGAGCCCGTTTCCGAGCCCAGGCTTGTAAAGGGCGGACCCGGACGTGATAAGGACGATGATAAGGGAACGGTTCAGTTTCCTTTCAATAAACGCTGATCCGAATGAAGTCTGAACATCTGACAACCCTAAATATGAAACCGGAGCTCCTTGCGCCTGCAGGCAGCAAGGAGTCTTTTTATGCTGCGCTCAGATCCGGTGCAGATGCTGTTTATATGGCCGCTGAGAAGTTCGGAGCAAGAGCATATGCCGGGAATTTCACTTATGATGAGATTTTTGAATGTGCAGACTTTGCCCATGTCTATGGAAAGAAGATATATCTTACGGTCAATACTCTGGTCAAGGAAAATGAATTCGGTCAGCTTCGTGAATTCATTGAAAGTGGTGTTCCTGATGTCTGTGACGGTCTTATAATCCAGGATCTTGGAGTTGCTTCATTTTTCCGTAAAGAAAGACCACTGATCCCCATTCACGCCAGCACCCAGATGTCCGTGACGGGTCCTGCCGGTGCAAGCCTGCTTAAAGGAAACGGATTCACAAGGGTCGTTCCTGCAAGAGAACTGAGTTTTGAAGAGATAAAGGATATATATGATGCTACGGGTATGGAGATTGAATGTTTCATTCACGGAGCTATGTGTTATTCGTATTCGGGGCAGTGTCTCTTTTCATCGATACTTGGGGGCAGGAGTGGCAACAGAGGAAGATGTGCCCAGCCGTGCAGGCTCCCTTACAGGCTGTCCGGAAGCAAGGAAAAAACCGAAACTTATCCGCTCAGCCTAAAAGATATGTGTACCCTTGAGATCCTTCCAGATATTCTTTCAGCCGGTGCCGTTTCACTGAAAGTTGAAGGCAGAATGAAACCGCCTCAGTATGTTGCGGGCGTGATATCCGTTTACAGAAAATATCTGGATATGTATCTGTCAGGAGATGAGTACGCAGTTGATAAAAAAGATCTTGAGTTCCTTTCGGGTTTATATGTGAGAGGAGATCTTTCACACGGATATTTTGACAGACATAACAGCCGTGACATGGTTACAATTTATTCTCACGGATATAACGGTTCTGAGGATGAAGCATCGGACAGGGCTAAGACGCTGGTAAGTGATGATGCCGATAATCCGTATGTCGGTCCTTTGAAAGTAAGAATGTCCGCATCTTTTAAGATCGGGCAGAATGCTTATGTTACCGCATCCTGCGTGGATCCGGAAGGAAAAGAAGCTTACGGATATGCCGGGGGCGAAATCGTTTCAAAGGCTGAAAAGGCCTCGATTGGAACAAAGGACATACTTAAGGCGTTTAAAAAGACGGGAAATACCGTTTTTGTCACGGATGATCATCTGATGGATATAGACGTGGACGATAATGCCTTTTATTCTTTGAAGGGGCTGAACCAGCTTAGAAGAGATGTCCTTGATGATCTGATGAAAAACCTCATTCATGATCCTGTACAAAATGAAGGCGCTTTGACGCAGGTTCCGGATACGGATAAGCAGTCTGTCCGCAGATCCGTCATCGCAGATAAAACCTGCAGCATTCTTATAGGGACTTACGAGCAGGCATTTGCCGTGGCAAAAGCCATAAAGGAAAACATTCTGGAGGAATCATTCAGGATCTATCTTGAAGAATCGCTCATAATGTCTGATGATGCCGATGAGATCTTTGACCTGTTCGGAAAAGAATTCCGTGAAGATGTGCCTGTATATGCAGCTCTTTCTTTTATCAGGAGAAAGGGAGATGATCTGAAGAAGATCTTCAGTCTGCTTGAAGAAGGATCGATCGACGGACTTTTGATCCGGAATCTTGAGGATCTGGCCGTATTTTCAAAGAAATACTCCGAAAGGATCATCACCGATTTCGGACTATATTCGTACAATGCCGAGGCTTCCGGTTTTTGGAGCAGATATTCGGGAATCCGGACCATGCCGCTTGAGCTGTCCGGAAATGAGATGTCGGATCTGATAAAAGCATCCGGGAACGTTACTGAAAAAGTCATTTACGGAAGAGCTCCTCTGATGATCACTGCGGGATGCGTTAGAAAAACGCTTAAATCATGTACGCACAGATCGGGTTTTGAGACTATAATAGACAGAAAGGGCATCGGATTTCCTGTCAAATGTGACTGCGGAAGATGCCTTAACATAATATATAATTCCGTGCCGCTGCTTGTGCGTTCGCATTTTGACGAAAGGCTCTGCGGAAGGATCGAATTTACCACGGAGAATGCAGATGAGGTGATGGATGTATTCAGGGTCTATGCGGGAATCAAAGACATAAATGACATTCCTCACACAAGCGGCTGGTCAAACAGGCCGGTATCATAAATACAGCGGGATCTGAGCAATGCAGATTGCCTTGAAATTTTATGTAATTGAATTATCGAGATACATCATAGCTTTTCTTATGTTCATCTACACGACGCTTTCTGTCGTGAGCGTTTTTTCGAAAAAGAAAAAGCTTGTTTCCGTATGCACATCAATACAGAGCGGCTTGCTTCTTGTGCTGATGTTCCTTTGTTTTCTGGATCTGACATTTGTATCCGGGCAGGAAGAATATCTGTATCTTTTTGCGTTCATAACGCTGTTTCTGTTTTTCATGATCACAATAGTCACTATCATATATGATAAGTCGGACAGGATCCTGCTGAACAATATGTGTCTTTTGTCAGGAATAGGTCTTTGCATTGTTTCAAGGCTTTCTTTCAGCAAAGCTTTCAGGCAGTACATAATCACCCTTGTATCATTTGCGATATGTCTTGCCATACCGTTTTTTATAGACAGATTCAAATATTTCAAACAGCTTTTGTGGGTATATGCGGGAGTCGGACTTGTCGTTTTGTCCATGGTACTTTTTACGGGAAGCAAGGTAAACGGTGCCAACATCACCTATACTTTAAAGGGAATCACATTCCAGCCCTCGGAGTTCGTCAAGATCATATATCTGTTTTTCCTGGCGGCTTTGTTATATAAATACAACAGTTTTAAATGGATAGTGGTCTCAGCACTGATAACCGGAGCTTATGTCATTGTCCTTGTTTTCTCGAGGGATCTCGGAAGTGCACTGATATTTTTTGTTGCATATGTGATGGTCATTGTGATGGCCACACACAATTATCTGTACCTTCTGAGCGGTATCTTCGGAGGAGCGATAGCCTGTATCGTTGCTTACAATCTGTTCGACCATGTAAAGGTCAGGGTCGTTGCCTTTCTTGATCCGTGGAATTATATCGATGACCAGGCATATCAGATAACCCAGTCGCTTTTTGCGATATCCTCGGGAGGATGGTTCGGCGGCGGCCTGATGCAGGGGAGGCCTTCGGACATTCCATTCGTCAATCAGGATCTGATCTTTTCGGCTGTCTGTGAAGAATTCGGTCTCTTTTTCGCAATATGTCTTCTGATCATATGCATGTGCTGCTTCTGCAGAATGATGATGCTCTCATACATGATAGCTGACAAATTTTATCAGATAATCGTTTACGGCATAGGAGTCATGTATATATTCCAGGTCTTCCTGACTGTCGGAGGAGGCATTAAGTTCATACCACTTACCGGTCTGACGCTGCCATTCATCAGTTACGGAGGCAGTTCGGTGATGACCACATACATTATGTTCTACATTGTTCAGGGAATAGTGATCAAATCAAGAAATTACGAAAGTGTTCACGATGAAAGAAAGACGTCACCCGATACAAAAATATCTCAATAGTTCACCCAGAGCAAAGTCAATGATCCTGATCAACGTGACCATGATCATTTTCTGCGTGCTTTTTCTGGCTATGTTCATATATCTCGGCATATTTGTCTCTACTTCGACGATCACTCTTTACAATAACAGTTACAACAATCGTCAGGAGCTTCAGGGCAGGAATGTCCTGAGAGGAACTATCTATTCTTCGGACGGTGAAGTTCTTGCCGAGACAAGAGTGGATGAAAACGGCAATGAGATCAGATATTATCCTTACGGAAGCATGTTTGCCCATGCTGTCGGATATTCGGTGAACGGCAGGATGGGGATCGAGGATTATGCCAATTATTATCTGATGCATTCCGGCGCAAGTCTTACTGACAGGGTCAATAACGATCTGGAAAATATCAAGAATCCCGGATATGATGTTTATTCCACTTTAAACGTAGATCTTCAGAAGGTTGCGGATGATTATCTCGGAATGTATAACGGCGCCGTTATTGTCACAGAGGCGAAGACCGGCAGGGTGCTGGTGCTTATTTCCCATCCGGATTTCAATCCCGGCACGATAAGGGAAGACTGGGAGACCATAACATCCAATCCCGATAATTCACAGCTTCTTAACCGTGCCACACAGGGACTTTACCCTCCCGGTTCCACATTCAAGATAATCACTGCTCTTGAGTATTACAGGGAAAATCCCGACACATGGGATGAATATGCTTATACCTGCACGGGAAACATCACTCACGGTGATTACCGTGTGAGCTGTATATACGGTACGGTACACGGTGATCTTGATCTTGAAGGATCTTTTGCAAGATCCTGTAATTCGTCATTTGTAAATATCGGATTGTCACTCAGCAGAAACAGCTGGGAAGACACGCTTGAGGAACTGTATTTTAACAGGCCCATTCCGACCGATATGCTCGTTAATTCAAGTTCTCTTTATATAGGAGCCGGCTCTACCGATTATGACATAATGCAGACGGCGATAGGGCAGGGCAAGACATTGATGACACCGCTTCATCTCAACATGATCACTCAGGCGATCGCCAATCACGGTGTCATGATGAGGCCTTATATCATTGAAAGCATCGTGGATGATGACGGAAATGTCATCAGAGATTATGAGCCTCAGAGCATAGGTCAGGTAATGACTGAAGATGAAGCAGAATATCTTACGGAACTGATGATGGCAGTTGTTGAATACGGAACAGGCAGAGCACTCATCACGGATTACTATACATGTGCCGGCAAGACGGGAACTGCAGAATTTGCAAATGACATAAACGAGTCCCATGCATGGTTTACCGCCTTTGCACCGGCTGAGGATCCCGAGATCTGCGTGACCATAATCATAGAAAAAGCAGGAACCGGCATGGAATATGCGGTTCCTCTCGCTAAAAGAATATTTGATGCTTATTTTGGTGTTGAGAATTAAATGAGCTTTACGATCTCAAGGTCAGGTCTTTCGGCAAGATTAAGGATCATGTTGCCTAAATTTCTGAGAGTCGGCCTTGAATAAGGATTTTTGTTGATCAGCATGACTTCCCATTCGGTTCCGTCATTAAGCTGCACGGTAGTACCGATCTGTGCCTCGGAGATTCTTTCGATCAGAGGCATCAGAATGGACGAATCATATTTCTCTATGCTTTTTTCAAAGCTTCCGATTATCTGAAGCGGAGTGAAAGCGGGGCGGAATGCTCTCGGAGAAGCCATCGCAATATAGGTATCAACTATTGAAAGATACCTTGCATATTCATTGATCTTATCGCCCTTCAACTGAACGGGATAACCGCTGCCGTCCATTTTCTCATGATGCATTAATATGCATTTCTTGATATCATCGCTCAGAGCGGTATCATTCATGACCAGCTTATAACCGATCAGGGTATGCTGCTTGACGAGAGCAAATTCACTGTCCGAAAGCTTGCCGGGTTTCCAGAGTATCTCGGTAGGGATCTTCCATTTTCCGATGTCATAATAGAATCCGCAAAGGATGAGTGTTCTTTTTTTATCCTCGGGAAGAGTGAGCCAGTTGGCAAATGCACCGCACAGAAGAGCTGCATTGAAAGACTGGGTATATGTAAGCTCGTCCTCATTGGGCATCATGTTATAAATGAAATCAAGAAGCTGCTTCTCGCTTTTTACGGCTGAATAGCAGTCATTGAATATGTCTATCAGATTCTGAGTGGGGATTGAGAAATTTGTGCCGAGATAAGAGAGCATTATGCCCTTATATCTGGTCAGGCAGTCATTGTATTTTTGCTTAAAAAACTGAAAATCCTTATCGAACTGAATGCGCTCATTGTGGGTCTTTGCATAGTCGACATTTTCCATTATCGTCACAGCAATGACATCATAATGCTCCAATTTGTCGATCACAGCCTGTGTGACCTTGGTGCCGCAATTAAAAATGACCCTGCCGGCGGCTTCGACCGGTTCGGCTAGCTCCATTCCTTCTTTCAGCTCCATCCTGGATATAGTCTTCATATTCTCCCCAACTGAATTACAGATTTTTATAGATTAAATAATAAATATTTATGCATTGCATGTCAATGAATGTTAATGCTCATATGGGTGAATTGAGGATTTTGTGATATATTGATAAATATGAAAATATTCAGGGATAAAATCGAGCTGGATTACCGCCCTAAACTGTATCTCTCAGATGCACTCATGGGCAGGGATCTTACAAGGATAAAGAGGAACATTGCCAGAGGCAAGGGTTCCTGCTCGGTGATACTTATCTCGGATAATGATAACGACCAGTTTGACATTGTGACTCCCTTTCAGCTGAAACTCCCCGTCTGGGAAGGCAAAAAGCCCGTTGTTGCGGGTATAGCGGACGGAAAAGAAGATGCTGAAGCACTTGTGATGAAGATAATATCGGATTGTCTCAAATCAAGAGGTGATCTGAAACTCAAGGAATATATATGCTCCCTGTGATACTGACAATTCTAAAGATTATAGGTATTGTCCTCCTTGCGCTTGTCATTTTTGTGCTTGCAAGTGTCATTGTCGCGCTGGTGTATCCTTTCACTTATCGCCTGAAGGCAGTCAAGACCGAGGGCGGCAAGCTGACTGCGATGTTCAGGCTTTCGTATTTTCTCGGGATATTCAGGCTTTTAGCCCGGTATGAAGACTGTCTGACGGTGAAGTTCAAGATCTTTTGTTTTACGATGTTTTCCGTTAAGATCCCGGATAAAGATGACGGGGATTCCGATGAAGAGATAGATCTCAGCGAGCTGGATGAAGCAATAGAAGAAGAGTTCGCCGCGAAAGAGAAGCCCGATGCGGATACATCCGAAGAAGATGCAAACGGGCCTGAAGAAGACACGGACAACGACTCTGACCACGATTCGGATGACGGATCAGACCTGATCGAAGAAGATTCCGCAGATACGGAAGAAGAGTCCGATGAAGAGGAAGACTCGGTCTTTGATAAGATAAAATTCAAGTTTTCCGAGATTTATGATAAAATAGATAAGGTACGTTCCGAGATCAGATATTATTATAATATCTACAATTCGAACGAAGGCAAAAATGCCCTGTATGTCCTGAAAAAACGTCTGATCAGAATATTAAAAAAGATTCTTCCACGGAAGGTAAGCGCAAATTTCCGGTTTGGTTTTGATTCTCCCGACCTTACCGGAAAGGCATACGGCATATATTGCATGATCTCGGACAGGTTCACCAAAGGATCGGAAGTGACCCCTGATTTCGAGAATAAAGTATTCGAAGGCAAAGTCGTTGCCAAAGGGTATTTTAATCTTTGGGGAATACTGTTTAATGCAGCATGCATAGTGCTGAATCGAAATGTACTTAAGATAATCAAGTCGGTCAAAAAGCACAGTCATAAAAAGACTGAGGAAATCAGCGAAGAAACAGAAAAGGCCGCTTGAATACGGAGAGGATAAAGAATGTCCGATATTGAAAAGAAAGAGATCGTAGACTCCCTGATCGGAGGCATGGATTCAATACTTTCATCCAAGACTGTTGTGGGCAATCCCGTTACCATCGGCGATACCACGATCATACCTTTGGTGGATGTGTCTTTCGGTCTTGCTGCCGGAGGCGGAAACGAAAAGAGGAATTTCTCCAAGAATTCATCAGCCGGCGGAATGGGCGGAAAAGTCTCACCCAATGCCATAATTGTCATAAAAGACGGAACGACCAGATTGTTATCGGTCAAGAACCAGGATTCCATCACCAAGATAATGGACATGGTGCCCGAAGTCATACACAGGATCTCCAAGGACAAAAAGGGCGGCCCCGAAGATGATGAGATAAGGGATGCTGCATTCCCCGAAGAGTGAAGCCTGCTATCTGCGCAGTCAATACGGGAGCTTTTGCATGATAGACTGGGAAGATATTGTTCAAAGCGATAATGAGGATGAATTAAAGAAGCTGAAACTGTTTCTTTTTCAGGAAAACCTGCGTATCGATGCTGAGAAGCAAAAGATAGCTTCCGAAAAAGAAGAACTGAAAAAGCTTCAGGATTCATTCATGAAAGACAGGGTCAGCCTTCGCGATGAGCTGAATGAGCTGAACAGAAAGACAACAGCCGAAAGACAGCGGCTCAAACAGGAAAATCTGTTTTTCGAGAAGAAAATGGAGATCCTGAAAGACGGTTTCAGGTCGCTTGAAGAAGACAGACGTAAGTTTGAAAGGGAAAAAGAGGAGTTCGAATCAAGCAGAAGACTCGGAATGACTGAAATCGTGACTCCGGACCTGACAAAGCTTTCCGAATCCGATCTTGATTCCATCGCATCTGTCCTTTTCGCAGGAATAACAAGTCCGGGAGCATTAAAGAAGAGATACAAGGATCTGATCAAGATTTTCCATCCTGACAATCTGTGCGGTGATGAGAGACTGAGCAGGGCCATCAATAAGGAATACCACAGACTTAAGCAATAAAAAAGGACAGGCACATCCGCCTGTCCTTAATTAATTCACTTATCAAGCACGCTCTACAGCATTGCTGCGAAGGCATCTGGAGCAGACATGCATTCTCTTGGGCTGTCCGTTAACCTTGCACTTTACGCTGAGCACGTTGGACTTCCAGATAGCATTTGATCTTCTGTGAGAGTGACTCACATTGTTTCCAAAATGGATTCCCTTGCCGCATACATCACACTTTGCCATATTCTCACCTCCCGGCGTTATTATCAATAATCATAGTTGTTCTGAAACGCAACATATGTATAATATCAAAGCCCTTTACATAATGCAAGAAAAATATTTTTTTAATTTTTCCAAACCATCATTATTTATGTTATAATCAAAAGCAGTTTGCGTAAAGGAGGAATTTATATGAAGAGCTCTTCCATGAATACACATATGGGTAACATAGTCGTGGACAACGATGTCATTGCTCAATATGCGGGCAGTGTTGCCATCGAGTGCATCGGCATTGTCGGAATGGCGGGCATCAGCATGCGTGACGGCATCGCCAAGATACTGCGTACTGAAAACCTTTCCCGTGGAATCGGTGTCAGACTCTCATCCGATCACAAGCTCATCCTTGATTTTCATGTGATCGTCGCATACGGTGTCAGCATCATGACCGTATCGGACAATCTTATTGAGAGCGTAAAATATAAGGTTGAAGAATTTACAGGACTTGACGTCGAAAAGATCAACATCTTTGTCGAAGGCGTCAGAGTGATCGACTAAGGAGGATCTTTAAGTGGCAGTTAAGGAGATAGATGTAAAGCTCTTTGCCAAGATGTTTCTTGCGGGAGCCAAATATCTTGACAATAGTAAGGAAGAAATAAATGAACTGAACGTATTCCCCGTCCCCGACGGAGATACCGGCACCAACATGACGATGACCATAATGTCAGCAGCCAAGGAAGTCAGGGACCTTGGTGAGAATCCTGAAATGAAGTCACTTTGCAAGGCAATGTCAGGCGGTTCCCTCAGAGGAGCCAGAGGTAATTCCGGAGTCATCCTTTCCCAGCTTCTCAGAGGTTTCACAAAGGCCGTAAGAGATGAACAGATCATCACGGTTCCTCTTTTCGGTGCGGCATGTACCAAGGCTGTTGAGACCGCTTATAAAGCGGTAATGAAGCCTACGGAAGGAACCATTCTTACCGTCGCAAGAGGAATGGGAGAGAAAGCAGCCGAGATGATCGAAGACGGTGCAGATGATTTCGATGTCATCATCCCCGCTCTTTGCGAGTACGGTGAGGCAGTTCTTGCCCAGACTCCCGAACTTCTTCCTGTACTCAAGCAGGCAGGAGTCGTTGATTCCGGCGGTGCGGGACTCATGAAAGTCATCCGCGGTGCACTCGACATGTATCAGGGTAAGGAGATCGATCTTACGATATCCGATGAGCCCATTGCCAAAGTTGATGATTCAAGACCTTCCAAGGCAGATGAGGTTTTGAAGAACATTTATCATACACAGATCAAGGCTATAGTAAGCAAGCCCATTAACAGCAAGCTCGAGTCCGATGTAAAGGCTTATCTTGCATCCATCGGTGAACTCAAGACTTTCACTTCAAACGGATCCGAGGTCACAATTGACATGAACACCGATGATCCCGGACTTGTTCTTCAGAAGGGCCTTAAATTAGGTATCCTTACCGATGTTAAGATCAACTGCAGATCAAGACAGAATGCTGCTGAAGTTACCGATAACAAGGAGGCTGCACCCGCACCCGAGCCTCAGGGCGAGCCTTCGGAGTTCGGTTTTATTGCCGTAAGTGCAGGTGATGGTCTTGCAGATATCTTCAGAAGCCTAGGTGTTAATTATGTTATTGAAGGCGGCCAGACCATGAACCCTTCAACGGCAGATATTCTTGATGCGATCGAGAAGGTAAATGCCAGGACCGTATTTGTCCTTCCCAATAACAAGAACATCATCATGGCTGCCAACCAGGCAAGAGACCTTTCAACCGACAAGGAAGTTCTCGTAATTCCTACCAAGACCATTCCTCAGGGAATAACCGCAGCGATCAATTTCAGCGAAGGCATTTCCGCTGATGAGAATGAACAGACAATGATAGAAGCGATCGGAACGGTGAAGACCGGCGAGATCACTTATGCAGTAAGGGACACCAATATTGATGATCATGACATCAAGAAAGGTGACTATATGGGCATAGGAGACAAGAAGATCCTTGCTGTCGGAACGGATATGGACCAGGTTGTCATCGACATGCTTTCAGAGATGGTAGAGGATTCTTCGGAACTTATCAGCCTTTATTTCGGATCGGATGTTCCCGAAGGAGATGCAATCGCTCTCAAGGATAAGATCTCCGGGAAGTTTACCGGACTCGATGTAGATATTCAGAACGGTGGTCAGCCTGTTTACTATTACATTGTTTCTGTAGAGTAAACCTCATTGCATAATATGTCATATTCCATAAGGTAGTTTGTTTATCTATATTAATCACTTTATAATCCAAAAGAAGGTTCAATATGAACCTTCTTTTATTTTGTAATGTCAGGTATATCCTATGCTCACTAACGGAAACACGCCGGTTGAGGAACTGAAAGGTGTCGGTCCCAAGACTGCATCATATTTTCATAATATGAATATACTGACCACCTATGACCTGCTCAGGCATTTTCCCAGGACATACCTGGTCTTCGGAGGTCTGAAGAAGATCTCCGAATTAAAAGACGGAGAGATAGCTGCCGTCAGGGTGAAGGTTGATTCGGTCGGCAGTCTGAGGCGTGTCAAGAATAAGATGACGATCCTTCCCGTGGAAGTCAGCGATGAATCCGGCCATATGTGCATCAAGTATTTTAATATGCCCTTTATGGCCAAGGCACTCAGATGCGGTGCATATTATGTGTTCAGAGGCAGGGTGAAAGCCTCGGGCAGGGAATATACACTTGTTCAGCCGAGGAAATACGCATATGACGAATATGCCGAACTTTCCGGGATGTATCAGAGCATTTATCCGCTGTCCAAAGGACTGAAGAATTCACAGGTAGTAAAGGCTGTTCGTTCCGCACTCGATAAAGCGGATTTTACTGACGATTATCTCAGTGAAGAGATAAGAGAAAGATACGATCTTGCAGACAGCCGCAATGCGTACAGATACATTCATTTTCCGGAATCGGAAGAGCAGGCTGCTAAGGGCAGAAGAAGATTTGCTTTTGATGAGCTTTTCTTTTTCATCATATATCTCAGGAAAAACAAGGATCTGATCACTGATTCGCCCAATACCTGTCCCATGATTGAATCGGCTGAAGTAAGCAGATTTCTTGAAAAGCTTCCGTTCAGGCTGACAAAAGGACAAAGCAAGGCCGTAAAGGACATGCTGAGTGACATGTGCGGTCCTTCGATGATGAACAGACTCATTCAGGGAGATGTCGGAAGCGGTAAGACCATAGTTGCCCTGACAGGACTTCTGAACGCTGTTGCATGCGGATATCAGGGAGCACTTATGGCACCAACCGAAGTGCTTGCCTCCCAGCATTTTAATACCGTCAGTGATCTTGTCAGAAAATACGACCTTCCTTTTAAGCCGGCATTGCTCACGGGTTCGGTAAGTGCATCTGCCAAAAAGAAGATCTACGAAAGCATTGCTTCGGGCGAGACTAATCTGATAATAGGAACTCACGCCCTAATACAGGATAAAGTCGAATATAAGAACCTCGGACTGGTCGTGACCGATGAGCAGCACAGATTCGGAGTAAGGCAAAGAGAGACTCTTGCAAAAAAAGGAATCGGTCCGCACGTACTTGTAATGAGTGCAACGCCCATTCCCAGAACCCTTGCGATCGTGCTGTACGGAGACCTCAGCGTTTCCACGATAAAGGACATGCCTGAAGGCAGAAGCCCGATCAAAAGCTGTGTCGTCGGAGAAAGTTACAGGCCTTCTGCATATAAATTCATCAAAGATGAAATTGCAAAGGGCCATCAGATATATATAATCTGTCCGATGGTTGAATTCACGGATGAAGAGGACGACGATCCGGAACTCAAGAATGTAGTAGGTTACAGTGAGCAGCTTAAGGAAGAGCTCGGTGACAGATACCGTATATCATATCTGCATGGCAGGATGAGACCTGCTGACAAGGACAACATCCTGACCGAATTTGCAGCAGGCAGCATAGACATCCTTATTTCTACAACTGTCATCGAGGTGGGCATCAACGTTCCGAATGCCACGGTAATGATGGTTGAAAACTCCGAAAGGTTCGGGCTTTCACAGCTTCATCAGTTAAGAGGCCGTGTAGGAAGAGGCTCTGCCCAGGGATATGCGATATTCATGTCTGCAAAGACGGATGACAAGACGAAGGAAAGACTTGATATCCTGGGAAAGACGTGCGACGGTTTCGAGATCGCTTCTTATGATCTTAAGACCAGGGGTCCCGGAGAATTGTTCGGTGTAAGACAGAGCGGAGATTTTGCATTCAGGGTTGCCGATGTGTTTGCTGATGCCGACCTTCTGAATGCCGCATCCGAGCTGGCGGATGCCATCTTAAAAGAAGACAGGCATCTGAAGGATGATAAAAACAAACTTATAAAAGAAGAAGCAGAGCTTTTCGGCCGCAACAATCTTGATTTCAGAACGATCTGAAAGAATCTTTTTTCTGGAGGGAGAATAAATGTCTTTAAAAATAGCTGTTGTCACGGATTCCAACAGTTCAATGTCTGTTGAGGAAGCAAAGGAAAATGGGATCTACATGCTTCCTATGCCTTTTTTCATCGGAGGAAAGGAGTATCTGGACGGCATCAATCTGACTCATGAAGAATTCTATGAGAGATTAAAGGGTGGCGAAGAGATCCATACAAGCCAGCCTTCTCCCGATGCTGTAATGAAGCTCTGGGATGAGCTCCTTGAAGAATATGACGAGATAGTGCATATCCCCATGTCCAGCGGACTGTCCGGATCGACCGGCTCGGCATATCTTCTTGCACAGCATTATGATGACAAGGTTCAGGTCGTTGATAATCAGAGGATATCGGTGACTTTAAGACAGTCATGCCTTGATGCGCTCGAACTTATCAAAAGAGGAATGAACGCCAGACAGATCAAGGAAGAGCTTGAGAGAGTCAAGTTTGAGAGCAGCATCTATATAATGATCGATACCCTTACTTATCTTAAGAAAGGCGGAAGACTCACTCCTGCCGTAGCTGCGATAGGAACCCTGCTCAGGATAAAACCCGTTCTGCAGATTCAGGGCGAAAAACTTGATTCATTTGCCAAGGTAAGAACTTCACAGGCCGGCAAAGAAGCAATGATCACTGCGATCAAGAAGGATATGGAGACCAGATTCGGGTGCACCGAGAATTTCCATAATGTCCATCTCGAGATGGCCTATACATATGATCTTGAAGCCGCTGAAAAATTCAAGGAAGAGGTCAGTGCGGCCTTCCCCGGTTATGAAATCGTCATGAGGCCGCTTTCACTCTCAATCGCATGCCATATCGGTCCCGGAGCACTTGCGATAGCGGCTTCAAAGAAGATCTGAATTTAAAAATCGTTTGTTATTGAAATTTTTCATTCATATATTTAACTACTCAAAATCCACTAAATATAGTGGATTTTTTGTTGTCTTTACTCTAAATATATGATAAGATGGAAAAGCCCAAAACGATTGTTCGGGGTACAGGGCTGGAAGCCGCATATTTTCTGCAATTCTGAATTCATGAGGAGTTTTTATGGCACCAAAAAAAGACAATTACGATGAAAGCAGTATTACGGTACTGGAAGGTCTCGAAGCCGTAAGAGTACGTCCCGGAATGTACATCGGTTCCGTCTCCACCAAAGGCCTTAATCATCTTATATATGAGATAGTCGATAATTCTGTCGATGAGCATCTCGCAGGCTTTTGTGACACTATAAAGGTCACTCTTGAAAAAGACGGCTCATGTACCGTTTCAGATAACGGAAGAGGTATTCCCGTAGGCCGTCACGAAAAAGGAATCTCCGCCGAAAGACTCGTGCTCACCACGCTTCATGCCGGCGGTAAGTTTGATAACAATGCTTACAAGACCAGCGGAGGACTGCACGGTGTAGGTTCTTCCGTTGTTAATGCGCTTTCCTCAAGATTTGACATAACCATCAAAAGGGACGGCAACATTTACAAGGACAGCTATGAAAAGGGTGAGCCCATCGTGGCTCTTGAAGACGGACTTCTTCCTTCACAGGGCAAGACCAGGGATCACGGCACGACCATCAATTTCCTTCCCGACAACACCATTTTTGACAGGACCAGGTTCAAGGAAGACGAAGTCAAGAGCAGGCTCCACGAGACCGCATATCTTAATCCGGGACTTACGATCGAGTATAAGGATGTAAGAGGCTCTGAGCCCGAGACTGTTACCTATCACGAACCCGAAGGCATTGTCGGATTCCTCAAGGATCTTAACAAGCTGAAGGATCCCCTTACGGAGATCGTATCGATTTCCGGTGAATCGGACGGCATACAGGTCGAGATCGCTTTCCAGTATGTGAATGAGTTCCATGAGAATGTACTGGGCTTTTGTAACAATATCTATAACTCCGAAGGCGGAACTCATCTTACCGGCTTCAAGACCCAGTTCACCACTGTCATCAATTCCTACGCAAGACAGCTGGGCAATCTCAAGGATAAGGATGCGAACTTCTCCGGTACAGAGGTTCGTAACGGAATGACTGCTGTCATCAGCATCAAGCATCCTGCTCCCACGTTCGAAGGACAGACCAAGACCAAGCTCGACAACCAGGACGCATCAAAGGCTGTTGCCAAGGTGACGGGCGATGAAGTGGTCAGATATTTTGACAGACATCTTGATGTGCTCAAGGCCGTCATAGATTGTGCGGACAAAGCTGCCAAGATCAGAAAGGCCGAGGAGAAAGCCAAGACCAATCTTCTTACCAAGCAGAAGTATTCATTCGACTCAAACGGAAAGCTTGCCAACTGTGTATCCAAGGAAGCGGATAAGTGCGAGATCTTCATTGTAGAGGGAGATTCCGCAGGCGGTTCCGCCAAGATGGCAAGAGACCGCATGTATCAGGCAATCCTTCCCATAAGGGGTAAGATCCTCAATGTCGAGAAGGCATCGATCAATAAGATACTTGAAAATGCCGAGATCAAGACCATGATCAATGCATTCGGCTGCGGTTTTTCCGAAGGCTACGGCAATGACTTTGACATCAAAAAGCTCCGCTATGACAAGATCATCATCATGGCCGATGCGGACGTCGACGGCGCACATATTTCGACACTGCTTCTGACTCTGTTTTACAGATTCATGCCCGAACTCATTTTTGAAGGACATGTTTATATCGCCATGCCTCCTCTGTACAAGGCAATGCCTTCCAAGGGTGAGGAGGAATATCTGTATGACGACAAGGCTCTTGAGAAATACAGGGCATCGCATAAAGGTCCCTTCACTCTCCAGAGATACAAGGGTCTCGGAGAAATGGATGCTGCCCAGCTGTGGGAGACAACCCTTGATCCCAAATGCAGAAGGCTCAAGCAGGTTGAGATAGAGGATGCCAGAATGGCTTCGGAGACAACGGAGCTTCTCATGGGCACTGATGTTCCTCCCCGTAAGACTTTCATCTACGAGCATGCTAACGATGCCAATCTTGATATTTAAGCGTTCGGAAGGTTTAGGCAATGGCTAAGATAGAAGAGAAGATAATAAAAACAGAATATTCCGAGGAAATGCAGAGGTCATACGTTGACTATGCCATGAGCGTCATCGTATCCCGTGCACTTCCCGATGTAAGGGACGGACTCAAGCCCGTTCAGAGAAGAACTCTCTATGACATGAGAGAACTCGGCATCACATATGACAAGCCTTACAGAAAGAGTGCCCGTATCGTCGGTGATACCATGGGTAAATATCACCCTCACGGTGATTCCTCCATATATGAAGCACTTGTCGTCATGAGCCAGGATTTCAAGAAGGGATTGCCTCTTATTGACGGACACGGTAACTTCGGCACGATCGAAGGTGACGGAGCCGCTGCCATGCGTTACACGGAAGCAAGGCTCAAGAAAGTAACCCAGCTGGCTCTTCTGGATGATCTGGATAAGGACACGGTCAATTTCGTTCCCAATTTCGATGAGACCGAGAAAGAACCTGAAGTCCTTCCCTGCAGGATTCCCAATCTTCTGATCAACGGATCCGAGGGGATCGCCGTCGGTATGGCAACCAATATCCCCCCTCACAACTTCGGGGAGACAATTGATGCCATGAAGGCATTCATAATGAACGAAGAGATCTCCACAAGAGAACTCATGAGATACATAAAAGGACCCGATTTTCCCACCGGCGGACGAATCATCAATAAAGATGAGCTCAAGAATATATACGAGACCGGAAACGGCAAGATAAGGATCCGCGGCGTTGCGAATGTCGAAAAACTCAAGAACGGACATCAGAACGTCGTCATCACTGAGATCCCCTATACGATGGTCGGTGCCGGAATAGGCAAATTTCTCCAGGAAGTTGCCGCACTTTCGGAATCCAAGAAAACCCAGGATATCGTTGATATTTCCAACCAGTCTTCCAAGGAAGGCATAAGGATCGTCATCGAACTTAAATCAGGTGCGGATGCCGAGAACTTTATAAACCTGCTCTACAAGAAGACTCATCTCGAGGATACATTTGGTGTCAACATGCTTGCCATCAAGGACGGACGCCCCGAGACAATGTCACTCAGGACCGTTTTCAAGGCGATCGTTGATTTCCAGTATGAGATTAATACCAGGAAATACAATGCGCTTCTTGCCAAGGAACTTGAGAAAAAAGAGATCCAGGAAGGACTTATCAAAGCCTGCAATCTCATCGACCTTATCATCGAGATCATCCGCGGATCAACGGATCGTAAGATGGCCGAAGACTGCCTTGTAAAGGGCATCACCGATGGCATTAATTTCAAGACCAAGGAATCTGCAATAATGGCATCTCAGCTGATGTTCACCGAGCGTCAGGCCAAGGCAATCCTTGACATGAGACTCTACAGACTCATCGGTCTCGAGATCGCAGCTCTTAACAAGGATCATGAGAACACTCTTGCTAACATCTACAGATATGAGGACATCCTTGATCGCAAAGAATCAATGGCTCAGGTCATAATCGCAGATCTCGAAGCGCTCAAGAAGGAATTCGGCAGCAAGAGAAAGACCGTCATCGAGAATGCCGAAGAGGCTGTCTATAAGGAAAAAGAATTCGAAGAGATGGATGTTTACTTCATCATGGACAGGTTCGGTTACTGCAAGATGATCGATCTTCCCACCTTCGACAGGAACAAGGACGCCATAGCCGAGGAGATGAAGTTCTGTCTCCCCGTCAGAAACAACGGAAGGATCGCGGTATTTACCGAAAACGGTCAGATGCATACCATCAAGATGACCGATCTTCCCATGTCCAAATTCCGTGATAAGGGTGTTCCGGTAGATAACATAACCAATTATGATTCATCCAGTGACATGATCATATATGCCGAGGACCTTTCCACCGTTCTTCTCGGAAGATATCTTTTTGTCACAAGCGCCGCAATGTGCAAGGTAACCGGCGGAACCGAATTCGATGTAAGCTCCAGGAGGACCGTCACCGCAACAAAGCTTAATGACGGCGACAGGATCGTCACCATCCGCAAGGTCAGGACCGAGGAAAATGTCATCCTTCAATCCTCAAACGGCTATTTCATAAGATTTAACATAGCCGAGATCCCTGAAATGAAGAAGACCGCTGCAGGCGTAAAGGGAATGAAACTTGACGGAACCGACAAGGTTGAAAATGCATATATCACTGATGTTGTCAGCGAAAATGTGATAGAATACGGAACGAGGACCGTTTCACTCAATTCCATCAAGCTTCTCGGAAGAGGCGCGAAGGGAACCAAGATTAAGGGCTAGTCAGTTTTTTCTGATATTTCTTAAAACAGCTGCGTTAAATGTCGTAATAATATTTTGCGACATTTACCGATGCACTTAATGAATGGAGCTGGTAATGTGCGTTTCGAGGAGCTGTTTATGCGTATTCATCTACGATGAAAACGCGAGCGTAGCGAGTTCCGCAGAAACGCACTGAATATGGACAGCGAACATGAATTTAGTGCAATCGGTGCATGAGCAAAATATATTATGCATTTAACAAAGAGTTAAAGAAAGGTATATTCATGAGAGTCATAGCAGGCGAATGCCGTTCAATGCCCCTGAAAACTCCCGAGGGAGATGACATAACGAGACCTACCCAGGACATCATCAAAGAGACCCTGTTCAACATTCTTCAGGGTGACATCCCCGGTGCCGTGATGATCGATCTTTTTGCCGGAAGCGGACAGATCGGTATCGAGGCTCTCAGCAGAGGAGCTGCCAAGGTTTACTTCATCGACAACGGAAGAGAGCCTATCAAATGCATAACCGATAACGTTAATTTCACCAAAACCACCGACAGGGCAGTCATCCTCAAGGCCGATGCCGTATCCGGTCTTCAGTCCGTTTATGAGAAGCATGTTGACATCATATACATTGATGCCCCCTATATGAAAGGGTATGAGAAAAACGTTCTCGCACAGCTCTCACATATGAAATACGTTGACGGCGAGACCCTCATCATCATTGAGGCTGACAGAAAAGATGATTTCGGTTATACTGAAGATGTCGGTTTTGAGATATTCAGGAGAAAAGAATACAAAGGCAACATGCATATATTTCTCCGTAAGATTACCGGTGTATGACAGCCGTTTGAGCATATCCGGAACAAGAAGACAAAGGTGAGACCATGAACAGAGCATTATATCCGGGAAGTTTTGATCCGATGACTTTGGGACATCTCGATATTATCAAAAGAGCATCCGTGATGTTCGATGAATTGATAGTCGCAGTCCTTGATAACACTCAAAAGACTCCGTTGTTTTCAACAGATGAACGTGTTAAAATATTGTGCGAAGCGACTAAGGACATGCCCAATGTAAAAGTCGATTATTTCAGGGGTCTGACAGTGGATTATTGTATCAGGAATAACCTCCACATCATGGTCAGGGGCCTGAGAGCGGTCACTGATTTTGAGTATGAGCTTCAGATCGCACAGACCAACCGTAAGATCTCGGACAACCGCGTGGATACCGTGTTCCTCACTACGGATCTGCAGTATTCATATCTGAGTTCTTCAACGGTCAAGGAGATCGCAAAATACGGCGGAGACGTGAGTCATTCGGTGACCCCTTATGTCGAGGCCGCTCTTAAGGAAAAATATATTAATATAAAGGGCTGAGGAAGACTAATGGAAAGAAAAATGGAAAGCCAGATTTTCGGCGTGATCGATGAACTGGAGCAGTATATATCAGAATGCAAGCCTAAGCTCCTTTCCAACACCGACATTATCTGTGAGAAAGACGTTCTTCAGGGATTTATCGATGACCTCAGAAGAAAAGCACCCGAAGAGATCGCCAGATATCAGAAGATAATCAGCAATCAGGACAGCATCCTTGATAATGCAAGAAAGATGGCAGACGGACTCATCGAGAAAGCAACCGCACAGACCGATGAGATGCTCAGCCAGAATGAGATCCTTAAGAAGGCATATGAACAGGCAGATGCCGTGACACAGCAGACCATGGCCGATGCCCAGATGATTCTCGACAATGCTACCAATGAAGCTAATGCCTGCAGGGAAGCAGCAATGGGATACATGGAAGATGTCATGAATTATGTCGAAGGACTTCTTTCATCATCGAGCAGAACCGTTTCGGACCAGTACGACGCACTTCATAATGCACTTAACTCCAAGCTTCAGGCCGTCAAAGCGGATCACGAATCACTCAGGGCTTCAAAGGCTGCAAGTGATGAGGAAGAAAGGGACGAAAGACCCGAAAGACACGGAAGGGGAGTCAGTACGGTTTATCCGGATTCAGATAAAGATTGAAAAAGTAACCGGCTTGAATAAAGCCGGTTTTCTTAAATCAGCATGAAAAAATCTCTTAGAAACAAATGCATAACATTCCTGCTTCTCATATGTCTTTTTGTGCCTTCCATGACAGTCAGGGCGCAGGAGAGGGTGTTCCCTCATGATGATGATCTCGTCATCGTGATCGATCCCGGTCACGGAGGCACGGATACAGGCACGCAGGGCGGAAGGATTCAGGAAAGATTCATGAACCTCATTACTGCCCAGGCACTTGTCAACAGACTCAACATGTATGAAGGTGTGACTGTCTATATGACAAGATCAGACAACGACACGACTCTCAGCCTTACCGAAAGGGCCAAATACGCAGAGTCCGTCGAAGCGGATTTTGTATTCAGCATTCATTACAATGCCTGCGTTCTGCATGACAGATTCGGAATAGAGACTTACACATCCAGAGTAGCTCCGTATAATGCTTACGGATATCAGTTCGGCGATCTTCTGATGAAGAAATATTATGAGGAGTACGGTATCTTCCCAAGAGGCGTGAAGACCAGAAAAGGTCTGAGGACGGAAGGGGATTACTATACGATCATTTCAGCCAATATTTATCGTGAGATTCCTGCAGTTATCATTGAGCATTGCTTTGCGGACGGCGTAGTCGATGCGGTTCATACAATGAGCGACGATCAGTTCAGGGCTTACGGCGAAACCGATGCTGATGCCATAGCGGAATTCTTCGGACTGAGGAGCACCATCCTCGGAATAGACTACAGCGGTTACAGCGATAATCTGGTATATGCCGATCCTTCTTCGTTTAATGACGCGACATATGAAGACAGGACCAATCCCGAGACTGTCGCCATTTCCGTCACATCAATTGATGAGACATCAAATACCGTGACAATCCACGTGGAAGGATCTGATTCAGACGGAATGATGCTGTATTATGCCTTATCTACGGACGGAGGCTGGACATGGGAAAGACCTGAGATCTGGCCGGGTGCAAATGCCCTGACGGGTACTTATGATCCTTCATTCGACCTGACACTCACTTTTGAGGACGGATACAGACCTTCGATAGTCATCAAGGGATATAACAGGTATGACGGATACCTGAAATCAAATCAGATCACGTTCATAGACAAATTTGATTCCATGTACGTGCCCCTATACAGAGAAAACTGAGCATATCAGCCTAACGTGAGGTTATATGAAATATATCGCCATAATTACCGGAGCTTCATCGGGCATAGGCCTTGAATTCGCATACGCGATTGACCAGTGCATGGCCAGCATAGACGAAATATGGCTTGTTGCACGCAGAAAAGAAAGACTGGAGGACCTTGCAGGGAAGCTCACCCATAATACCAAGATCATATGCGGTGACCTTTCAAACAGAAATACAACAAACCGCATCCAGGCTAATCTGAAGAGTGATAAATGCAGGGTCAGATTTCTGGTCAACGCAGCCGGATATGGAATACTCGGTGATTTCGACAAATGTGACCGCAAGGATGAAACGGGAATGTGCGACCTTAATGTAAGGGCACTCACCGACCTGACTTATGTATGCATACCTTTCATGAGCAAAGGATCACGCATAATCAACCTGGCATCAAGCGCTGCATTTGTTCCCCAGCTTGGTTTCTCCGTTTATGCCGCAACAAAATCCTATGTTCTTTCATTTTCAAGATCGCTGAACATGGAACTGAACAAAAAAGGCATATATGTGACGGCAGTATGTCCCGGTCCCGTAAAGACAGAGTTTTTCGATGTTGCGGAGAAAAACGGCAATAAGACCATGTCGCTCAAGAAATTCGCCATGACCACGCCGGATGTCGTCGTAAAGACCGCTCTGAATGATTCTTTCAGGAAAAAAGAGATATCCATTCCGACATTTACGATGAGAGCGTTCCGCGTAATGTGCAAGATACTTCCTCACAATGTGATCATGAAAGTCACCTCGATGCTCTACAGATAAAATGAAAATCTCCAGACTTTTTTCTTACGATAAATATAAAGGCTCGTTCATGTATCTGGACACTCAGGCCAAATATGAGATTGCCCGCACGATACTTTATTTTGCCGTCTCTTTCGGCATATTCTTCGCAGGCTTCTTTGCAACAGGCACCAGGATAAATCTGCTTACGGTCGTGGCGGTTCTCGGCATGCTTCCCGCTTCAAAGAGCCTTGTTTCCGCGATAATGTTCCTGCGTTATAAAAGCTGTACCGAAAAATTCGATGAAAATCTCCCTGATAACTCCATTCTTAACGCATATGACATGGTCTTTACATCAGAGAAGATCAATTATCCTATCCTGCACCTGTGCGTATCGGACACCTGCGTTATCGGATATACGGAAAAGAAAGATTTTAAAGAGAACCTTTTCAAGGATCACATATCTTCAATTCTTTCCGCTGAAAGGATAGGCAGAGTCACGATCAAGATATTTACCGATAAGAAAGCTTATATTTCAAGGATCTCCTCGCTCGGTGCCTCCGGCAGAGAGGATGAGCAGATCATGACAGTCCTCAAACAGATCGTTCTATAGATGAAAGAAATAATCGTCACAAACGAAATGGATAATCAGCGCCTGGACAAGTATTTGAAAAGGCTTCTTCCTTCATGTCCTCACAGCCTTCTGTATAAGCAGCTGAGAAAAAAGAACATTACACTTAACGGTTCTAAAGCTGACGGTAGTGAGACTATCCGTGAAGGTGATGTCGTTAAGATCTTTTTTTCCGACGAGACATATGAAAAATTCTCCGCAGGAAACATCTCCGGTGTATCAAGATATTCCGAGGCATATTACAAGTTGAAGTGCATAGAGATCATCGAAGAAACGGATGACTATATCGTGTTCTGCAAGCCCGCCGGGATACTTTCCCAATCCGATGACAGCGGTGATCCGAGCATAAACGATTACCTGCTGGGATACCTGCTTTCCAAAGGAGAGATCACTCCAGGGTCCATGCTTGCTTTCAAGCCTTCCGTGTGCAACAGGCTCGACCGAAACACTTCGGGACTCATCACCTGCTCCAAGAACCTCCAGGGTGCAAGATACCTGAATTCTTTTTTCAAGGAAAGAAAGCTGGAAAAATACTACCTGGCACTGGTCAGGGGAAAGTTTGATGCTGAGGGAGATCTCAATGCATACGTAAAAAAAGACGAGAAGGCCAACAGGCTTACTTTTGTAAATAAAGATGATCCCGGAGCGATGGAGATAAAGAACGGCTTTAAAATCCTCAGGCAGACAAATGACTGTACGCTTCTGATGGTCCATCTCTATACCGGAAAAAGCCACCAGATAAGAGCCCACCTTTCTCATCTGGGACATCCGATCATCGGCGATCCCAAATACGGCGGAACAGGTGGCAGACCGGATGCAAAAAGACAGATGCTTCATGCATATCTGCTTAAGATGACCGATGAAGATTCTCCTTTTTCCGGAAAGTGCTTCAAGGCGCCGATACCTGCGGATATGCTGAAGATATGCGCGTCCGAATTCGGCTCCGTGGAGGATCTGAACTTATGACTACATGGAAATCAAGAGGGCTGAGGGGCTCTACCTTAGAAGACCTCATAAACAGATCAAATGAAAAATATTCGGAAGCCGGTCTTGCGCTTGTTCAGAAGATTCCGACGCCTATAACACCCATCAATATTGATAAGGAAACAAGGCACATAACCCTTGCGTATTTTGACCAGAAGAGCACTGTGGATTACATCGGTGCGGTTCAGGGGATCCCCATCTGCTTCGATGCCAAAGAATGTGCATCGGATACTTTTGCCCTGAGCAACATTCATGAACATCAGGTGGATTTTATGAGGAAGTTCGAAAAACAGGGCGGGATAGCATTCTTTCTGATCTATTTCACACAGCGTGACGAGCTTTATTATCTTCCTCTGCAGATGCTGGAATTCTTCTGGGACAGGGCAAAAGAAGGCGGAAGGAAGTCTTTCAGACATGATGAGCTTAATTCGGACTATATTATTCCGGAGAACCCCGGAATCCCCGTTCCTTACCTGGACAAAGTCAATCAGGATCTGGCTGACAGGCCGGAATGACTTATTGTTGACATATGAGTATTTGATAATATATAATTCACCTTGTTAGCAAATTAGCACATTAGCATAGTAAAGTGAAAAAGAGATGAAAAATAAGAGACAAAACAATCTGTTGCATACTCCTGACGGAGTGAGGGACATATACGGAAGAGAGTATGAGAAGATCAAATATGTCAGGAAAACGATCGCCGATGTGATCTCATCATACGGTTATACTGACATTCAGACTCCCTCCTTCGAATATTTTGATGTTTTTTCCAAGGAAGTCGGCACGATACCTTCAAGGGAATTATACAAATTCTTCGACAAGGATAATGAGACACTCGCCCTCAGACCGGATTTCACACCTTCCATAGCAAGATGTGCCGCAAAGTACTTCATGGACGAGACGAGTGTTCTGAGATTTTCCTACATTGGCTCCACATTCCAGAACATTTCATCACTTCAGGGCAAATATTCGGAAGTAACACAGGAAGGTGCGGAACTGATAGGAGACGAAAGCGTATACGGGGATGCCGAGATGGTTTCTCTGCTGATCGAAAGCCTCCTGAAGACAGGACTTGAGAACTTCAGGATCTCGATAGGCGAAGTCGATTATTTCAAAGGTCTCTGCAGACAGGCACAGCTTTCTTCGGAAGACGAATACGAATTGAGGGATCTTATCTCATCCAAGAATCCCATTGCAGCGTCCAAGCTTTTGGAATCACTGGATATCGAACCGGGAATGAAGGATAAGCTCCTCATGATCACCGATACCTTTGCCGACCATTCCATGTTATCGGAGCTTGCTGAAAGTGCCGGCAATGAGATATCCAGAAGGGCCATAGAAAGACTCAGTTCCTTATATGATCTTCTGAAGATCAGAGGATACGAATCATATGTAGCCTTCGATCTCGGAATGCTTTCCAAGTACCAGTATTATACAGGCATTGTCTTTAAGGCATTCGCGCTTGGCACGGGATCCTCGATCGCAACGGGCGGAAGATATGACACACTGCTTTCTTATTTCGGAAAAGAAGCACCTGCAGTCGGATTCGTAATTCTGCCTGACGAAGTAGAAAAGCTACTCGAAAGACAGGGTGCGGAGTTTGCGGAAGTAGGCACTGTTCAGCAGATCAAATTCAAAACGGCCGATGCGGATTCATACGGAAAAGCACTGAAAAAAGCTGAGGAGATCAGGTCAGCCGGCGGAAAAGCTGTACTTGTTGCGGAGAATTGACATGAATACATATGATGATTATCTTACTTTTGCCCTCGGAAAGGGCAGATTATCCAATAAGACAATGGATCTGCTTGAGCAGATAGGCATAACCTGTGACGAGATGAAAGATCCTTCTTCAAGGAAGCTCATCTTCACCAATGAAGAACATAAGATGAGGTTTTTCCTTGCTAAGGGACCCGATGTACCCACCTACGTGGAATACGGCGCAGCTGACATAGGTGTTGTCGGAAGAGATACGATCCTTGAGGAAAACAGGAATGTATGCGAGGTCCTGGACCTCGGATTCGGAAAGTGCAGGATGTGCGTATGCGGACCCGAGAGCAGCGCTGAGAAGCTTCTGCACCATGAGAGGATAAGAGTTGCCAGCAAATACCCGGTCATCGCAAGGGAGTATTTCAATAATCAAAAGGATCAGACCGTTGACATCATCAAGCTTAACGGATCCGTTGAGTTAGGCCCCATAGTCGGGCTTGCCGATGTGATCGTGGACATAGTAGAGACCGGTTCCACGCTTAAGGAAAACGGACTCACCGTTCTGGAGGAGATCGTTCCTTTATCAGCAAGGATGATCGTGAATCCAGTAAGCATGCAGATGAAAAACGAACGGATCAAAGAACTTGTTCTTAAATTGAAAGAATTGATCCAGTGATCTTAGGTCATAAGCCTTAAGACACTAAGGAGGATAAAATGAAAACAGTAAAACTTACTCAGGATTCAATAAAGGAGATAACCAGCCAGCTTCTGAAAAGATCTCCCTCTCAATATACGCAGTATGAAGATACCGTAAATGAGATACTTAAGAACATTCGTGAAAACGGAGATCAGGCTCTTTTTGATTACACATCCAAATTCGACGGCTTTTCGCTTGATCCGGAAAATATAAAGATAACGAGAAGCGAGATAGATGAAGCGTATTCCAGGCTGGATGCGGAATATGTAGAGGTCATCAAAAAGGCAGCTTCCAACATCAGGGAATTCCACGAAAAACAGCTCAGGAACAGCTGGTTTGAGAATAAGCCTGACGGATCCCTTCTTGGAATGAAGATAACCGCAATTGAAAAACTCGGAGTTTATGTGCCCGGTGGAAAAGCAGCTTATCCCTCATCCGTTCTGATGAACATCATTCCCGCAGGGGTTGCCGGAGTTGACCGTATCATCATGTGCACGCCTCCCGGAAAGACCGGCGTGATCGATCCAGGAACCCTTGTTGCCGCAGATATTGCCGGTGCAGATGAGATCTACAGGGCAGGCGGTGCGCAGGCGATCGGAGCAATGGCATTCGGAACAGACAGCATTCCCAAGGTTGACAAGATAACCGGTCCGGGTAATATCTTCGTGGCTCTTGCCAAAAAAGCAGTATACGGATTTGTCAGCATCGATTCGATCGCAGGACCTTCTGAAGTCATGGTACTTGCGGATGAAACAGCCAATCCCAGATATGTTGCTGCCGATCTTCTCAGTCAGGCTGAGCACGACGAGCTTGCAAGTGCGATACTTGTAACGACCGATCAGGGCCTTGCAGAGAAAGTAAGTGAGCAGATTGAGGAGTTCCTTAAGACTCTTTCGCGTGCTGAGATAATCCGCAAGTCTTTGGATAATTACGGATATATCCTCATTGCCGATAATATGGAAGAAGCGATCGATACTGTCAATTCGATCGCATCAGAGCACCTTGAGATCCTTACCAAAGATCCCTTTGAGACAATGGCAAAGGTCAGGAATGCCGGCGCCATCTTCCTCGGAGAGTATTCATCCGAACCCCTCGGAGATTATTTTGCCGGTCCCAACCACATTCTTCCCACAAACGGAACCGCAAGATTTTTCAGCCCCGTTAATGTTGATGATTTCATTAAGAAGAGCTCTGTTATATACTATTCAAGGGAAGCTCTTGAAAGAGATCACAAAGCGATCGAACTGTTTGCAAACAATGAAGGACTCACCGCACACGCAAACAGCATACACGTAAGATTTGAGGATTAAAGGAGTTAAGGCATGCCAGCTGTCAAGAAAAACCAAGCCCCTGCTAAAGCAAAGAAAACCGTCGCATCTAAGGCTTCAGGAAGATATGCCGAAGTATCAAGAAAGACAGGAGAAACCGACATCAAAGTGCGACTCTCCATCGACGGAAAAGGATCCGGCAGGATAGATACCGGAATAGGATTCTTTGATCACATGCTTTCCGCTTTTTCAAAGCACGGATTCTTTGACCTTGAATGCATGGTCAAGGGTGATCTTAAAGTTGACGGACATCACAGCGTCGAGGACTGCGGCATTGTTCTCGGTGAAGCGATAAAGAAAGCGGTCGGTGACAAGGCAGGCATTTCCCGCTACGGTTATTTCATCCTTCCGATGGATGAAGTTCTCGTTCTCTGCAGTCTTGATCTGTGTGACAGGCCTTATCTCGGATTCGAGTATGAATACAGAGTTCCCATGATAGGTGAACTCGATACCGAACTTGTAAGAGAATTTTTCTATGCAGTGAGCTATTCCGCCGGAATGAACCTTCACTTAAAGGTTCTGTCGGACGGCAATGCTCACCATGTAACCGAAGCGATGTTCAAGGCATTTGCCAAGGCACTCGACATGGCAACCTCATACGATAAGAGGATCTCCGGAGTGCTTTCGACGAAAGGAGCTCTCTGATGTTTGCCAGAAGATTTTTACCCTGCATATATCTTAAGAACGGAAGTGCCGTGACGAGTGAAGAGGATGATACAATCATCGAAGCCGATGCTTATTCGCTTGCCATGAAATTCTGCAAGAACGGTGCAGACGGGATCATTATATTCGATCTTTCAGAAGGAATGGGCGACGAAGCTCATGAAGAATCACTGAAAGTCATCAGGGCGATATGCGGTGACAGTGAGGTATCCGTTTACGCTACCGGCAACATACAGCGCCTGGAGGATGTCAAGAAACTCATCTATGCCGGCTGTGCAAAGGTCATTCTCGATTATGACAAGGATGTTAATGTCCTTCTTACTTCGGCTGCATCCGGGAGATTCGGCCGCGACAAGATCCTTGCTGCTGTTTCTTTTCCGCAGACGCTTGTAAGAAATATCGAAGAACTCGACAGAAACCTGCTTATAGGAACAGATACCAATTATCATTCATCGGACAAGACCGATACAGGCAAGGTTGGAAAGATTGCAGAGGAATATGTTTCGGGCATACTTCTTAAGAACATTCACGCGCTTGACCTGATCGAATCGGAAGTAAAGCTTCCCATCATAATCAGTGCGAAGGACCTTGCGCTTAACAAGATGATCGATTTCCTTAAAAAGGACAGTGTCTCCGGGGTGACGGGCAATGTCATTTCCCTTAATTCCGAGGAGATCAATTCGATCAAGAAGATCGCATCCGAAAACGGTATCATCGTAAGAAAGCTTGAGAGCAAGTTAAAATGGTCTGATCTCAAGAAAGGCCCCAACGATCTCATTCCCGTCATCGTCCAGGATTATAAGAATGATGAAGTTCTCATGCTCGCCTATATGAATGAAGAGGCATTCCTCAACACTCTTTCAACCGGAATGATGACATATTATTCCAGAAGCAGGGAAGAGCAGTGGGTAAAGGGAGAGACCAGCGGTCATTACCAGTATGTAAAGAGCCTTACTGCGGACTGTGATAAGGACACGATACTCGCAAAAGTATCTCAGGTGGGCGTTGCATGTCATACAGGCGCAAGATCATGTTTCTTCAATGAGATAACCGGAAGTGACGAGACTGAAAGCTCAAGCCCTCATCAGGTATTCGAGAAGGTATACGATGTCATCATGGACAGAAAGCTCCATCCCAAGGAAGGCTCATATACCAATTATCTCTTTGACAAAGGTCTCGACAAGATCCTCAAGAAATTCGGTGAAGAGGCGACTGAGGCCATCATCGCTTCCAAGAATCCCGACAAACATGAGATAGTTTATGAAATGAGCGATCTTCTCTATCACATGATGGTCCTCATGGCACAAAAAGAGATCACCTGGGACGAAATAACAAGAGAACTGGCGGACAGATAATGAATTCAGACGGATTATTTCTTTCGAACGACATTCTGATGTCGATCGAGAAGCCTGAAAGATATATAGGACATGAGGTTAATTCCTGCATAAAGGCCTCTGAAGATATCAGGGTCCGATTTATAATGTGTTTTCCCGATGTATACGAGATCGGAATGAGCCATCTCGGGATTCAGATCCTTTACGACATGTTTAACTCTTTTCCCGACGTCTGGTGCGAAAGGGTTTATTCTCCCTGGGTGGATCTCGACAAGATCATGAGAGAAAAGAATATCCCTCTTTTTTCCCTCGAATCCCAAAGGCCTGTTAAAGAAGCCGATTTCCTCGGCATAACGATCCAGTATGAGATGTGCTATACCAACATACTCCAGATCCTGGATCTGTCAGGAATCGCATTAAAAGCAACGGACAGGACCTGGGATGATCCCATTGTCATCGGCGGCGGCCCCTGTACCTATAATCCCGAGCCGATAGCAGAGTTTTTCGATATTTTCTATATCGGTGAAGGGGAGACCAGATACAGAGAACTTCTCGACCTTTACGAAAAATGCAGAGATGAAGGCACATCCAGGGAAGAATTCCTCTTTCTTGCATCTCAGATCCCCGGTTTATACGTTCCTTCGCTATATCAGGCCGAGTACAACGATGACCTTACCATAAAAAACTTCTCGCCCGTAAGAGAAGGCGTTCCCGCCAAAGTAAAGAAAGAAGTGGTAAAGGATCTCGACAATACATATTATCCCCAAAAGCCCGTTGTGCCGTTCATCCGATGCGTGCAGGACAGGGTTGTGCTCGAGATAATGCGTGGCTGCATAAGGGGATGCAGATTCTGTCAGGCCGGAGAGCTTTACAGACCCGTAAGAGAAAGAAGCGTTGACAAGCTTCTTGAGACCGTATACAAAATGCTTGATTCAACAGGGTATGAGGAAGTGTCGCTGAGTTCTCTTTCATCAAGCGATTACACTCATCTTCCCGAACTTCTCGACAAGCTTATCGTAGAATGTGAGAAGAGAAAAGTTAACATCACCCTGCCTTCTCTCAGGATAGATGCCTTCTCCCTTGAAGTCATGAACAAGGTTGAAGACATCAAGAAGACTTCGGTTACCTTTGCACCGGAAGCCGGATCACAGAGACTCAGGAATGTGATAAATAAAGGACTCACCGAAGAGGACATACTCTCAGGATCCGCTCAGGCAATAAAGGGCGGATGGACCAAGTTCAAATTCTATTTCATGCTCGGCCATCCTTTCGAAAATGATGACGACATCCTCGGAATAGGCGATCTTGCCAATAAAGTGGCTAAGGAATTCTTTGAGCTGGTTCCCAAGGAGGAAAGGAAAAACGGTCCGATATCCATCACAGTGAGCACTTCCTTCTTTGTTCCGAAGCCCTTCACGGCATTTCAGTGGGCTCCGCAGTGCACCGAAGAGGAATTCATCAGAAAAGCATATCTGTGCAGGAGCGGGATTGCCTCACAGCTTAACCAGAAGCGAATTCATTACAACTGGCATGATGCCGATACAAGCGTCATAGAAGCACTTCTTGCCAGAGGAGACAGAAGAGTATCGGAAGTCATCAGAAAAGTATATGAAAAAGGCGGGATCTACGACGCCTGGTCCGATTATTATTTCCATGAAAGATGGATGAATTCACTGGAAGAATGTGGTCTGGATATCGGATTTTATGCTTTCAGGGAAAGAAATGAGGAAGAAATTTTCCCCTGGGACTTCATAGATATTGGAGTAAGCAAAAAATTCCTATATAATGAATATAAGAAAGCAAAAGAAGGAATCCTTACCGAAAACTGCAGGGTTAAATGTAACGGATGCGGTGCCGGAACATTCGGTGCCGGAATATGCCCGGGAGCTTACAAGGGCTGACGCAAATTATCTGTTCTTATGGTCATCAGGGAGGGACATATGGATAAGATCAAGATTCTTCTTACCGGAAAACATCAGATAACCATTAATGATTTTTTCAATCATCTTTCGGTTGATTTCGATCTGCTGACCACTTCGTTCAGATATGATGACATAGTCAAGCACATTAATCTGTTTCATCCGGACATTTTCATCATTTGCCTAAACGGTGAGACCAGGGAAGAACTCAGCATAATGGTTGAGCTCAAGCGTCAGCTCACCAGAGACGGCATCGTTGTTTTTATCGTCGGTTCGCACGAAGACTGCAATCTTTTCAACGAAACCGTCGTATATCTCGCTGAAGAGACTTTCACCAAGCCCATATCAATTGACAATATCAGGAAGGGCATCATTCAGTATGTAGATGAGAGGGAAAAGAAGCGTATCGAGGAAGCCGAGATGCAGGCTGCCCTGGAACAGATCAAGGAATATGAGCGACGCAAGCACGTGCTTGTGATCGATGACGATCCGATAATGCTCAAGGTTGTCAAGGATTTCCTGCATGAAAACTATGATGTTGCGACTGCGATAAATGCCAAGATCGCATATAAATTCCTCGACGGCAAAACTACAGACATGATACTTCTGGACTATGAAATGCCGGGAGAAGACGGTCCCATGGTATTCGGCAATCTGAGACAGCGTCCCGAACTGTCCAAGACTCCGATAATCTTCCTTACAGGAGTTACCGATAAGTCTAAGATCACCGCAGCACTTGCGCTCAAGCCCCAGGGATATCTTCTCAAGCCTATAGATAAAGAAAGACTCATCGGTACCATAGAAAAATTCATCGGATAAATTCATCGGATAAAGGATCATATATGGAACATCAGATATCACTTACCGACCTTATCTCGGTAGATATGCTTCAGAGCTTTCAGGATTCCATGACGGAGTTTTCCGGAATGGCATCCGTAATTCTTGACGATGTTCTTAATCCCATAACCGTTCCCAATAATTTCACAAACGATTTCGTCAACAACATAGCATTAAGAAAAAAAGACAAGACCGTAACCGAATTTGTTGATTGTGCCGAAAAATGCCTTAAGACAGGCAAGATCTGCACATATAAATCCGGAAATGGTCTTCTTATAATGTGTGTTCCCTTCATATGCGGAAACTCATATTCCGGCGTGTTTATAGGAGCACACAGGACCGAGAGCAAAGATTCTGCTTCACACGATAAGGAATTATCCGAGATACTGGATAATATCTATAAGCTGACAGCCTCAACGGTAGACATTCTGAAGAATTCAGAGCATCTGTACTCGATGACGAAGATGATCTCCGAAATGGCCATCAGCAGATATAATGCCGTTCAGTCTGAAATGGAGTCTTATATTACGGCCGGAAAGCTTGAACAGACTGCACAGGATCTGAAAAAGGCCGCAGACCTGCGTTCGGATTTCCTTGCAAACATGAGCCATGAGATAAGGACTCCCATGAATGCCGTTCTCGGAATGACCGAGATGGCAATGAGAGAAGACCTTACTCCCTCGGTAAGACAGTATCTTAATCAGATCAAGTCGAGCGGCACTGCACTTCTTGCGATAATCAATGACATCCTGGATTTTTCCAAGATCGATTCGGGCAAGATGGACATCATAGAGTCCGAATACGAGCCCCTTTCCATCTTTTATGATACTGCCGGAATAATCGCAACAAGGATCGGTTCAAAAAAGATCGAGCTGTTGTTTGATGTCGATCCTTCTTTTCCCTGCAGGCTGATGGGGGATTCACAGAGGATCAGGCAGATCCTTATCAACATTGCCAATAACGCAGTCAAATTCACCAATAAAGGATCTGTAAGAGTATGCCTGTCATATGACAGAAAAAGTGATGATGAGATCCTGATGAAGGTCAGGGTTGAAGATACCGGTATCGGTATCAAAAAGGAAGACTTACACAAGATATTTGAATCATTCCAGCAGGTTGATTCCAAGAGAAACAGAAATGTTGAGGGAACCGGTCTGGGACTTGCGATATGTCAAAGACTCCTGACTCTCATGAACGGCAGCATAAATGTTGAGAGTGAATACGAAAAGGGTTCCGTTTTTTCATTCAGCCTGCCACAGAAAATAATTGATGACACTCCTGCATTTTCTGTCCGTGAAAAAGAAGAGAAGATGGTTGCGGGATGCTTTTCAAACAAATACCTTGCAAGGCAGTTCTATAAGGATGCTGCTGCACTTGGCGTTTATTCCTGTGCGCTCATCGATCACTCATACTTTGATACTCTTAAGGAAAATTATGCTGACATCCTTAAGCAAAGATCATTTTATGTTTTTGTGGATTCGGAAAAGCTTACTCCCGTAATGGATAAGATCATATCCGACAATCCGGAGATCGCATTCATCGAGATCGCGTCTTTCCAGTCAAACCATAAATCAACTAAAAAGAATCTCAGGATCATCCGCAGACCATATGCCTCAACCTCTCTTGCAATGGCTCTGAACAATGAAGAGTTCCATTCAACTCTTTCCGATGAATCATTTGAGTTTGATTTCATTGCTCCGGATGCAAAGATCCTGATCGTGGATGACAATGAAGTTAATCTCAATATTGCCGAGGGACTTCTCGAGCCGCTCAAGATGAAGATCACAAGGGCTACCGGCGGCAAAGAAGCACTTGAACTTGTAAGCAAGAATATGTATGACCTTATCTTCATGGACCACATGATGCCCGAAATAGACGGCATTGAGACCACCAGGGTCATCAGAAGAATGTACAAAAACTACGATGAGGTCCCCATCATAGCCCTAACCGCAAATGTGGTTGAAGGCACAAAAGACATGTTCCTCTCGGAAGGAATGAACGATTATGTCCCGAAGCCGATAGAAGTTCACAATCTTGTGAACAAAGTAAAAAAATGGCTTCCGATAGAAATGATCAGAAAAGCATATACTGTCGAGGAAAGATCAGCCGAAGAAGATGATGAGCTTGATCTGACAAGGCTCGGAGATCTTGACGGAGCATCTGCGGTAAAACTTCTCGGAAGCATAAAGCTTTACAAAAAGGTCCTCATGGATTATCAAAAAGCTATACCGGGCAAGATCGAAGCCATTACCGAAGCTCTGAACACTTCAGACTGGCCTGCCTACACGGTTGAAGTACATGCTCTTAAGAGTCTTTCCAAACAGATCGGTGCAGGAGAGCTTGCTTATATGGCTGCCGAACTTGAAAAAGCCGGCAATGACCGTAATACCGAATTCATCAAAGAATATACCGAGCCCATGCTGAATAAGTATAAAAGGTATGAAAAGTTTCTCGGTGAATTGTTTGAAGATAAGCAGGAAGTAACATCTGCGGAGGAAAAGCCTGAAGCAACTTCACAGATCCTTAAGGATCTGTTCGAGCAAATGACGGAAGCTCTTGATAATCTCGACATTGATAACATGGAATCTGCGATCGGGGAGTTGGATAAATACCGTTATGACGAAGAGCAGACCACGCTTTTTGAAAGTCTCAGAGCCGGCGTTGAAAGCATCGATATCGATAAATGCGACAAGATAATCGATGAATGGAAAGCCCTGCTGTAGGAGGAAACAGATGAGCAAAAGAACACATTCCCTCGGGATACTGTATCAGGACAATGCCGGATGCGGCATCACCCATGAATACTTTGCAGCCGTTCTGAACGGTTTCAAGATTCAGGCCGAGAATAAAGGATATGAGATCACGTTCATAAACTGTCACAAAGATATCGAGGGCAGGAAAAGATACCTTGAACATATCCAGGAAAGAAAGATCGAAGGTGTCGCGATCATATGTTCTGATTTCAAGGATCCCGAAGTCATAGAACTTCTCGGAAGCGATGTTCCCGTAGTGACAATTGATGAACCCTACGAAGGAGTCATATCCATTCTTTCGGACAATGAACAGGGTATCAAAAATCTGGTGTATCATATAGCCGGAATGGGGCATGACAAGATCGCTTACATTCACGGAGACATGAATACCGTCACATCCATAAGGCTTAATGGCTTCAAGGATGCCTGCAAGAAGATGGGCATAAAGGTTCCGAAGGAATATATCCGTTCCTGTAATTACAGGGATATCAACAAAGCTTCATTTGAAACCGAAGAACTCCTGAGGCTTCCCGATCCTCCCACATGCATAATTTATCCTGATGATTATGCTGCGATCGGAGGAATCAATATAATAAAAGCGTACGGCATGAGCATTCCCGATGACATATCGATAGCAGGATATGACGGCATAGACATTCCCTCCAGATATGATCCACACATTACCACCATTGCACAGGACATGAAGGGAATGGGCACGATAGCCGCTGACAGACTGATAAGTCTGATCGAAGCTCCCGAAGAAATGACCGACTTGAATGATGTTGTCGTGGAAACAAGATTAAACGAAGGAAATACCATAAAGCTTATATCTAAAGAAAAATGACGAAGATCAGAATCAGATTCACAAAACACGGAGCCGTCAGATACATAGGTCATCTTGATGTGATGAGGTATTTTCAGAAGACCATCAGAAGAGCGGGGATCAATGTATCATATTCCGGCGGATATTCTCCCCATCAGATCATGACATTTGCAGCGCCACTCGGTGTCGGGCTTGAAAGTGACGGCGAATACATGGATCTCGGAATAGAAGATGAAAAACCGGATCTGGCTATGATAAAAGATTCACTCAACGCTTCATCGGTCCCTGGCATCAGGATTTTATCGGTAAAAAAGCTTCCGGAAGATGCCGGAAATGCAATGGCCTCAGTATATGCATCATCTTATGAGATATCCTTTTATGATGATAAAAAAGATCAGTGTCCCGATAAAGATCTGATGAAGGAACTGATATCCAGATCACAGACTCTTGATACGATGATCTACCATAAAGAGACCAAAAAAACATCAAGAGACATTGATCTGAAACAATTCATTTACGAACTGTATATCAAAGAGGATGAAAATGACAAGCCGTACATATGCATGACCATCAATTCATCCAGTTCGGACTCAATAAAACCCGGATTTGTCATGGAATATCTGTGCGGTCTTGAAGACATAAAATTACCGGATAATTCATTACAGATCACCCGGCTTGACATGTTCACTCTTGGCGAAAACGGAGAACTCATCTCAATGGATGACATCGGATCGGACGAATGAGCAGGAAAGCATTACAGCCGCAGGAAAAAAACATAGCAAGAGAGCTTGAGTCCATGCGGCTTAGCTCTAAAGGCAAGCTCATTGTCACAGATCATGAAGGAAAGACATGTGCATTCCTTTCTGCCGAAGGCAGACTGAAAGCCGTTACAGTTCTTGATGAAGACACAATCGGTCCGGATGACATCATCATTGCCCGGATAAAGGATGTAAAAAAAGACATCGGGGCATGTTTCATTGAATATCTTGAAGGCCGGGAAGGATACCTGCCGCTTGACAGGATACCGGACTCCGCAAAGCCGAAACAGGGTGATCTCATCCCTGTCAGGATGACAGCGGGTGCTCAAAAAGGAAAAAGAGCCAGATTCACAGCTAAAATAGATTATTCAAAATACGAAAACGGAGATGAACTCCTGACAAAAAGCTCTCATCTGTCCAGGTTCAATTTCCTCTATCGTTCGGACAAAGCACTTGCCTGCAGGATAAGGAAGGTGTTCGGAACATCCGAATATGATGAGATCATCACAGATGATGAGAACATGCACGGGAAATTGTCTGATTCATTTTCAAATGTAAGATTATATGACGATCCGTCATTTCCGTTATCAAAGCTCTACAGTCTTGAATCAGGGCTTTCGCAGGCTTTATCCAGACAGGTCTGGCTTGATTGCGGTGCATATCTGGTATTTGATCATACCGAGGCAATGACTGTAATTGATGTCAACAGCGGGAAATATATTCCTCCCAAAAGTGCCGATAAGGAACAGGCTGTTTTTAAGGTAAACGAAGAAGCTGCCATTGAGATCTGCAGGCAGTTACGTCTGAGGAATATCTCAGGAATCATAGTCATTGATTTCATCAATCTTGATGATAAAAAAGATCAAGAATCTCTCTTAATGATCCTGGAGCAGGAATCAAAAAATGATACCGAAACCATAACTGTACACGACATCACTGCTCTTGGTCTGATTGAGATCACCAGGAAAAAGGACCTGCCTTCTCTTTATGAACAGATAAAAAAATAACGAAAGGTCTGTGATGATCAGTCTTCTCAGCAAAAATCCGAATAAAAGTAAAAAATCCGGAGAAAACAGTCAGCTCACAGTACTAAGCGATCTTAACTTTGATCAGATCCTTGACAGGATATGTCTTGAATGGGATTCGGAACTCCGAAAAATGTATGAGTCCTTCCCTTCTTCAAAAGAAGATGAGGATTATAGAAAAGACATATATCAGGATTTTAAGAAAGATGATGTCTATGAGATCATGTCCGGTCATTATTCATTGATCCGTGAAAGAAGAGAATACTCTGCAAGAAAAGAAGATGCTTATGAACTGATCCAGAAACAGACCTGGTATCTCAGAGAGATCCATACATATGTATCGTCTCTTGAACTTATGCATGACAAGCTCGGCAATTCTTCATGTTCATCTGAAGGGCTGAAGGAATTGTCCGCATTTTTGGATGGTTATCTTTCGGATGAGAATTTCCGGAACATGAGTAATATCATCAATGCTCTTTGGAAAGAACTTTCCGATTTCCATGTAATCCTCACATATGAAAAAGGCAGATTCACTCTGACTAACGGTGTAACCGAAGGAGCCTATGATAAATTCTTATCCGAATGCTTTCCCGAAGAGCATCATACAATGACCAATCCATTTGCCGGCACCGAGTATTTTTCCGATCTTGAAAATGAGATCATCAAATTATTCCAGAGGAAGAACCATTCGTTTTTTAAGAAACTCGAAAAATTCTGTAAGGATTATCCTGAAGTATTCAGTGAACAAATATCCGTATTTGAATCCGAGATCCCGTATTATCTTGCCTTTGCCAAATTCCAGAGGAGCATGAAAGAACATGGCTTTGATATGTGCACCGCATCAAAGTCGGATGACACACTTTCCGCATCAGGTCTTTATGATCTTGCACTGGCTCTCACCAACATGGATAACGGCAAGGAAACGGTTCCAAATGAACTGTTCATGGATAAAGGCGAAAGTTTCTTTGTCCTGACCGGCCCCAATCAGGGTGGCAAGACAACATATGCAAGAAGTCTCGGACAGCTTATCTATTTTAATAAAATGGGACTTGATGTTCCCGCATGCTCAAGCAGCGTTCCATACTATACCAACCTGTGGACACATTTTTCCGTTGAGGAAAGCATTGAATCCGGACGCGGAAAACTGATGGATGAGCTTGAAAGATTAAAGCCCATCATGCACGAAAGCCAGGAAGGCGCATTCATAGTCATAAACGAGCTCTTCACCACTGCGGCAAATTACGATGCCATCGAGATGGGCAGGAGAGTGCTGGATTACCTGACCGGCATTAAATGCAGGGGAATATATGTGACGCATCTGGGAGAACTGTCCAAAAACAGCAAAGGCGTCGTAAGCCTTATCGCATGCGTTGATGAAAATAATGTGCAGACATTTAAGATTGAAAGAAACACTCCTGCCGAGGCAACATATATCAACAGACAGGTCCTGAAGTATCATCTGACCTATGAACAGCTGAAGGAGAGATTCTCATGAATGTGAACCTGCTTTATAAAGACAGAGAATGGTCTTCAGCCGGATCATATTTCGATTACAATTCGGTAACCAAAGATCTGGGGCTTAAAGCCATATTTAATGCCGCCTCAACCGATTCCATTACAAGAATGGGAGGAACAGCTGTCACATCCTTCGATCCCTATCTCGGTCTTTCCGTTAAACGAGTGATGGGTGTCCCACTCAAAACAAAAGAAGAAATCGGATACAGACAGGAGATAATGCAGGACTGCTTCAAGAAACAGTCGATGACGGACAGCCTGTACCGTATTTCCAAGACTGTTCTGGATGAATGGGAAAAACTCGGCAGAAAGAATAACTCGATAGGAGAGATCGGTACAAAAGCCAAGCTCATTACCGATCTGAAAGTTCTTAAGCTCTTATATGACGGGATCGCCTTGATCAAAAAGATCTTTTCGGAGAATGCGGAAACCCTTCAATCCGAGGGGTTGAAAAGTCTTTACGACAGACTTGAGAATGAGTTCTCGGAAGAAAAGACCGAACAGCTTGAGGCACTGATAGACAGCGTGTCATTTTTTGCAGACATATACGGAAATAGCAGGGAACTGGATTCTTTTTCCGTAAGAGTGCCCAGGATAAAGATCGAATGCGGACTCATGGATGGTCTGAAGATAGGCGATCTGAAGCTCGATGAGCTTGAGACCGTTGTGATGAAATACAATAAGCAGTACGGCATTGGTTCCAGGGTTAAGGGGAAGATATCATCACTTACCCCGGGAGTCATATCACTGTACAAAGATCAGGCTATACAGGAAGATGCCGAAGCAATTGAATTTCTCGTTGTAAGCCATGTATACTCATATTGCACATCGTTCGTATCGATGCTCGGTGCGTTTTTCGATCAGTTCCATTTTCAGATTGCGTTTTATCTTGGCGCCATCAATTTCAAAGCTGCACTTCAGAACTGCAAGATTGAATTTTGTTTTCCGGTCGCAGAAGATGCGGAAGACTGCCTTGAATATGACGAACTGAAAGAGCCCGTGCTTTCTATGGAGATAAAAGGCAAGACTGTCGGTAATACAGGAAGGTTAAGCGGAAAACAGCTTGTCGTCATAACCGGAGCCAATCAGGGAGGCAAATCAACTTTCCTGAGGAGCCTCGGAGTATCCCAGCTCCTTATGCAATGTGGCATGGTCGTTCCCGCAAAGAGGTTCAAAAGCTCGATCCATACTTCTGTCTTTACTCATTTTACCAGACGTGAAGACAGTGCGATGAACAGCGGAAGACTTGATGAAGAACTCCGAAGAATGGACAGAATAGTCAGCAATCTTGACAAGGATTCACTTATCCTGCTGAACGAATCATTTGCGACAACAACCGAGAAAGACGGATCAAGGATCGCATACGGCATAATAAAAGCACTTAAGGAACACGGCGTCAGAATTTATACGGTCACGCATCTGTTATCATTTGCGCAGCAGACATATAAAGAATCCGCATCCGATGAAAAAGTATGCTTCATGTGTGCGGAACACCTGGATAACGGAAAGCGTACATATAAGATCATTCCCCATGAACCCGAAATGACAAGCTTCGGACTGGAGCTTTACGATGAAGTACTGGGAAGCTGAAAGGAGAAAATCATATGTGGTCAATGTCAATACATTATAATGAACTCATTTTTATGTGCATACTTTTGACCGGCGCATTGTTTTTCTTTCTCGCCGAAAGAAAGATCGAAGAATCACCGATGTACGGCATCATCATGTGTGTCTTCGCCTCTCTGAATCTCATTACTTTTCTCAGAAAATACTGCTTCATCAGAGTACGTGATGATACCAGATATGTGCTGATAGTAAACGGTATTCCGATGAAAACCAACAATATGGGCCTGTACTGCGTATTGTCATTTGTGGGAGCTCTTTTCCTCTCAACATGTCTGCTTTGGGGCATTTCAAAGCTTCTTGGGAACATGGTATTTAATGCAAAGAATGACGGCAAAGGCAAGGGCACACTTGCAAAGACATTCTTTGGAATCAGTTCATTTATAGCTATGCTTGGCGGGATTTATGCCGTTCTTACAACCATAATCCTTTCATTCCTGAGCCTCCACGCTCCCATAAAACTCCAGGTGCTGTTCGGAAGACTTGCAAGGACCATCGGTTATGCAGGTGCGGGAAAGCTTTATCCGCTTCTTTACGGTATCATTTTGTTCCTGCTCGGACTGGTCGGCATGGTTCAGGTAATCAAGAATCAGCTGAGTATCATAAATGTGACAGACATCCCGAAACCGATAACCGCAGCTGAACTTTCCGGTTCTGATAACACAAAGGATAAGATCCTCGGCACGGGATTTATCATGTCTGTGATCGGAATTGCCGGAACCTGGCTCATTGCACTTGTAGGACTTATCATATGGCATAAAGTATATTTCTATAACGGATACGGCTACACGAAGGTTCTGTGCACGATTGCAATGATACTGATGCTTGTCGGATTCGTGCTGCTCATTATAGGAATCATCAGGAAACTTGTAAGCAAAAAAAAACCGGGAAAGATCAATGATTTCATCTTCCCCGGGATCATAATACTTCTTGATCTCTTTGACATAATGATCCTTATCATCAACTGGGTGAACTCATCACCCTGATGAAGACAAACGACAGCGGGATCCCTTAATCAAGGATCCCGCTGTTTTTTACTGTTTCAAGAGCTTCTTCAATGACAGGTACTGTTGCAACAAGTGCCATCCTTACATATCCCTCACCCGAAGGACCGAATGAAGAACCGGGCGTGCAGAGGACACCTGTTTTGTCCAGAAGTTCCATGCAAAACTCCATTGAAGTGCCATGTCCTTCGGGAACCGGAGCCCATACGAACATCGAGCCCTTCGCATCGGGAATATTCCATCCGATCTTTCTTGCACCGCCGCAAAGAGCATCACGCCTTCTCTGGTATTCGGCATTCTGTGAGACGACTGAATCCAAAGGACCTGTAAGAGCAGCGATCGCAGCCTTCTGTATGGGGATGAACATTCCGAAATCTATCTGGCTTCTGAGCTTCTTCACAGCAGCAACAATGTCTTTTCTTCCTACGAGAAAGCTTATCCTTGCTCCGGTCACATCAAAGGATTTAGAAAGTGAGAAGAATTCAACTCCCACGTCAAGAGCACCTTCAGTCTTAAGGAAACTCTTTCCGACATTGCCGTCAAAGATTATGTCGCTATATGCATTGTCATGGACAATGATCACGTCATATTTCTTTGCCCAGGCAACGATCTCGTCATAGATTCCTTCTTTTGCAACGCTTCCAACGGGATTGGCGGGCAGTGAAACGATCATGACCTTGGCTTTGAGTGCTACTTCCTCGGGAATGGAATTCACATCGGGAAGGAATCCGTTATCTTTGGTAAGAGGGTAGTAGAAGGGCTCTGCTTCGGCAAGGAATGCTCCGGCCTGAAATACGGGATAACAGGGATCAGGGAGCAGGATAGTATCGCCCTTGTTAAGAAGAGCAAGTGCCAGATGTCCGCAGCCTTCCTGCGTTCCGTAGCAGCTCATAACCATGTCCTGAGTGATGCCGTCCACATCATAACGCTTCTTAAAATATTCGCATACCGCCTGAAGCATTTCAGGCATGTCCCTTAATGAATACTTCCAGTTCACCGGATCTCCGGCAGCTTCTATAAGTGCGTTCTTAATGTGATCAGGCACGGGAAAATCAGGCGTGCCAACGGAGAAATTGTAAATCTTTTGCCCCTTGGCTTCACACTGTATCTTTTTTTCATTCAGCGCAGCAAATATTTCCGCACCGAAATTATCAAGTCTGTCTGCAAATTTCATTTTTTCTTTTTCCTTTGTTTCCCATTAATGAAGATTCATAGTCCATTTAGTCTGTTGTTTATCTATCTCAACAAGACAATCATGACCGTCCTCATATTTGTAATATATGTCGTCATAGAATCTCTGTAAGGCTTCCTTGTCATAAGGCCAGTCATAAACGATTTTCTTTGCATCAACATATTCATCATTAGGCATTTTCATGATCTGTTACCTCCGAATTTTAAATTTATGATCAAAAATATATAATCATTCATTCTGCGTTCCATGAATTAGATGGCGCCCCAAAAAAAATAAAACAATACAGTCCGGGTTTAACGAATAGTTAGGGCGTAAACCTCACATGAATATAACCCTTACAAAAAGTTAGTGCCCAAATAATATAAAACAATACAGTCCGGGTTTAACGAATAGTTAGGGCGTAAACCTCACATGAATATATCCTTACTAAAAAACGAGCCCTAACTATTCGTTAAACACGCATTTTGCGAATAGTTGTATATGGGTGCCCTTTTGCATATAAGCCGCACAGTTTGTTCAATATCCAGTCCGGTTTCATCGATTTCTTCATCTGCATATTCACGATAAAGCATTATTCGTTCTTTATACAGATCGGAAATTGACTGACCGGGCCTGGAAACAACGCCGCGGTTTTGCAGATCCGTAAGTCGTTTTTCAAGATCCGGAACATTGATATGCAGGTATATGATGAAGGAATTCTGCCTGAGATAAAGCATGGCTTCTTTGCTGTAGACAGCGCTGCCTCCCGTAGCTATCAGAACACCCTTGTCATCGATGCTTTTCAGCACATCATTTTCGATCTTAAGGAATCCGTCGACGCCTTCATCGGCAATTATCTGTTTTAACAGCTTTTGCTCATGATGCTGTATGAGCAGGTCCGAATCAATGAATCTGAGTCCGAGCTGCTTGGCTGCAATGACACCGGCAGTGCTTTTTCCGACTCCCGGCATTCCTATTAATACTATATTATCATATACTCTCATATCTTGTTAAAAAATTAACGCACTTATTACATTAAAATGTTCGTTCATCATATGCATTTGAATCCGGAACATATAATGTTCAGACTTATATCCGGTCCATGGTGTCACTTAAGATCATTGGAATCAAGAATTATCGTGAAGGGACCGTCATTTACAAGCTCCACTCTCATATCGGCTCCGAACTCTCCTGTCTGAGTATTGAATCCTGCACTGCGGCACTCTTCTACTATGTGCTCATAGATCGGTATGGCCTGTTCAGGCCTTGCTGCTTTGATGAATGATGGTCTGTTTCCATGACTTACGTCTGCGCACAGAGTAAACTGCGATACGATCATGAGCTCTCCGCCGACTGTCTTAAGATCAAGATTGGTCTTGCCGTTCTCGTCTTCGAATATTCTCATGGAAAGAAGTTTTGAGATCATCTTATCCGATATCTGCATCGTGTCGGATTCCATTATCCCGCACAGGACCATGAAACCTTTCCCAATCTCTCCGGATATGCGTTCATGTGTTTCGCCTTTATCACTTTTTTCAATGATAGTTGTCCTTGCTTCAAGAACTCTTTGTATGACAAACTTCATCGATCAGTCCTTCTTTTCTTTCTTTTTGGATGCACGGCTTTCCTTGATGATGGTAAATATTGATTTATTCACCTGATTCTTTTCCATAGGAGGGATCGGAAGCGGCGAGCCGTCTTCAGCTATTCCGCCTATCTCAAGATATTCCGAAGTCTTGTACGGATATCCCTTGCGGATAAGCTTATTTCTGCTGAGCTGTCTGACACCTGCAAAGATCACTGCGAACACCGGCACGCCGATGACCATTCCGAACAGTCCCCATAATCCACCGAAAAGTGTGATCGAGAAAATGATCCAGAAACCGGATAAACCTGTTGATGTTGAAAGGATCCTGGGACCGAGAACATTACCGTCAAACTGCTGCAGGATGATTATGTAGAGAACGAATGCCACGGCATGCATCGGATGCGTGGGATCGAATGCAAAGATCAGTATCGCGCTGGGGATCGCACCGAAGTACGGACCGAAGAACGGAATGATGTTCGTGACACCGACTATGACACTGACAAGCACGGCATAGGGAGTCTGCATTATTGCGCATCCCATGAAACATATGAGACCAATGATAATGGAATCAATGATCTTGCCGAAAAAGAATCCGATAAAGGTCCTGTGAGTATATCTGAATGCTTCAACAAATGCATTTGCAGTCTCTCTGGAAAAGAATGCATAGATGAGCTTCTTGGCTCTTGCAACATGTTCTTCCTTGCTCCAGAGCACATATATCGAAATAATGAATCCAATTATGAAATGCCAGAGTTTTCCGAGGAAAGCAAGGAATCCCTGAGACACATACTTTATGACGGTTCCGGTTATGGATTTAAAATTCTCATTAACCCATTCCGTTATGTCATCGGCATATCTGTCAAGATCATTGGATATGTATCTGTTGAGCTCGGGATTATCCTGAAGGATCTTATCAGCCCAGTTGGTCAGGTTGTTCAGATATATGTCAAGATTACCGACAATGCTGAGTATCGAAGGAAATACCTGCTTTATCATGACCTGAATGACGGTATATATGATAAAGATGGAAAGTATGATGATGAATACGATCGATGTGCCTCTTGCAAGACCGTTCTGTGCTTTCTCGTTGAGGAATTTCATCTTCCTGTACAGAGGTTTCGTGATCTTCGCATCAAGCGAGTTCAGAAGCGGGCTGTAGAGATATGCGATGATCAGTCCCACATAGACAGGTGCAAGAATATGATTGATATTCTTTATAATTAATTTCAGTTCATCGTGATAAAAAACAATGTATATCGAAACAATGCAACATAAAAAAGTAAGGAAGATCGTCAGTCCCCATTTAAAGTAATGATTATCAAATTTGGGATTTTTACGCTGATTCCTTATGCGGCCTTCGGAATTGGTTGTGAATATGTCTTTATCTTCTTTGATATAATTGCTCATCTCTAATCCCCCGAACTTAATTAGTATATCACCATAAATGCCAAATTTCATTATGTTTTGGACGTATGATATAATCATATAAAACAGTTCGGCAGATAATAAAACGCATGACAGGAACACATAAATGGCTGTTGTTAACAACGACAATTATCATAATCTTCAGATAAGAGACAACATCCGCAAAATGCGTCTTGTTCTCGATACTCTTCCATCCTGGCTCAGGGATTATTTCAGATCAATAGAACCCAGCACATCTGCAAGGACCCGTCTTGCTTATGCATATGACATAAGGATGTTCTTCGAGTTTCTAAAGGAAAACAATCCTTCACTGAAAAACACAGAGATCCCGGATTTTAAGCTGGACATACTCGAAAAGATCGGCAGAACCGACATTGAAGAATATCTTGAGAATATAACTCTCTACGAAAAAGACGGACGCACCGTCATAAACGGCGAACGCGGCAAGGCAAGAAAACTCTCAGCACTGAGGAGCATGTATAAGTATTTCTTTGAAACCGAGAAAGTATCAAGGAATACCGCAGAGCTTGTCATACCTCCCAAGATCCATGAAAAAGAGATCATACGTCTCGATGCCGATGAAGTTGCAAAGCTTCTCGACATGGTCGAATCGGGCGAAGGTCTTACAGAAAAAGAATTGATATACCACTCCAGGACCAAGATAAGGGATGTTGCAATCCTGACACTGCTGCTCGGTACAGGCATCCGTGTTTCGGAATGTGTCGGAATCGACATTAAGGATATCGATTTCAACAACGGCGGGATTAAGGTGACCAGAAAAGGCGGAAATGAATCGGTAGTATATTTCGGTGAAGAAGTCGAAGCCGCTCTCCATGATTATCTGGATGAAAGAGAAAGGATCAATGCGGAAAGCGGATCGGAAAATGCACTCTTTCTGTCCCTGCAGAATAAAAGGATCAGCGTTCGTGCCATCGAGAAGCTGGTAAAAAAATATGCATCAAGACTGACTTCCCTGAAAAAAATAACTCCTCATAAACTGAGGAGTACATACGGAACCGCACTTTACAGAGAAACCGGGGATATCTATCTGGTTGCGGACGTACTGGGACATAAAGATGTCAATACCACAAGAAAGCATTATGCGGCACAGTTCGAGGAAAGCAGAAGGCATGCTGCAAATGCGGTAACTCTCAGGGAAAAGACTCCTGAGAGCACATCAGGAAAAGGCAGGAAAAAGACGGATACGGATGATGAAAATGAATGAGCCTCATCTGTACTCGGTTGAATAATAACATACGGTAATGAGCTCTCCCGTTGTCAGGTCATCTCCGAAATATATCTGATTCATCTTGCGGAGCTCCGATATGTATTCGCTTTCGGATGAATAATGAACATCGTCCATGTACATCTCTGCGATGGATGAAAGCGTGTCGCCTGCACATACCCTGTACATTGCCGTGTACTTATAATAGACTTCCTGTTCTGCAGTCTCTTCGTATGACATTGCATGAGCCCTGAGGACAAATCCTGTACTAAGGATCATGATCATTGCAGCGAATGCGGATATAAGGACGATCAGCTGTCTTCTGTTCAACTTAATAATTGATCTCATACGGGCCTCCGAAAGTATGTTCTGAACATTTGTTCTGTTTTGGATTATATCGAACATATTTTCGATTGTCAATCTTTATTTTCATATTTTATAAAAATGTGGAATATTGCGTGTTTTTCAACTATAATCATATTGTTTGGAGCATTTTCCATATCAAAAAACAGGAGGATAAAATGATTTCAGGTAAAAAATTCATTAAATCTTTGTCGTCTGTTGTTCTGGCCGCAATGATGACCGCAATCCTCGCTCTTGCTCCCTCAAATGCCGCAGTTGCAGCAGGAGGCATCAATGAGCTCACAGGTCTTCCCACCGCAGCTCCGGAACTTCAGCGCCCCATCGCAGTCATGATCGATAATGACGCAATGGCGTCACCTCATTACGGACTTGCTGAGGCTGACATCATCTATGAGATGGTCAACTCAACCAAGAACAGACGTGTCACCAGACTCATGGCCATTTATAAGGATTACAACAATGTCGCACGTCTCGGAAATATCCGTTCCGCACGTCCCACCAACATAATCCTTGCCAATGAATATGATGCGATCCTGATCCATGACGGCGGCCCCATTTATATCAATCCATTCATTTCAATGTACATGCTTCCTCATCTTTCCGGCGGATTCAGCAGAATTCCCAACGGAAAGCCCAGCTGGTATACCGAGTACTGCCTGAGCGGTGAAGCAGCAAGAAGGATCGCAGGTGCAGGATATTCATTTAATTACGTCAATCCCGCATGTGCACAGAACAGATTCAATTTCGGATATAATGATCTTGCTGCCGGAATGCCCGTCAACTGTGTCGCACTTCCTTTCCCTCACAACTCAACAATGCTCATGTACAATGCCGCTACCGGTAATTATGACTGGAACGAGCTTGGTTCACCCGTTGTTGATGCCGAGGATTTCCAGCAGGTAACCTTCAAGAACGTCATCATCCAGTGTGCTCCCATGGTTGAGCTCGACGGTAACGGATACATGATCTACGGCGTTGTCGGATCAGGCGTAGGCTACTATCTCACCAACGGCAGATGCATAGCCATCACCTGGTATAAGGATGTTCTCGGACATACCGTTTACTTCAATCCCGACGGAACTCCCATCACCGTCAATCCCGGCAAGACCTACATCGGCATCGTTCCCACCGATTCCTGGGATCAGGTGATCTTCGCATAAGACATTAAAACGATAAGAGAACAAAAAAGAGAGGTCTCGCAAGGTCCTCTCTTTTTTGCATATTTGTTTTACTCTTCCGCGGGATTAACATGTATCATTATGTGCTTGACGCTCGGGAATTTCTTCTCGACGCTTTCGTGCACATTCTCAGCGATCTCGTGAGCCTCGATCAGTGAACTGTCCCTTTTGACCGCTATCTCAAGGTCTATGTATATCTTATTGCCAAACTGTCTGGTCCTTAACAGATCTATTTTTATGACGCCTTCCTGATCTTCTATGAAACTGCGGATAAGTGCTTCGGTACTTTTGTCGCAGGAAGTGTCAAGCATCTTGGAAATGGCATCCCTGGCTATGTCATAAGCAACCTTCAGGATAAGAAGGCATATCAGCAGTCCCGCGATCGGATCCATGAACGGAAACCCAAGCTTTGCCAGACCTATTCCGATGAAGGAACCGATAGATGAGAGTGCATCTGATCTGTGATGCCATGCATCAGCCCTGAACGCCGCAGAATCCATCTTTTTCGCATAGTGCATCGTGTACCAGAACATTGCTTCTTTGACCACTATCGAGACGACAGCGGCAATAAGAGGAAGTATCGTGGGGATCTCAATGTTTTCCGGATGTGCCAGATTCATCACGCCGGCATATCCGATGCCGATGCCCGTTCCCGCAAGGATCAGTCCGAGAGTCAGCGACGCAACGCATTCAAGTCTCTCATGTCCGTATGGATGCTCATCATCTTCAGCCTGTCTGGACAGCCTGACACCGATATAAGCAATGAAAGTCGCAAACACGTCGGACAGTGAATGCACGGCATCCGATACCATCGCACCGGAACTTCCGAATATTCCGGCGAAGAGCTTGAAGGCAGCAAGAAAAACATTTCCGAATATCCCGACGCCGGACAGTTTTCTTATGATCTTCTTCTCATCCATAAATATACCTCCCAAATAATCAATTCACTCAATCATCCTCAAGGTATAAAAAAACACACCCCGGACATACCACTGTCCCGCAGATGTGCAAAGATTCTGCTGTCGATATCGACCCGGCCACATATCATTTCGTGATGATACTGCCTGCTCAGTTTGTACTGTAGATGGCACTTATGTGTTGTGCAGTGCAATGAGTTTAATAAATCTTATCATCGGTATATGCCGGTTGTCAAATCCGCTTTTTCGAAAATATGTTTGCATAACAGAACAAATGTGCTATACTTTATGCAAACAAACGTTTGAAAGGAGTCAAAATGCGGGATTTCAACAAGCTTACCCCAAAACAGGAACAGATCCTTGAATACCTCAAGGAGACCATACTTGCAAAGGGTTATCCGCCCACAGTAAGGGAGATCGGAGAGAAAGTATCGCTCAAATCCACATCTTCCGTTTTCTCGCATCTTGAAGCGCTTGAGCGCAAGGGATATATCAAAAGAGACCCTTCCAAGCCCAGGGCGATTGAGATCTGTGACGATTCTTTCCAGATGGTAAGAACGGAGATGACCAGTGTTCCCGTATACGGAAATGTCGCTGCGGGTCAGCCTCTTCTTGCCGACGATAACATAATCGAGTACTTCCCTCTTCCCGCATCGGAGCTGTCCAAGGGTCAGACCTTCATGCTCAACGTTAAGGGAGACTCCATGATCAATGCCGGTATATTCAGCGGTGACAGGATAATCGTCCGCCAGCAGAATACCGCGGAAAACGGCGAGATGGTCGTCGCACTCATCGATGACTCCGCAACGGTCAAGACATTTTATAAAGAGAACGATCATATCCGTCTTCAGCCTGAAAATGACACCATGGATCCGATAATCGTGGATTCATGCACCATACTCGGCAAGGTCTACGGAGTGATCAGAATATTCAGATGAGCCTTCATCTTCTTCTGTCTATGCCGCGTTCTTTGTAATATTTTGCTTTTTGGGCATACATGTCTTCATCAGCTATATGCTCCAGATCAACAAGCGTTGCATCAGGATTGTCCTTATGTGCGGCATATCCGATGGACAATGTCACTTCATCCGTATATACGCCATGCCATTCCTGAGCTTTACCTGCAATTTTTATTCGCAGCGCTTCCGGATCGGATGAACGAACGAGTGCCATGAATTCATCACCGCCTGTACGGTAAACTTTTCCCTGCTTTCCAACAGACACGGCAAAACAGTCAGCAGCGCCTTTTATCAGTTCATCACCCGCTGCATGTCCTTTAGTATCATTTACCGTCTTCAGCCCGTTAACATCAACGGAAAACAGTACCAGATCTTCGGATAATTCTTTTTTTCCAATCTCCTTAAGGTCTTCATCATAACATCTACGGTTATACAATCTGGTCATCTCATCAGTCATGGAGATCCTGATGAGATTTTCTTCACGGCGCTTCTCTTCATCAACATTTCTCTTGGTATAGATAACCATATTCGGAATACCGTCAAGCGTGGAATCAACCGTTATATACTGTGCTCTGAACCAGCCGGATACAATATCGATAAAATCAGCACTTATCAGTTTCTTTTGAGAAAGCCTTGATCTTATGGTCTTGATATTTGTAAAGGTCATGAACGCATCAACCTGATCCGGCACAACCTGGTCACGGAGCTGCTGTGCCATAAGGGTATGGGTCTGGGCAGTCATGTCGATACCATGCTTCTTATGCTCGTCATCACGAAGAGACATTTCGGTGTTATTAACGAAATCGATAAGGTTAACGTTATCGTAGATCTCAGCCATGGAATCAAGGAGTTTCATCTTCTCGTTCACGCTTTGTTCCTGTTCCTTGATCACCTTATACTGAGCAAACAGATTTTTGAAATATGTGATGGTCAGTTTAAGGATAATATATCCGGATGCGAACATGATAAGGCTCTCAATCGTAAAGCCTCCGATCCTGTCTGCAAAAAAAGCAATGCTGTCATCATACTCGGTATTCATAGAAGCTTCATATGAAGCGATTATAAAGGTGGTTCCGAACATAAGGATATAATTCAATATCATCGCAAAGAAATATATCGATCTGTCACAAAACAAAAGGCTCAGGAGAGGCACAAGAAACCACGTGAGATAAATGCTCACATGGAAATAAGACATATATGCGATAATGACATTCAGCGAGACAAGAGCGAACAGACATGTGAAAGTCGATGTGGGAACTGTTTTGACCAGCAGCTTATGAATGCCGGAAAGCAACATGACAAGAACCGATATGCCTATACATGTAGCATAACTGATATTCCTGAACACACCGCCATATACTCCGGATGCTATCGCCGGTCCGGTCAGACCAAAAAACCACAGGACAATATTAAGATATTTATTGACACTGACCCTGTTATTGGTCAGAAAGTCCTCGTATTTCATCGAAATATCATATTCCATCTCATTTAACTCCAAGTGCCGCCGGCAGCTCTTCTATGCTGTCAACTGTCAGATCCGGTGATTTACTTTCATCATCCGTTTTCTGATATATCGCGTAACCCTGCCGCACCCATATTGTTTTCATTCCAAGTTTTTTTGCAGGAATAATGTCATTATCCAGTCTGTCGCCGATCATAACGGCTTCTTCAGGATCACAACCTGCCTGTTCAAGAGCTGTGATAAAAATGCCCGGATCAGGCTTCGCACATCCCGCTTCAGCCGATGCAATGACAACGTCAAAGTATTTTCCGATGCCCCAGTTATCAATTCTTTCCCGAGTCCCGGGGACCTGATTTGCTATGATCCCCATCTTATATTTTCCATATAAATCAGAAAGCACCTCAGAAGCTGCGGGATAGAGTTTTTCAAGACTGTTATCCCACTTCGGAAGTTCCACGCCTATGGCTTTAGCTGCCGAGACGATCGGAGTCGGACTTATCTCCGCCTGCTCACATACCATTTTCATAAAATCAGGGAGCTCAATATCCGAATGACTGACAGCAAAATCGCACCTGCTTTTATAAACATCGCTTTCATCTATAAGCGTTGCGCCCAGATCAAAAAACAGCCATTTTATATCATTTAAAAATCCGGAATGCATATCGTCATCTTTCATCATTATGCGCAGGAATGTTTTCTGTCTTATATACCATCATGCCGTTACCGTAAGGATCGTCCTCTGCACCGTATTCTACACTTTCAAAACTGTATCCGTTCTTCTCCAGAACTCTTACTGATGCCTCATTTCCCTTCATCACACGTCCATAGATGACTTTAAAACCAAAGTGTGAAGCTGCATGATCCGTCATATGCTTCAAAATTTCCGTAGCATAACCTCTGCCCCTGTAACGACTGCCGATAACAAAGCCTATCTCCACCTCATCAGGCTTGCCCTCAACCTCGTTTATGCCGGTATCTCCGACTAATTCTCCGGTCTCCTTCAGCACAACCGCAAGTACGTAAGGCAGCCTGTTATTCTGAACGCATTCAGCAAAGAAATAGGCACATTCACGTGCTTCATTCAGATCTTCATAGCATTCACCGGGTATCCATTTTTTTACTTCATCGTCCTTATGATTCTCATATAGGTGCACGGCATCTTCAGGCACAAATTTACGCACTGCCAGATGTTCTGTTTCAAAAATATAATCATTATTCATGTCAGTCATCCGCCATATTGATCTTCTCTTCCGCAATTCGTCTTATTCGGGCACACCATGCATCAGTCTTCCTTATATCCTCACAATATGTCTTAAGTATCCTGTCACATTCTGAAAGTGCAGACTTGTACTGTTCTTCAGTCAATTCACCGGAAGAAAAAGCAGCATCAAGTTCATCCCTGTCATCAATCTTGACCTCGCCTTCCGGAGTGAAGATAACATCAAGATACTTGTCAATGAATACTGCAATTCCATCATTATCATATTCAATCCCATCAATCACATCAGCGTACCAGATGGAAGGCTGGTATGTCACATCTGCCGGAACAGGATAATTATGTCTTTCATAATCATGCTTTCCTTCGGGAAAATACATTACAGTAAGAACATGTTCAGTATCATCCTCAACAAGCTGCATCCATGACATTCCGGTGCCGGTAACCTGTATTCTGCCTGCTTTGGGCGTTTCCCAATAATTCTCTTCACCATCTGTAAGCCTGATCAAACACACAAGTCCGTGAAAAGACACATCATCTATCCTTATCTGATAATACGGATAATGCTGAAATCCCCACCCAAGATCACGATTCAGTCTTTTATGTTTCATTGCTCACCTCATCTTCTTCAGATATAAGATGATCTTTTATTATCCCGATTGCCTCATGATATACTTCAAGATCTTTATATTCTCCGGCAAGATCCATGTTTATGTCATATTCATCAGAGGATAAATGGTATATCGCCCTTCCGCCTCCGGTTAATATATGTATTTTATCATATTTTAGGCAATATAAATGACTATGAATATAAATGCCAAGGATATTGTCTTTATGATATAATTGTGCGAAAGGTTTTCCTTTTATCATTCAATAATATCGGAGGAATAGCATGAAAGGCATAAAAGAAATGCTGCTGGACGAAAGTCCTAAGAATGTAAAGAAACTTGAAAAAATGCTGGATAAAGTCCCCGGATCCGCTTCTTATCTGGATGCTGCCAAAGCAGAGGCAAACGGCGCCGGAGCAATGGAATTCCAGAATCTTCGCATACTGGTGACTGATTCATATTTATGCTATCACGGCATAGGAATCGGAGCTGAATTCCTGATCCTTCCTTTATCTTCAATCGTAAATCTTTACAGATCGAATGTCATTGGAAATGAATATGATTACGACAATTTCCGTCTGGCTGTGGAGACCGAAACCGGAATCAGATACCTGAGTCCTTTCCCCCGCTCCGGCAAGGGAATGGATATTTACAACGAAGTAATTACCGCTGTAAAAGGCAAGAAAGCAGCTAACGGAGGAATATAAAAATGGTCATATATTACGGAGTAAAAAAGAAATTAAAGCTTGTCAGTGATCTCGGACCTATGACTTGCTCAAACTGCGGACACGAAGTCAGGGCTGCTCTCGCAAAAGAAGGCGGATACGTCCACGTGTTCTTCATACCTGTATTTCCCGTTCTTACAGGATATAAAATGGTCTACTGCCCCAACTGCGGAATTATGAGAAAACTTTCCGGAGATGAATTTAAGGAAATGAAGCAGAATAACCCTCCGATAAAATAATCTGCAAGCATTTGAAAAATGTAATAAAGAAAAATCAGGCTGAGGAATGAAAGAAATCATCCTCAGCCTTTAAATTATCCGATAGAATTTGTTATTTGGAATTTGACCACCAGTCCATTTCCTGCCTGGTTACTTCTTTCTTACTGATCAGAGTGTAATTCCCGGTTTCATATTCACAATGCATGTGAACATACTCTCTTTTATCGTAATCATATTTCATTACTGGAACAGTAAGCGAACTGCCATCCTCAGAATACGTACAATATGAATCGTTGGAATAAAAAGTCCTTGGAAGGCTGACCTTCTTTATAACTTCAAAAGTTTTAAGCGAAATAACATGGAAATGTTTTCCACTCTCAAGAACTGCGAGTTCCGATTCATCCGGTTTGACATCACCGGTAATCAAATTATGAAATCCCATAATAGGATCAAGATTCTTCTTAGTCTTCTTATCCAGAAAGATCACTCGTCCGGTCTTGATGCCGATCACATATTTGTCCGTGATTATGACGCAGAATGCCTCTCCATCAGGATCTATCACTCTTCTCCAGTGTCCTTTGGGAAGATCATGTTCTTTTATTGCCCACGGAGCATCTTTAGCTTCTTCATGAAGTTTAACATAACCCATTAAGAATTCTTCTCCACTCATAAATTGCATAGAAGGCTCCTTTTAAATATATACTCAGAAAATATCACTTCAATAATTTATCCAATCCATTAAGAAGCATCATTTCCCTTTCCTGACATAAATAAGCAAAAAATTCAGAATGTCGTACAAACCTCTATCCAAAAACTCCTTATCTCTTAAACCGTATTCATGTCCCGATTCAAACCATTCCTGCCATGCTATGTCATAACACTCTGCTTCTTTGACATCGATCCTGCAGCGATCACCGCATTCTTTGATTAACAGACTCTCCCGCCATGTAGCGGTTTTAAAGAGCTCGGAATCGTCACCTTCAGCCCATGTTTCAAATAGCTGCTTTACTGAAAGTTAAATGTAGTAGCAATCAGCGTCTAAAGCGTACTCTATAATTTTGTCATCATCCGGATCTTCTCCTCTTCCTGACTGCCTTGATTGCATCATCAATGTCTTCCTCTACAGCTTAAATATCTTTACCTCGTAGCCTTGCATAATGACTTCTTCTGTTTCTATGCTTCCCGACAATAGTTCCTTAAGCTCTTTTTTAAGCCACATGTTCTGAACCTTTCTCTGATAATTGAGGACGAAAGC
>JAIKZQ010000023.1 GCA_024682075.1 Lachnospiraceae bacterium
AATGCTTCAGGATTACGGAACCTATCTCGCATTCATGGGATGGTATGATTCATGGGGAAGCCTTGTTAATGTAGTGGGTCAGAGAGCAGCTACCATTTATGCTCACTCTGTATCAACCACCAACGGATGCCTTCTGTGCTCACTGTTCTTCATCAGTGATCTCAAGGAGCTCGGACTTGATCCCAACAACCTGGTTCTCGACGAGAAGGAGCAGCTCCTTCAGCAGCTCGGACAGCAGATCGTCAAGGATCCCACCAAGGTTTCCGATGAGCTTTTCGACGGACTCAGGAAGTATTTCACCGATACCGAGCTTATCGTTATCGTAGGCTTCGGAGCACAGATGCAGGCAACCAACAACTTCAATTCCGTTCTCAGGGTTGATGTTGACAAGCGACTCCTTCCTCTTAAGGATGAGTTCAAGCCCGCAACCTGGAGAGACGTCATCAAATAATAAGACTAATTACCCATATTCTCATAATTTCCTCAAAAAGGCGGCCCCATAAGGCCGCCTTTATTGATATTCTGCAGTCTTTTTTCATATGTGTTATAGTATATATTTGAGATCAGAGGACTTTGTTCCGGATTTTGATGCAATTATTTTCCGGAAGGAGAACGGAAGATGAAGAGCGATACCGAAAAAAAAGAACTCCGGGTCTATTCCCGCGAATATGAAGAATTCTTTGAGAAGAACCGCATAAAGGTCAATAAATATCTGAACATAGTTCTGTGGTTCTTCATCCTTGCAGGCCCGGCCATAGCGCTCGGACTTAAGGCAGGGGTCTTCTTTGACATAGATTACATTACCTGTGTCAATATTTCGATCGTGGTCCTCATCATGGCCATGGGGCATCTTATCCTTCTGAAATTCTACCCGGGCTCGGTCATCACTTGTCTGTTTTCGCTGACCGCACTGGATATCCTGATTTTTTACATAACATATGTGGAGATCAACGTGGAACTGACCTGGTTCCTGGTACCGCTTTTGTCACTCCTTTTCTGCAATCTGTATATCTTCTTCTATGCGGTGACATTGAATTATATCACCATGCTGATCGCGGTTCAGGCTGTGAGTGCTCATTACGCTTCCCTCAGATCCGATTTTGACAGCTCGGAAAGCTATTTTGCGGATGCAATGTGCGCATATACCATCGAGACCATAATCATGGTGGCTGCCGGGATCATCATCTGCAGGCTGATCGTGGATTATTTCAAGGAACTGTTCAGGCAGTATGAAGTGATCAAGGATCAGGAAAAGGAGATGAAGGAGAAGATGGACATTCTTTCATCCATGGCAGAGATTTACGATCATGTGAATCTGATAGATTTCAAGAATGACACGGAAACACCCTTGAGAGATGCGGAGCTTGAGAAGCAGGGCATCGATCCGGGCACCAGGACTCATTCGATCGTAAACAGTGAGCTCAGCAATATCGTTATGCCCGATCTTGTTGAGGATTTCAAGAACTTCACCAATATACAGACAGTACGTACCAGGCTCATGCGCAGAAAGGTCATCAGTGCGGATTTTGTCGATGTCGTGAGCGGCTGGTTCAGGGCGCAGTTCATAACCGTTGACAAGGGCGCGGACGGAATACCTGAGAAGATCATCTATACCACGCGTAATGTTGATGAGGAAAAAAGAAGAGAGGAGCATCTTATCAGACTCTCGATGACTGATGAGATGACGAGACTTTATAACAGAAGATCATACGACGAGGATCTTGCGTTCTATAAATCGGGTAAGATCGGTGATGATTTCGTCCTCTTTTCCATCGACATAAACGGTCTGAAGGCGGTCAACGACAGCAAGGGACATAATGCCGGAGATGAACTGATAAAGGGTGCGGCTGACTGTCTGGTTCTCTCGCTTATGCCTTATGGCAAGATTTACAGGACCGGCGGTGATGAGTTCATGGGAATTCTCCATACGGACGATCCCGAGAAAGTAAGACAGGCCGTGCTGGAGAAGGTCTCCAAATGGCATGGCGCGTATATTGAAGACCTGCACCTGTCCGTGGGATATGCTTCACATAAGGAAGATCCGAAGGCCGGGATCGATGAGCTTGAGAAGCTTGCGGATGAGCGCATGTATTCCGAGAAGGAAAAGTATTACAGGGAAAACGGGATAGAACGCAGATAATGAGACGCAGCACGCTCTGTTACATTGAAAAGGAAGGAAAGCTCCTGCTCCTTTTCAGGAATAAAAAAGAAAACGATCCCAACGAAGGAAAGTGGATTGGCATCGGTGGCGGGATCGAGGACGGTGAAACTCCGGAAGAATGCGTTGTGCGTGAGGTAAGGGAAGAGACCGGACTTACGCTGACTGCATATCACTATCACGGGATTGTGAAGTTTGTTTCCGAGAGCTGGGAAGATGAGGAAATGCATCTTTTCTCAGCGAGCGGCTTTGAAGGTGAACTTGCATCCTGCTGTGATGAAGGTGAGCTGAGCTGGATCGATAAGGATAAGGTTATGTCTTTGCCTATGTGGGAAGGCGACAGGTATTTTCTCGGTGCCCTTCTGCAGGGGAAGGAACGCATAAACATGCAACTTGTCTATGAGGGCAAGGGACCGGACGAGCATCTGAAGGAAGTCATTGAAGAAAATGAGTGAGTATCTGGCAAGGACTGAGATCGTCCTTGGAAAAGAAGGAACTGAAAAGCTAAAGAACGCAACGGTTGCGATATTCGGTATCGGCGGAGTCGGAGGCTATGTGACGGAAGCTCTGGCAAGGTCCGGTGTCGGTCATTTCGTTCTTGTGGACAGTGATGCGGTAGACATTACTAACATTAACCGGCAGATCATCGCACTCAGATCCACGGTCGGAAAGTATAAAGTCGATGTGATGAAAGAGCGCATCCTGGACATAAATCCGGATGCAGACGTTGATGCAAGAAGATGCTTTTATCTGCCGGAGAACGCATCGGAATTTGACTTTAGCGGATATACTTATGTGGTGGATGCTGTTGATACCGTGACTGCCAAGCTGTCCATTATTGAGAGAGCCAAGGCAGCAGGCGTTCCGGTGATCAGTTCCATGGGAGCCGGAAACAAGCTGGATGCCTCGGCATTTCGTGTATCCGACATATATGATACTAAGGTATGCCCTCTTGCAAAAGTAATGCGACACGAGTGTCAGAAAAGAGGCATTAAGGATCTTAAGGTCGTATATTCCGAAGAGTTGCCGACAAAGGCGGCGATCCCCGATGAGGAGATCCCGGAGAAATCACCGGGACACAGGGCACCGGGAAGCGTTGCGTTTGTTCCGTCCGTATGCGGTCTGATCATCGCGGGAGAAGTTGTGAAAGACATTTCGGGATGTAACTGATCCGGAATAAAAGATATTACATATATTTATGAATCAATTTATTGACAGGGGGAGAGTCAGTTGACCGGTTCTGAGAAGAAATATCATTTTATTGGCGCGGCTGAAGTGATAGTCGCCTTGATCCTTGCACTGATCTTTACACTCGGCAGGAGTGTATATAAATTCTGTTCGCTGTATGCACTTTGGGCGGAGCCGAAAGAGAGCGTGGCTGTGTTCTTCTTTTTCTTCATTCCAATGCTCTTAGTCTGTGCGTTTCTGGGACTTGGCATCAGGAAGTGCGGAAAGAATACTCACACTTATTCGAAGAAGACCAAAGTCATTCTTGCCGTGACGGCAGGCGTGCTTGTTATGGCATCGTGCGTTCTTGCGCTTCTTGCCTATTTTCCGGGAATTCTGGCATATGATTCTCTCACGGCTACTCTTCAGGCTTGTGACGTATTCCCGGTTTCATCCGGCAGATCTGTCATTCATACGCTTTTATGGAACCTGTTCCTGGCTTTTGAGTGGATGGGACTTCCTCATCCGGTCGGTCTGGTTCTGTATGTCGTTCTTCAGATCTTATGCGTGAGCGCTTTGTGCGGATACGTTGTCCTGACTGAACTTGAAGAGGGATGCAATATTTTCTTCTGCATTCTGACCATGCTGTATTATGCGCTTTATCCGGCGTTTTCAGTTATGAGCACGGAGATGACTTCAGAGTTCTTATTTTCCTGTGTGCTGATCCTGATCTTCATCAGGCTGTCAGGGGCCGGAAAATGCGAAAAGGATAGACCGGTCCTGTTTGGCATTCTTTATGTTCTGGCGTGTCTGCTGAATACGGATTTTCTTATTGCGGCCGTAATCCTGTTTTTCATCCTTCTCATTAATGTAAAAAAAGAAGGATTCAAAAAACTTGTCCTCGCATCTTTGTCTGGTCTGGTCATATCAATCCTTGTACTGTGCGTGATATATCCCGCATGCGGAGTAAAAAGCAGGGATGAGAAAGACCGTTTAAGTGTTCCGGTCCAGCAGGTTGCATCGGTATATCTTGTAAGATATCAGGAACTTACGATCGCGGAGAAATTCCTGATCGAAAGCTATATGCAGGCCGGCTATTATAATCCCAGGCATGCGGAACCGGTTTTGAACTCTTTTGACAATGAGCTTTATGTATCGGACAGATCGGCTTTCTGGGATCTGTATCTTCATCTGTTCAACAAATATCCCGAGGATTTCCTGAATGCATTCCTGACACTTAACGTTCAGTCCTGGTATCCGGGTGCGGACATGACGGATCCTTATTCACAGGCTTTTTATGTGGATACCATGAATGACTCCTGCGAGTATTATCCCATCTCGCGGATTCCTGCGGTTCCCGGACTTACCATCATATATGAATTCATTTTCGGGAGCATAGAATCGTACGGTCCCGTTAAGGGAATGATCTTTTCACTCTCGATACCTTTCATTGCCCTGATGCTCGGAATATATATTGCCGTGAGGACTCATCGCAGAGGATATGCTGCTGCGGTGATTATGGCTCTTGCGCTCTGGCTTACTCTTTTATTCGGACCTCTCACAGCCTTTGTCACGCTTTATCCTTTCTTCATGCTGATCCCGCTTTTCTTTATGCCGGTGTTTGCGACTGTACCGGTGATCACAACTGCTCCTGATCAGGATGAGACTGACTCATCTTCTGAAACGAAGTCTGCGGATGATGAAGACGGAAAAGAGAAAGAAGACAAAGAAGTTAAAGAAGGTAAGGAAGCCAGGGAAGATAAAGAAGTCAAGCCGGATCCTGAGGAACCGGAGTGTCCGGATGACTGATCGGATAATTCTTATGGGGAGATATATTTTTGGAGGTAGAAAATGGCTGTAAGGATTTTTTCGGATTCGACATGCGATCTCGGGGAGGAGCTTGCTGACAGATATTCGGTGTCCATCATCCCGCTCTGCATAGTGATGGGAGAAAAGAGCTACTATGACGGAGAGGGAATAGGACAGAAGGAAATATTCAAATGGGCGGATGAAAACAGGACAACTCCGGGGACTGCGGCAGTCACTTCGGAAAGGCTTGAATCCGCACTGCGTCCTGCAATAGAGGCGGGAGATGACTGCATTCTTTTTACGATAGCTTCCGGAATGAGCTCAACATATTCCCTGGCGAAGCTTTTTGCCGAGGATGAAGGAAAAGGCCGTCTGCATGTGATCGATTCTGCCAACCTCTCAACAGGAATAGGTCTTCTCGTGATAAAGGCAGCGAAATTGGCCGAAGAGGGCATGAGCGCAGAGGCAATAGTTTCGGAAATCGAAAGCTCGCTTCCGAGGGTCAGGGCAAGCTTTGTGCTCGATACCCTGACTTATCTCTCAAGAGGCGGAAGATGCTCGTCCGTAACAGCACTTCTTGCAGGCACGTTGAAACTTCACCCTGAGATCGTCGTAAAAGACGGTGCAATGGGAGTGGGGAAGAAATTCCGTGGAAGTCTTGAGAGTGCCGTGATGAAATATGCCCATGAACTGGAGCCCGATCTTAAAGATGCGGAGACGGACAGGGTTTTCATCACTCACACCGTTCAGGAAAAAGACTATGAGATAGTGGAAAAGGTCCGGGAATATCTGGAGTCTTTGGGGATATTTGATGAGATCCTCGAGACAAGGGCCGGCGGGGTCATATCATCGCACTGCGGTCCCGGAACTCTTGGGATTTTGTTCGTAAAAAAGGCCTGATCGGAGGTTTTTCTTAGGAAATTGTCTGTTTTTTGCCTATTTTTCCCATAAATTTTTAGATTGTATACAGGAATATTTGTATAATTTTACATTGACGAAAGCCGTTCATTCAAATAAAATGCTTTTCAAAGCTGGAAAAGCATAAGTTTTTCGGCTGTCTGTCATATGCAGGGCACCGGGCATATGTTCATGAAAGTAAGGTGCGGGATATTTGTCGCTATAAAGTGACAGAGGAGGAAATATTATGAAAAAGAAGTTGCTTTCACTCATCATGACAGGCGCACTTGTCATGGCAATGACTGCTTGCGGCGGTGAAGGAACTGCTGCCGGCGGAAACGGCGGATCAGGCGCAGCTACCGGAAGCGGCGAGCTTACCGGAACTCTTAAGCTCGGCGTGATCGGACCTCTTACCGGAGGCGCTGCAATCTACGGAAATGCCGTTGCAAACGGAACCCAGATCGCTGTTGACGAGATCAATGCAATGGGAACCGGCTTTACCATCGAGCTTAACGCACAGGATGACGAGCATGATGCAGAGAAGTCTGTCAATGCATATCATCAGCTTCAGGACTGGGGCGTTCAGGCAATCGCCGGAACCGTTACCACCACCCCCTGCATCGCAGTTTCAGCAGAGGCTAATTCCGACAGAGTATTCATGCTCACTCCTTCAGCTTCGGCTACATCCGTAACCGAGGACAAGGACAATGTGTTCCAGCTCTGCTTCGCAGATCCTAACCAGGGCTCAGCTTCAGCACAGTACATTTCAGATAACAATCTTGCTACCAAGGTTGCTGTCATCTACAACAACGCTGATGCATATTCAACCGGAATTTATCAGACCTTCAAGGCAAGAGCTGCAGAGCTCGGACTTGAGATCGTTTCCGAGACAACCTTTACCGATGACACCACCGATTTCTCCGTTCAGGTAGGAGATGCTCAGAGCAACGGTGCTGAACTCGTATTCCTTCCCATTTACTATACCCCTGCTTCACTCATTCTCCAGCAGGCTGCAGCAGCAGGATATGCTCCCAAGTTCTTCGGAGTCGACGGAATGGACGGAATCCTTACCATCGAGGGATTTGATACTTCCCTTGCAGAGGGCGTAATGCTTCTTACTCCTTTCTCAGCTGACGCTACCGATGAGCGCACCGTTAACTTCGTCAAGACCTATACCGAGAAGTTCGGTGAGGTTCCTTCACAGTTCGCAGCTGACGGATATGACTGTGCATATGCCATCATGGCAGCACTTCAGTTCTACGCAGATAAGAACGGCGGCCTCGATGTCACCGGAATGTCCGCAGAACAGCTTTGTGATATACTTATCTCCGTGTTTACCGATGCTGATTTCTCAGCAGACGGCGTCACCGGTCTCGGAATGAGATGGGATGCTAACGGCCAGGTAAATAAGGAGCCTAAGGCAGTTGTCATCAAGGACGGTGTTTACGTAGGTATGTAATGACACTTTAGGATCGATGATCCGCTTGTGTCATAGATTTTGAACTATCTGCACTGGGCACTGTCAAAGGTGCTCAGTGTATTACTTTATCAGGAACATATATTAATAAGGAGCACGGATCATGCTTGCACACCTCATTAACGGAATAAGTCTGGGAAGCATATATGCGATAATCGCACTTGGTTACACCATGGTATATGGCATTGCCAAGATGCTGAATTTCGCTCACGGAGACGTCATCATGGTCGGTGGATATATCTCCTTCTACTCAATGACGCTTCTGGGACTTCCCGTCCCGATTGCCATTCTTGCTGCGGTCTTTGTATGCACCGCACTCGGCATCGTAGTGGAGCGTCTTGCTTACAAACCGCTTCGTGCCGCTACTTCACTGGCGGTTCTGATCACTGCGATAGGAATGTCCTATTTCCTTCAGAATGCGGCTCTTCTGATCTGGGATGCCAATCCCAAGGCATATCCCAATATCTTCAAGAATTTCGAGGCTGTCGAATTCGCCGGTGCAAGGATTTCTCCCTTTGCCATTGTTGCCATCGCAGCTAACCTCGTGATCATGATCGCCCTGACTCTTTTCACTACGCGCACCAAGGTTGGAAAAGCCATGAGAGCCGTTTCCGAGGATAAGGGTGCTGCCACTTTGATGGGAATCAACGTTAATTTCACGATATCCCTTACATTTGCGATAGGTTCCGGACTTGCGGCGATCGCGGGAGTGCTTCTTTGCACGGCATATCCCACGCTCATGCCCACCACCGGCTCGATGCCCGGCATCAAGGCGTTCACCGCTGCCGTATTCGGAGGTATCGGATCCATTCCCGGTGCGATGATCGGAGGAATCCTTCTGGGGATCATCGAGATACTGGCAAGAGCGTACATATCTTCCGAGCTTGCCGATGCAATAGTGTTCGGCGTGCTGATAGTGGTCCTGATCTTCAGGCCCACGGGACTGCTCGGAAAACAGGTACATGAGAAAGTATAAGGAGGCAGAAGATGAACATATATAAAAATGCCTCCGTGGCATCCAAAAAAGCATTTCTTAATTACGCGATAGTCATTTTGTTCTTTGTTGTTTTCCAGACGCTGGTCAATACGGGGAGCATCACAAGTGCTCTTAAGGGACAGCTGATCCCCATTGTCTGCTATATGATAATGGCGGTCTCGCTTAACCTTGTCGTAGGCATATCAGGTGAACTTTCACTCGGACATGCCGGCTTCATGTCGGTCGGTGCATTCACGGCCGTGATAGTCAGTGCACTTATGTCCGGCGCGTCAAATTCCTCAAGGCTTTTTGTCAGCATTCTGGTGGGCGCAGCAATAGCCGCTCTCGCCGGCTTCCTTATCGGAATTCCCGTCCTGAGGCTTAACGGTGACTACCTTGCCATTGTGACGCTTGCGTTCGGCGAGATCATTAAGAACATCCTCAACTGTCTGTATGTCGGCATCGATGATAAAGGTGTTCATTTTGCATTTAATAATCCCAATGCCCTCGGAATGGATCCGCTGGGAAAGGAAATTATCAAGGGACCCATGGGAGCCGTGGGAATCAAGAAGATTGCCACATTCCCTGCGGCAGTGATACTTCTTCTGGTGGTCCTGATCATTATTCAGAATCTGGTCAATTCAAGGACCGGACGTGCGATCATGGCGATCAGGGATAACAGGATCGCAGCCGAGAGCATGGGACTTTCACCGATGAAGTACAAGATGCTCGCGTTCACCGTATCCGCATCGATGGCAGGGGCCGCAGGTGCGATCTATGCACTCAATATCTCGACTCTTGTTCCCAAGAAATTCGATTTCAACACCTCGATACTGGTACTGGTATTCGTGGTCCTCGGCGGAATAGGCAACATGACAGGATCGCTGATAGCAGCAGGCGTTCTGGTAGTGCTTCCCGAGCTTCTGAGAAAATTCAGCGACTACCGCATGCTTGTTTATGCGATCGTCCTTATACTTGTCATGCTCGTTACCAATAATGAAAAGCTTAAGGGCAGACTGGATACATTCGTTAAGAAACTAGGCATGAGAATTTCGAAAGGAGGCAGAAAGAAATGAGCAAGTCTCCTGAAGTAAAGCTCGTAAACGTTCCCAGCCCCAATTTCGTTCCCGAAAAAGATGCCGGAAAGCCTCTTGTGCTTGAGGCAGCACATCTGGGGATCGATTTCGGAGGCCTTGTGGCAGTCGATGAATTCAATATAGGAATAGGTGCCACGGAGATCTGCGGACTCATCGGACCCAACGGAGCCGGCAAGACCACGATCTTCAATCTTCTCACCAAGGTATATGAACCTACGAGAGGAACCATAATGATCGGAGGCAGGGATACCCATAACATGACTCCCGTTCAGGTCAATCAGATGGGCATCGCAAGAACCTTCCAGAATATAAGACTTTTCGATAAGCTTTCAGTTGAAGAAAATGTTAAGATAGGTCTTCATAACCATATCGGATACCATACGCTTTCCGGAGTGTTCAGACTTCCCGCTTACTGGAAAGAAGAAAAGAAAGCACATGAGAAAGCACTCGAGCTTCTCGACATCTTCGGAATGGCCGATCTGGCAAATGTTACCGCGGATTCACTTCCGTACGGAGCGCAGAGAAGGCTTGAGATAGTAAGGGCTCTTGCAACCGGTCCCAAGCTTTTGCTCCTGGATGAGCCCGCAGCCGGCATGAACCCGTCAGAGACCGAAGAACTCATGAACAATATCCGTAAGATCAGGGATGAATTTCAGATCGCGATATTGCTCATAGAGCATGACATGAACCTGGTAATGGGAATATGCGAGAGCATCGTGGTGCTCAATTTCGGAAGGATAATCGCAAAAGGTACTCCTTCGCAGATACAGGGCAATCCTCAGGTCATTGAAGCGTATCTCGGAACACACAGAGGATAGACTGAATAAAAAGGGTTTAACGCGTATGAATACAGTTCTTAAATGTTCAAACCTGCACGTATATTATGGCAGCATACATGCGATAAAGGGCGTGTCGTTTGAAGTCGGCGAGGGCGAGATAGTTACTCTCATCGGTGCAAACGGTGCAGGCAAGTCTACCACGCTCAATACCGTGGGCGGTTTGCTCAAGCCCAGGGAAGGATCCATCGAATTCGAAGGAAAGAGCATTCTCGGAGTGGCACCGCACAAGGTCGTCAGCGAAGGAATGGCACTGTGCCCGGAAGGAAGAAGAGTGTTCGCGCAGCTTTCCGTAAAAGAAAATCTCGAGATGGGTGCTTATACCAGACCCGCCTCGGAGATCCCCGAGACTCTTCAGAAGGTTTATGAGCAGTTCCCCAGATTAAAGGAAAGACAGTCACAGATGGCAGGAACGCTTTCCGGCGGTGAGCAGCAGATGCTCGCAATGGGCAGGGCGCTGATGAGCAAGCCCAGGCTGCTTATGCTGGACGAGCCCTCGATGGGACTTGCTCCCATACTGGTGGATCAGATATTCGACATAATCAAGGCTCTTAACAAGGCCGGGACCACTATCCTTCTTGTAGAGCAGAATGCGCAGATGGCGCTTTCAATCGCGGACAGAGCCTATGTCCTTGAGACGGGACGCATAGTCAATGCCGGAACCGGAAAGGATCTTCTGAACGATGATTCCGTAAGGAAGGCTTATTTGGGAGGCTGAGACACGGCATTGCAGGGGAATATGATACGGCATTTCAAGGAGGACGGTTTGCACCGTCCTCTTTTTAATTGTATAATTATTTTGTATGCGAACTTTTCGCTTTCGAGTGACGGAAACCTTTATTCATATGGGGGATAATCTATGAAGATGATCAGGAATCTTAAAATGGCCGTATGCACTGTTCTTGCAGTGCTTCTTGCGTTTAATGTGATACCTGCGAAAGGCTCTGACAAAGTCGAGGCCAGAGGGGCATCCCAGGCCATAGCGTGGGGCATTGACGTGTCCGCATGGCAGGGAGACATAGACTGGAATGCGGTCAAGGCGAGCGGAGTCCAGTTTGTATTCATCAAGTGCGGCGGAACCATCTACGGTTACGATGAAAAATTTGCCCAGAACATGGCCGGCGCAACGGCAGCCGGTTTGAAGATCGGCGTCTATATCTACTCATATGCAACATGCGTGGCAGACGGTGCCGTTGAGGCACAGTGGATCATCAATGCCATTGCACCTTATTCCATAAGCATGCCGGTAGTCCTCGACCTTGAGAATTACAGGCAGAAAGCTCTTGATCCCCTTACCAATGCAATGATCTGCCAGACCTTCTGCCAGATTGTTGAGGCAGCGGGCTATTATCCCATGGTTTATTCGAACAGGAGCATGTTCAGAAGCACCATCGGTCCTTTCGGTTATGACAAGTGGGTCGCTCAGTGGACCGATTACTGCTATGACGAGAGTGCCGCATTCTGGCAGGCAACCGACAGCTTCTCGGTTCCCGGCATAAGAGGACATGTCGATCTTGATTATCAGTTCAAGGATCTTTCCGCATATATCATTCCTTACGGCTTTGTATCAAGGGACGGCTTCGTATATTATTACGAGAATTACAGAAGACAGGCTAACAGATTCGCTGCAGTGGACGGGAGCATGTATTATGTCGATGCTGCCGGACACGTGGTTGCGGGTGCTCTCTATCCCATAGGCGATTACATTTATTACTTCGATCCCACCGGAAGGATGCAGGTTGGATTCGTGAATCTCGGCGATGGAGTAAGATATTTTGATGAGAATGGTCATATGGTGGCCGGATGGCAGAATATCCAGGGCGGCATGTATTTCTTTGACGCAAACGGACTGATGCATACCGGATTCATCTCTGACGGAGTATATACCTATTATCTGAATGAGGTCGGCGTTCTTCAGGCGGGACTGTTCCCTGTCGGAGACCAGGTATTCTATGCCGATGCCGCAGGACATATCTGTGTCGGCTTGCAGAACGTGGGCGGCACGATCTATTACTTCGATCCCGCAAAGGGCGGAGCAATGGCTACGGGATTTGTCTCGGACGGAACATATACCTATTATTTCAACGAATTCGGTGCGCTTCAGACAGGACTGTTCCCTGTCGGAGGATCTGTTTACGGAACCGATGCGGCAGGACATATACTTGTCGGCATGCAGAATGTGGGCGGTGCAACATATTACTTCGATCCCGCAAAGGGCGGAGCACTTACAACCGGCTTTATCTCTGACGGAGTTAATTCGTACTGCTTCGGAGCGGACGGAACTCTCCAGAAGGGGCTGTTTGCTTACGGAAACGGAATATACTGCTCCGATGATGCGGGACGTATCCGCACCGGACTGATCACGATAAACGGAATGAACTTCTACTTCGATCCCGCAAAGGGCGGAGCACTTTTGGTTAACGGTACCGCAACGGATGCCCTCGGTCACGTCTATATGGCGGATGCTTCAGGACTTGCGGTGATGGTCAGCTGAGAATAATTGGATAAACTTAAGAATAAAAAATCATTATTGAAAAAGACTGTCAGGATCTCGATACTCGCCGTTATCTGTGCGATCTGCATTTATAATATCGTGGAGATGTTTGTACGCATGGATGATGGAAAGGGCCCTGTTCAGACTCTTAACTACGGCTGGGATGTGACTTTCCGGTCCGAGGAGTATCAGGGTGTCGATCTTCGTACATTCTCTTTTGAGAACACCGGGCGCCTGGACGAGGTGGTTCTTTCCTGTACCCTTCCCGAACAGCTTCCGGAAGACAGCATGCTTGTCGTGTATATCCATTACTATGATGTGAGGGTGCTGCTTGACGGCGTGCAGATCTATGAAGCGGACACGGACAGGGTGGATAAAGGCCTCGAGCTTGGAGGAGGCTTTTATGCCGTGGATCTAGGATCCGGTGTCAGCGGAAAAAATCTGGAGATCATCATAAGAGCGGGTGAGGATAAAGCATTTTCTTCCCTCAGAAGTCCCGAGATATGGAATGCCGATTCCTTCTGGCAGGATTTTGCTTCGGAGAACATAACTAATCTTGCTCTTTCATTCTTCTTCATGATTGTGGGAATGGCCATGCTGATAATGGCCTTTGCGCAGGAACTCAGAGGAACATTTGCGTTTGCCGACACCGTCAGGTTCACAAACCTTTCACTTCTTGCAACCACATTCGGCATCTGGATCTTTACCGGGATGCATCTTACGGAACTGTTTACCAATGACATTTTTACGAAGGTGGTCCTGAATTATTATTCTTTTTATTCCCTTCCCATATTTTTCATAGGCTTCCATTTTGAGACAGGACGTTTCAAGGATGAAAAAGGAATAAAACAGGCCAGACGCAGAAATATCATCATGGGTACCGCATGGCTCATCGGTGTGCTGTTCATGGCATTCGTGATATACAGACATACGGTGTGCGGGGAAAGCCTGAGAAAGTATCTGACTATCGCTCATATCTATGATGCCGTGGTTGTCGCTTATCTTCTGGGAATCAGGATACATGATCTTGTCCACGGGGTTAACAGACATCTGATATCGGCATATGTCACGCTGATGACCGGAGCCGCGGCGCTTGTGGATCTGGTGAGATACAATTACTTCAATAAATTCTCTCCTCGCGGAAGTGCCGGCTTTACCATGAGCACCCTATATATCGTGATGATATTCTTCGTGCTCTCTCTTTTCTTCGATTACATGAGCAATACCGTCAGGGATGCGAGGGAAGAGGAGAGGATCGGAATAATCTCCAAGCTTGCCTATACCGATGCCCTCACGGGACTCAATAACAGACAGGCAACCGAGCGGTTCTTCGATTCGGTGGATGCAGGTTCCGAGCAGTATATTATCGTGCAGTTTGATCTTAATGACCTGAAAAAGGCAAATGACACGTACGGTCACGAAGAAGGAGATAAATACATCATCCTGTTTGCAGACACACTGAAGCACATTTTTGAAGGAAAGGGATACATTGCCAGAAACGGCGGTGATGAATTCGTCTACGTGATGATCCCGAAACTTGAAAGTGACAGGAAGTGGCTCGAAGGAAGGCTTAAAGATCTGAATGCCATTCTTTCCAACAAGGATACAGGGCACTCCGGACTAAAGATGAGCACCGCATACGGCGCATATGATTCGATCGATGGGGAAGCGAAAAAAATAAGAGACGGTCTTCGTATCGCCGACGCAAGGATGTATGAGATGAAAAAGGCCATGAAGGCAGGACGCTGATCCTGCCTTTGTTTTTAGTTTTCAAGTGAGGTGTGCGATGATAATTGAAGAGATCAGATCAAGACTGTTTGAAATGCAGGACAGAAAATACGCCGGGTTTCAGGCCGGACTGATTCCTAATGTTTCACCGGAGCGGATGATAGGCGTACGCACACCTGATCTGAGGAAATACGCCAAAGAACTGGCAAAAAGAGAAGACGTGGATGATTTTCTTGAAGCACTGCCTCATGATTATTTCGATGAGGATCAGTTACATGCGTTCATCCTGTCCGAAATGAAGGACTATGACAGATGCATTGCCGGAGTCAGCACATTCCTTCCGTATGTGAACAACTGGGCAACATGCGATCAGATGTCACCGAAGGTTTTCAAAAAGCATAAGGATGAACTTCTGAAGAATGTGAAAAAATGGCTGAAGTCAAAGGACACCTATACTGTCAGGTTTGCCATCGGTATGCTGATGGAGCATTTCCTGGATGATGACTTTGATGCAAAATACCCTGAGATGGTTGCCGGGATCCGGAGCGAAGAATACTACATCAACATGATGACAGCGTGGTATTTCGCAACGGCGCTGGCAAAGCAGTACGATGCGGTGATCCCCTATATTGAAGAAAAACGTCTTGATGCGTGGACGCATAACAAGGCGATCCAGAAGTCCGTGGAAAGCTATCGCATCACGGATGAGCAGAAAGCATACCTGAAGGGGCTGAAGATCAAGGCATCCCCAAAATGAATATTAAAACAGGATCCTTTGCATGCGGCAAAAGATCCTGTTTTTTATATGGCGTTATAAAAGAATGCCTGATTCATCGCGATTTGGAAAGCTTGTACAGTTCCTCTGCCGCGAGCCTTATCTTGGCGACCACATCCATGTCCTTCGGGGGGAAGCAGTAGAACAGCTTGTCCTTGTCTCCGATGGAGATCATGTCTCCTATCTCATAGAAGAAATAATCCGAATTGACACTGTAGGAAGACATTGGTTTGCGATAATAATCGAGCTTTCCGTCACATCCGGTAAGATGAAAACCTTTGTCGGTATGTGTCAGAACTCCGTCTCCAACTTCATATATGGCCTTGTAGTCAACGATCATCCTGATGTTTACGGGTGCTTCGAAATGATAGGTTCCTTCTTCGAGCTCTTTTCTTACACATTCTCTTTCCCATGCATACCAGTCCGGAATGTGATCGAACAGTTTTGGTGCATATGTTTTTTGATCGGATATCTCCGAGCAGAATTTCATTTTCCCGAGCTCGGTCAGTTCCCATTTAGATCCGCATTCCGTGCACTCGAGACTGATCCCCGAAGCATTCATCCTGCCTTCTTTGCCACAGACGGGGCATTTGTAGAGCACTCTTGATAAACCTTCAGCTCTGAAGTCTTCGGTAACCTTTATGCCTGCCTCATACTGTTCGGCCAGGTTATCGAAGCCGAAAGCATCATGAATGCGATCGTTTATCTCCGGTACTGACAGGTTTTTTAATTCGTCTGACGTGAACAGAGTATATTTATCTGCAGTTATATGCACCTTTCTAATGCGCAGCCCGTTATAGAGCGGATCGTGCTGGAATGCTCCGTGGGAACAGATCATGACGACCGGAAATCCCAGAACCTTAACGAGCTTGCCGAGTGAATCGGGAAGTGTTGTGGTTGTTCCGTCAAAGGTATAGCCTGCTTCGGGATACATGAGAACCGAGCAGTGAAGCTTATTCAGGGCATATGATATGTCGTTGATCAGTCTGATGTCAGGCTGAAACTTCTGGGTGGGTATGCATCCGATGGCTCTCATCAGGTATTCTTTTCCGACGAGGGCGTCGGTTGTGCTGACGATGTTATAGGGGCCTTTTATCACGTGCGATGCGATCTTGAGATCCGTGAAGCAGGAGTGGTTCATCAGATACAGGGCGGGTTCTTTGTCCCCGACCCCCTTCATGTCGCCGACATTGCATTCAAACTCCGCTTTGCGCAGTTCTCCCGATGACAGGAAATGGACCAGTGCCCTGAGAACGGGTGAGGGCTTTATCGGATCTTTTATCCCCGGATGGGGCATCTTCATTACTTCTTCATATGTTGATTGTACAGTCTTGATCTTCATGCATGAAACCTTTCATCACAGGGCATCGATGAGTCCGCTTATTCCCTGCTCTTTGAAAACTTCCTTGTAATAACCTATTTCATTACCTATAAGAATATCTATGACTTCCATCCCGAGCAATTCGACGGGCGCCTTGTCATCGGTGAAGATAAGTCCCGTGCTCTCGTAGGGTGCAAGCCTTTCCGCTACAGCATCCATCTGTGCTCCCAGTGCGGGATCTGAGGAATGCTCCCTGCCCAAAGCAAGCGAACCTGTCATGTCCGGAGCATCCGATGCAAAAAGTTCCCTGTTCGTGGAACCTGCGACATTGATCGTATAAACACCGGAGAAAACGGAAGAGACCGTGTCCGAAAGATATGTGGTGATGTCTGTCTCGCCGTCGCCGTGCATGTTCATGTTCATGACCATGACTCCGTTATCCTTGAGATGTGACTTGACGAGCGTGAAGAATTCCGATGAGCTCATCTGAAAAGGAATGGTGATATCCTGATATGCGTCGACCATTATCACATCATATTTTTCGTCGTCCGCTTCAAGAAAAGCTCTTCCGTCATAGGTGACAACTTCTATGTCTTCCGAAAGCCCGAAGTATTCATGGGCGAGATCCGTGATCTTGTCATCTATCTCCACGCCTGTGATGCTGCATCCGGGAAAAAATCTCTCACACTGAACCGCGAATGTTCCGGTGCCCATTCCCAGGATCAGTATGTCCAGAGGATCGTTTGTGACACCTGTGTCATTAACACCTTCGGAATTCCCTGCTTCCAGATTGCCGAGAGCCATAAGCGGAGCAGCAAGAGCATAATCATAATACATGCCGGTCAGGCTGTCGGTCTTCATCCGCATTGACTGAACTCCGAAGATGACATTGGTCGACAGATAAGTGGCACGTTCCGTATCCCTTACCTGAAGATAGTTGTATACGGATTCACCCTCATAGGTAAGATCCGATACCCAGAATGCAAAATGGGATGAATGGCCGAATATGCAGGCGGCGAGATACAGGATGGTACATACCGATGCAAGGAGCGGACGTAACTTTCCGGAAATGAAATACAGCAGTCCTATCACAAGGAGTATTCCGGAGAATATCAGGAATGTGATGCTTGTTCCGACAGATGGGATCGTAACGAACGTGGGAAGGAATGTTCCTATTATCGAACCGATCGTATTGCATGCGCCGAGCTTGCCGGCAACGGATCCGCTCTCGCTGGTGTCGGAGATGGTGTACTTGATGAGAGACGGGGTGACGGTTCCCAAAAGGAAAAGAGGGAAGACGAATATGACCATGCAGGCAATGAAGGATGACCATATGAGCAGCCCTGTTGATACCGTCACGATCATGAGACCGGTAATGCCCAGTATGATGTATTTTCCCAGGACCGGGATGAATGCGATCCAGACCGCTGCGATGAGGATACGGGCAAAGAGCCTCGACGGATCGGAATTTTTGTCGGCCCATTTACCGCCTGCCACGTTGCCGAGCGCCATGGCGATCATGATCGTTCCTATTATGATGGTCCAGACTATCTGTGATGAAGAAAAGTATGGAGCAAGGAGCCTGGAAGCACCGAGTTCCACAGCCATCACGGACATTCCGGCAAAGAATTCCGTGATGTAGAGGTAGTATCTGTTCTTTAATATGTCGAATTTCATTTTTTCCTCAAATCCATGTCCGGTCATGCCGGAATAAAGTCCCTGAATAAGCACGTATGTAGTATTATACAGTAATTTTCGATGTTGTGCCCTATTTTTGAAAAAGGTATAATTATATGGACTATGGAAATCACAAAGGATGCCGTAATTTTGGATATTTTTTCATCTGAAATGGTGCTGAGCGAGTCCATGAAGAGGCAGCTCCGCCAGATGTGCATCTATGCCCGGATCGCGGGGATAGACATGGAAGCTGTAAGAGAAGCTTTGCACGATAAGGGAATCCTTCCCTGCACTGACAAGAACGGATCCAAGAAGGCCCTCTCGGAGATATATGCCTATGTGGCGTGCTCTTTTTGATAAAATATATGTTGAGAAGAAAGCTCTGGACGATCCCGGAACAAAAGAGATCCTTGACAGGGCCGGGGAGACGGATCCGATAGTTATAGAGCATTACAAAGATGTTTTTGACATAAAGTCATCAGACGGAAATGCCCGTAATTCGCTGATCCTGGCCCGCAATCCCGGAAGGCGTTTATATGAAGGGGCACCTGTCTGCCAGAGTTTCGGGAACGAGCATTTTTATTATTCACCCTCAGTCATGAACTGCATATATGACTGCGAATACTGTTTTCTGAAGGGGATGTATCCCGGAAGGGATATCTGCGTGTTCACGGATCTGGAAGAGACTTTTTCGGAGCTGGATGAACTGGAAAAAGAGCATCCCGCATATGTGTGTGCGTCCTATAACACCGATCTGATGGCTTTGGAGGATCTTACCGGATATGTGGGGAAATGGTGCGAGCGTGCTGCCGGACATGAGAACCTCAGTGTTGAGATCAGGAGCAAATGCAGCAGGACGGACATATATGCACGGCTTCCGGTGAGCGAAAGGGCGATATTTGCATTCACGCTCTCACCGGATGAGATCATAAGCAGATTTGAGAAGGGAACCCCGATGCTTGAAGGAAGGATGAGAGCCCTGAATGCCGCAATGAATGCAGGGTTTCCCGTCAGGATATGCTTTGATCCGATGATCTATGTGAGAAACTGGAAGGATTACTACCGGAATATGGCGGATATCGTCGCGAACGGGACGGATCTGTCCGCTGTGAAGGACATCAGCATAGGTACTTTCAGGATATCGGACCAGTATCTGAAGAACATGCGAAAGAAAATGCCCTGCTCCGAGATCGCACAGTATCCGTATGTGAGCGAGGGCGGTTATTATCAGTATCCGGATGTCGTAAGACTTGCCATGGAAGATTTCATGAAAAGTGAGATCCTGGACAGATGTCCCCGGGCAGGCATTTACGACTGGAGGTAACAATGTCTGTTCATTTTGAATTAAGTGAAGACTTTTTCAGGGATGAGATAAGGGACGGCTTTGAGGTGAAGGCCCTGATGAAGAGATGCTGGGGTGCGCAGCTACGCGTTCTGGAGCAGTTTGACAAGGTGTGTGAGGCTCACTCTCTCAAATGGTTTGCCTATGTCGGGACGCTGCTCGGCGCGGTTAGGCATAAAGGATTCGTGCCCTGGGACGATGACGTGGACATTGCGATGATGAGGGAGGATTATGAGAATTTCCTGAGATTCGCACCGCTCGAGCTTCCGGAGGGCTATCTTCTTCTCAATTACGATGACGGCGATCATGAATATGACTGCATGACCAGACTGAATAATTTCAGGACCGTGATGTTTGATGAAAGCAGGACGAAGGAATACTGTTCATTTCCTTTTCCGGCAGGACTGGATATCTATCCGCTTGATTATGTCGTGGAAGATCCCGGGGAAAGAAAAGCGCACAGCGATCTTCACTACAGGATCTTTCAGGCAACCGAGCTGTGCAGGAAAATACTGAGCGGCTCCGGACCTCTTTCCGATAAGGACGGCAATCATCTTGAACCGGCAGAACTTCTCGCCGAGATCTCGATGATGACCGGCTTTGAGTTTGACCTTGACAAGGATATCATAAGGCAGCTGAACGTGCTCCTGGACCTGACCGATTCAATGAATTCCGAAGAAGAGTCGGCATATATCGCCAATATGGGACATCTTGCCTTTGAGGGAGAACGCATGATGTTCCCCAAGGATTGTTTTGAGCATATATACAGAGTGCCCTTCGAAACCGGATATGTGTACATCCCCGAAGGATATGACAGGATCCTCAGCGGCAATTACGGCAAGAAATATATCGTGCCCAGGAATAAATCCCCGCATGATTATCCGTACTACGGACAGCATCAGACGGTCGTGAGGGAGTTCATGGAAAAGAATCCCGGCGTCATTTCCGAAGAATGGGCGTCGAAGTATCTGTGAGCCGGGGATTTATGATTAAGGAGATTAGATGATCCGCTTTGAAGTAGGTGAAGAATACTATAACGAAGAGGAGAGATCGGGCTTTGTGGTCTCTTCGCTGATGAAAAGATGCTGGGCCGCACAGCTGAAGGTATTGAACGATTTCGATGCCGTCTGTTCGAAGCACGGTCTGAAATGGTTTGCTTTTTGCGGAACACTTTTGGGCGCGGTCAGGCATAAGGGTTTCATACCCTGGGATGATGACGTGGACGTATGCATGCTGAGAGGCGATTATAACATGTTCCTCAGATATGCCGCCAAAGAAATGCCGGGATATATCATCAAGACATTTGATGAGATAGATGCAGAGGAGAATTCATTTACCAATGCACTCGGCATAACCAGGATCAACAATACTCACAAGGCGGATTTCAATCCGGAATTTCTGGATGAGCATTGCGGTTTCCCTTATATGGTCGGAATAGATCTGTATCCTTTGGATTACGTACCGAGAGATCCCGAACAATATGACACGGCCATCAACATATACAATTACATCATCGCGGTCGGTATTAAATACAAAATGGATAACTGGCCGGGATTCGTCACGCCGGACAAGGCATACGGTCAGATCAATCTTGATGAGGCGTATGCGGATCTGTATGAAGTGACGGGAGTAAAGATAGACAAAAAACGTGACATACTTCCACAGCTCAACGATCTTGCGGTCAATATCGCGTCATTCACAAAAGGCAAGGACTCCGATAAGGTGGCCTGCATGGCTCACATGCTGCTCGGTCACAAAGGCATGATCTTCCCCAAAGATGCTTTTTCAAAAAGCTGTGAAGTTCCTTTTGAAACAGGAAGCATCTATGTTCCCAAAGATTACGATACCGTTCTTAAGATCAATTACGGCAAGCGTTACATGATGCCCAACATGAATGTTCCGCATGAATATCCGTATTACAAGCTTCAGGAAAGATGGGTAAGGGATTACGTGATTGAAAATCCCGACATAGCCGAATACATGACGGATTATTACATCGGCGATGTGTACGACGAGGAACCCGGCAAGAAGATCCTGCTCGACAAGATATACGGCAAGACGTAAAGGAGTACAGATGATCAGATACGAGATAGGAGAAGTTTTCTTACAGGACGAGGAAAGAGCCGGCTTCATGGTCTCTTCACTGATGAAGAGATGCTGGGCCGCGCAGCTGAAGGTTGTGGCGGAGTTCGCCGAGGTGTGTTCCAGACACGGCCTTAAGTGGTATGCCTTCTGCGGAACTCTCCTGGGCGCTGTGAGACATAAGGGCTTCATCCCCTGGGACGATGACATAGACATCGCGATGATGAGAAGCGATTATAACCTGTTCCTTCACTATGCCGAGAAGGAAATGCCGGGATATATCATAGAAAACTATGATTCATATACTCCCGAAGAAAACAGGTTCTTCAACTTTCAGGGGATCACCAGGATAAACAATACCTATACCGCAGACTTCAATGAGGATTATCTGAACGAGCATTACGGATTTCCTTATACCGTGGGAATTGACCTGTATCCGCTTGACTATGTTCCGAGAGATCCCGAGGAGTATGAGACCAATAAGACCATATTCGGATATACTGTCCTGACGGGATATAAATATAAGAGCCTTCATTGGGAGGGGTATGAGAAGCCCGATGCGGAGTATGAGGACATAGATCTTGATGAGGCATATCAGGCAATATATAACGCAACCGGCGTTAAGATCGACGGTGACGGAGATGTGCTTAAGCAGCTGAATGACATTGCTGTCGGAATTTCTTCCTATACGAAGAGCAAGGATTCCGACATGGTCGCGTGCATGACGCACACCGGCTTCGGGCATTCGAAAATGGTCTTCCCGAAAAGCGCCTTCAGGAACAGCTTCGAGGTTCCGTTTGAGATGGGAAACATTTACATTCCTTCCGATCCCGACACTGTTCTTAAGATCAATTACGGATCCGGGTACATGCGTCCCAATCCGCATTCTCCCCATGATTATCCTTATTACAAGATGGAGGAACGCTGGGTGAGGAATTATGTTTTGAGCGATCCCATGATGGCCAGATATATGCCCAGGTACTACATCCAGGACGTATATAATGAGGATCCTGCGAAGAAGATACTGCTTGATGTTATTTATGAAAGGATAAAATAAATTGAAAACACCGTTTTCCGATTATCTGACTTCGATAGCACCGTCGGTAAAAAAGATAGTGAATGATCTGAAGTCAGACCATGATTATGTAAGTGCGCTCTGCACGGATTCAAAAGGACTTATGGTCCGCATAGGACACAGGTCCAGGACCATATCCAATAAGACCATGACCACCGAAAGAGGAGTGGTCTTCAGAGTGTGCAGGAACAAACGCTACAGCGAGGTCGCACTGAACACTGCCGACTGGAATGACACAGACGGCGTGCTGGCATTCGTTCGTGCGGAACTTGCGGCACAGGAAAAACTTCTGCAGGAGACAGGTACCGCGATCTATGAAACAGGTGTGCTTGATGATGAGCCGTTTGAGTTCTTCGGACAGAAGGAAACGGGAACACTTCCCGAAGATGCGGATCTTGAGAAGCTTACCGCAAAGCTTATATCCCTTTCGGATAAGGGAATGGAAATGGGTGAGGACATGATCGAATGCATTGCAAGGGTTCAGTCCACTCACATCAGCAAAATGTTCCTGACCCCGGCAAGAGACCTCAGACAGTCATATGTCTACAGTGAGGGCATCCTGGCAGCAGTCGTAAACAAAGACGGCAAGGTCAGGGAAGACTACAAGTCCATATCCGGAATAAAGGGCCCCGAATTGTTCGAAGAGATGGAAGGGCTTCTTGAAGACGTCGTGAACGGAGCCGAGGAACTCCTTGATGCGGGTCCTATCAAACCCGGTGAATATGAGATCATCACTTCGCCCGAAGTCACGGGACTCATAGCACATGAAGCCTTCGGTCACGGCGTGGAGATGGACATGTTCGTGAAGGGCAGGGCTCTCGGTGCCGAATACATTGGAAAGAGAGTTGCATCCGATAATGTGACAATGCACGAAGGTGCGCTCTGTGCCGAGGATGTCACGAGCTATTTCTTCGACGATGAGGGCGTGATGGCAGGAGATGTCACTGAAATAGAAAACGGAATACTCAGATCCGGGATCTGCGACGCACTTGCTGCATTAAGGCTCGGAACATCACCCACCGGAAACGGCAAGAGAGAGAACTTCGCTCATAAGGCATATACCAGAATGACAAATACCATGTTTGACTCGGGACAGTATTCCGTGGAAGAGATGATAGCGTCTGTAGAGTACGGATATCTCCTGGAGGGTATGCAGAGCGGAATGGAAGATCCCAAACATTGGGGGATCCAGTGCATCATTCAAAAGGGCAGGGAGATAAAGGACGGAAAACTTACCGGCAAGGTTGTGGCGCCTGTCATAATGACCGGATACGTTCCCGATCTGCTCGGCAATATATCCATGTGCTCCAAGGATCGTGAGGTCTTCGGAAGCGGAGGATGCGGAAAAGGACATAAGGAATGGGTCAAGGTTGCCGACGGAGGCCCTTATCTTAAAACTATAGGGAGGCTCGGATAATGAAGACAGATACACTCATAAAGCTCTTGAAAGAAAGCGGAGCCTTTGCCTGGAGAATAACCGATACCGTCACGAAGGGATGGGAGTTCTATTTCATCCGTCATATGCTGGATCAGAACAGGTCCAAGGATATCGAGAATATTCAGATCACGGTTTTCGTGCTGTCTGAAGACGGGAAATCGGTTGGCAGTGCAACTGCGGAGATGGGCCCCGATGAATCGGAAGAATACGCAAGACTTACGATAAAAGATCTGATCTTCCAGGCGGGACTGGTCACCGACGCATATTACGAACTTAAAGGCCCGGGTGCGGAATTTGCCATAGAAGACGAGGACATAGACATAAACAGGATTTCATCGGATTTCATCGACATGATGAAGAATATTCACGAAGATGACGTAACATTCATGAACAGTTATGAGATCTTTGTCTCCTCGATCAAGAGAAGGATCGTGACCAGCACGGGCATCGATGTAACGGAAAAGTATCCGGTATCACTTCTTGAGACCGTGGTAAATGCAAAGGATCCTTCACACGAGATCGAGTTCTATAAATTGTATGATTCCGGAACCTGTGTAAAGAAAGACATCGGAGATGATCTGTCGAAGACTTTTGCATGCGGACGCGACAGGCTTGATGCGGAGAAAACACCGTCACTCGATAAGGCGGATGTCGTCTTTTCGAGCGAGGATGCGGTAAGACTGTATGAATTCTTCAAGGACGGACTCGACTGTGCGTTTATTTACATGAAGTATTCTCCCTTCGAAAAGGGAAAGGAGATCGCAGATGAGGTGAAGGGTGACAGGATCACTCTCAAGGCGCTTAAGAACCTTCCGGGATCATCACAGAACCGAATGACGGACGATGAAGGAAGCCCGATATATGATGAGGTGCTGATGAAAGATAACGTTCCTGCTGCTTTCCATGGAGGAACGAAATTCTCATATTATATGGGAGAAAAGAATACCTTTATCCCCGGTAACTATGAGGTGAGCGGAGGAACACATTCCAAGGAAGAGCTTCTTGCGGGACCTGTCCTCGAATGCATCTTCTTCTCCGATTTCCAGGTGGACACGATGTCGGGAGATATCTTCGGGGAGATAAGACTTGCATATCTTCATGAGGCCGACGGTACCGTAAGACCCGTCACGGGTGGCTCCGTATCCGGCAACCTCAGGGAACTCATGAAGGATATGAGGATGAGTACCGAAAGATCGAGGTATGACAATGCACTCATTCCTTCATACACAAGACTTGCAGGGGTTACCGTCACCGGAGCGGAATAAAGAATTTACCGGAAGAATTATTCGATAACGGAGAAAGACTGATGAAAGTAGTATTGGATGGACTTACCAAAATATTCCCACCCAGAACGGGAAAAGGGGACGGAGTGACGGCCGTGAAGGATTTCACGTTCGTGGTGCCTGACGGAACGCTTGTTGCTCTCCTGGGACCTTCGGGATGCGGAAAGAGTACCATGCTCAATATGATATGCGGTCTTGAAAAACCGACAAAGGGAACGATAAGTTTCGGAAATGATGATGTAACGGAACTGCCTTCCGAGCTCAGGGGCGTGGGAATGGTATTCCAGAATTACGCCCTTTATCCGCATATGACGGTATATGACAATATCATTTTCCCTCTCGGTAATCTCAAGGGAAAAGACAAGCTTACGAAAGAACAGATGAAGGAGAGAGCGGACAAGGTTGCTTCTCTTGTTCAGATAGAGCAGCTGATGGCCAGAAAACCCCGTGAACTGTCGGGAGGCCAGCAGCAGAGAGTTGCGATTGCAAGAGCACTGGTCAAGACGCCGCGTCTTCTTTTGATGGACGAGCCTCTTTCCAATCTGGATGCCAGACTCAGGCTTCAGACAAGAGAAGAGATCCGCCGTATCCAGAGAGAGACGGGAGTCACCACGATCTTTGTCACGCATGATCAGGAAGAGGCCATGAGCATTTCCGACATCATTGTCGTAATGAAAGACGGTGAGCTGCATCAGAGCGGAAAGCCTCAGGAGGTATACGACGATCCCAAGAATCTGTTCGTTGCCAAGTTCCTCGGCACTCCCGCGATAAATGTATTTTCGGGAAAAGTAGAGAATGAAATGCTTTCTATCGGAAACGACAAAGTGCTTGAAGTAAAGGGCGTCAGAGACGGTGATGTGGTTGTCGGGATCAGGCCCGAGGGATTCGTATTTGATAATGAAGGATCATTCCACTGTGCACTGGACCGCATCGAAGTGATGGGAAGGGACATAAGCATAGTATCCAGGAATGAAGCCTGTGAGGCACCTGTAGTCAGATCGATAGTCGAATCCGGCGACAGACCCGAATTCGGATCCGACATGGTGAGCTTCAGATTAAAGCCTAACAAGGTACATCTTTTTGAACCGGAAACCGGAGAGAGAATACCCTTCGGAAAAATAAAGGTGAAGTATTGATGGAAAAGGTGACATCATACAACGAGTTCTGTGAAGCCCTTGGCGGCCGCGGGGATGTGATCCTGTTCAGGGGGCAGCCTGTGAGTGATTTTGTCCTGATACCCTCGGGTCTCAGGGAGAATCATATCGCAACTGCGGATGAGCAGATGTTCAGGTTCGTGGACGAGATGAAAATAGTCTTCGGATATGATGAACTTACCTGCATAGAGATCGCACAGCATTTCTCCCTTCCCACCCGGATGCTTGATTTCTCGTATTCTTATACCGTCGGGCTGTTCTTTGCATGCTTTGATGCCAAGGGAAGATACGGCGACTGTGACGGCAAAGTATATGTGTTCAATAAGAGCAGATATGAATGGATCCTCAGAAAACTTCACAAGAACAGTGCGAATGTCGTGAGGAGCAATGAGTATCTGTACAAATGGCTGCAGCACTACGTGGATAAAAGTGACACCAGGATGGGTGATGACGGACTGGACATGCCGATATTCGTGGAGGCTACCAGACAGTTCGACAGGCTCTATTCCCAGAGAGGACTATTCCTCTTGTGGGGCAAGGATGAGATGAGCCTTGAGAAGATCCTGAAAAAAGAAGGGATCGATGAAAAGGATGTTTTTGACACGATTGTCATTTCTTCCGAACATAAGAGCAAGATACTGCAGGAGCTCGCGGACAAACATATTTCCGAGGACTCACTTTTCATGAACGTGGGAAGGATCCGTGATCTTGTAAGCACCATCAAGTACGGCGCCCCCGGCGGAAAGGGAAACTGACGATGATCGAAAAGAATAATATTAAAGCCTGGCTGTATCTGCTGCCTGCGCTTGCATTCATGCTTTTGTTCCTGGTCTATCCTCTTGTGGATGTATTCATATATTCCGTGGAGGAAGGATATAATTTCGTGTCACAGAGATCATCCGGTCTCGGACTGTATAATTTCTCATATGTCCTTCATGACACCTATTTTCTTCAGGCAGTGAAGAACACCTTCATAATGGTCATAATCACAGTGCCCATCTCTACCGGATTCGCACTTCTGATCGCGCTTGCTCTTAATTCGATCAGGAAACTGCGCGAGCTCTTCCAGACGATCTATTTCCTTCCTTATGTGACGAACACTCTTGCCGTAGGACTTGTTTTCATGGTCCTTTTCAAGAAAACGGCATATTCTGACGGACTGGTGAATCTGCTCATAACGTTTTTCGGAGGGGAGAGTGTCGACTTCATAGACGGTCCCTACTGGGCGAAGATGTTCGTGATGTGCTTCTATATCATATGGGTGGTGCTTCCTTTTAAGGTCCTTCTTCTTACAAGTGCCCTGGCGTCTGTGGACAAGATGTATTACAACGCGGCAAAGGTCGACGGAACCGGTTCCTTCAGGGTGTTCGTAAGGATCACACTTCCGATGATATCCCCGACTATTTTCTATCTGGTGATCACCGGCTTTATCGGTGCATTCAAGGAGTATTCGGATGCAGTGGCTTTGTTCGGAACGGACCTTAATGCCGCGGGAATGAATACCATAGTGGGTTATGTCTATGACATGCTCTATGGCGACAGCGGCGGGTATCCTTCTTTTGCCTCCGCTGCGGCGATAGTCCTCTTCGTCATAGTACTGACGATAACCTGCATAAATCTGCTCGTGAGCAAAGAGCATGTCTATTACGCATAAGGTATCAGCATGGATAACAGTGTAAAGAACATAAAGGCCGAAAAGGCCGATAAAAGAAAAAAGATATTAAAGAACATCGTCGTGTACGGATTCCTCGGCGCCTGGGGACTGATGGTCCTGTTTCCTTTTTACTGGATGGTGCTGACATCCTTTAAGAGCTATGCCTCGTACAACGGAGAGAAGATCCCGAGATTCTATGTCACGGATCCCACGTTTTCCAATTTCACGAATGCATTTTCCCAGGTGCCTCTGGGAAGATATCTGCTCAATACTTTTATCTTCACGATCGTGACCACAACAGTCATGGTCGTGGTCGTGACGCTTGCGGCTTTTGCGTTTTCGAGACTTGAGTTCAAGGGCAAGAATCTGCTCTTTACGATCTTTTTGTCAATGATGATGATCCCGAGCGAACTTATCGTGATAACGAATTTCGTCACTATCACCAATGCCGACATGAGGAACACATTCTCCGGACTGATTCTTCCTTCCGTCATGAGCGTGTTCTATGTATATCTTCTCAGGGAGAATTTCTCACAGGTTCCGGATCAGCTGTATTATGCAGCCAAGGTCGACGGAACGAGCGATCTTAAATATCTGCTCCGGGTCATGCTTCCCATATGCAGGCCCACGGTCGTGACGATCATCATACTGAAGGTGATAGAGTGCTGGAACTCATATGTGTGGCCCAGGCTCATCACCGATGACAAGAACTATTTCCTCGTATCTAACGGAATACAGGAGATAAGACAGAACGGTTTCGGAAGGGAGAACATACCGGCAATGATGGCGGCCGTGGTGGTCATATCACTTCCGCTGATAATACTGTTCCTGATCTTCAGACGTCAGATCATGGCCGGTGTTTCGAGAGGTGGTTCAAAGGGATGATGAAACTGGTTATAAAAAAGTTCATATGCTTCGCATCACTTGCACTCACCCTGTGCATGCTTTCGGCCTGTCACGGCTCTGATCCGCGTTCCGATTTTGAAATGCCGGATCATTTTGACGACAGCCGTGAAATGGAAATAGTGTTCTGGGCCAAGAACGATACCAACAAGACACAGGTACAGGTATACGAAAGATGCGTTGAAGAATTTGAGGCACTGTATCCCAATATCCATGTGAACCTCAAGCTTTATACGGACTACTCCGCCATATATAACGATGTGATCACGAACATCTCGACGGATACCACGCCCAATGTCTGCATCACATACCCCGACCACATTGCAACATACATGACCGGAGCCGGGGAGATAGTGTTCCTCGATGATGTGATAAATGATCCCAGATACGGGCTCGGAGGAAGCGAGCTGAGATTTGACGGTCCGACTGCCGGGGAGATCGTTCCCAGATACCTGGATGAACTTAAACTCAGAGGACATCTGATGGGACTTCCTTTCATGAGATCTTCGGAGGCTCTTTACATCAACAAGACCTATGTTGAAGCCATGGGCTATGAGATACCCGATGTTCCTACCTGGGACTGGGTGTGGGAAGTATCCGAGGCGGCACTTGCAATGAATGATGACGGAACCTATGCGGTCAACGGTCAGGATGTGATGATCCCCTTCATTTATAAATCTACCGATAACATGCTGATAACAATGCTTCAGCAGTCGGGCGCCGGATATTCCGATGAAGGCGGCAATATCCTCATCTTCAATGACATGACCGGAAGAATACTGAAGGAGATTGCTTCCCACGGACAGACAAGGGCGTTCTCCACGTTCAAGATATCCAGTTATCCCGGCAACTTTATGAATGCGGGACAGTGCATTCTCGCAGTGGATTCCACGGCGGGAGCCACATGGATCGGATCGGAAGCTCCTCTTTCCGACATTCACGAGAGCAAGAAGGTAGAGTTTGAGACGGTTGTACGTCCGGTTCCCCAATATGATGCCGGAAATGTCCAAATGATCTCGCAGGGACCTTCCATCTGCATTTTCAATAAAGATGACCCTCAGGAGGTGCTGGCAAGCTGGCTGTTCGCACAGTTCCTTCTTACCAATGAGGTTCAGGAGAGCTATTCCGAGACCGAAGGATACGTTCCCGTCACTCTCAAGGCGCAGAACGATCCCGCATATCTGGAGTATCTTTCACTTGCGGGAACTGACACGGGGCTTCATTATCAGGTGAAGATCGATTGTGTGAAAATGATCATTGAAAACACCGATAACACTTTCATCACTCCCGTGTTCAATGGCTCGGCATCTCTCAGAAATGCTGCCGGACAGATGGTGGAAAACTGTGTCAAGACCGTCAGGAGAGGCGGAACCGTTGATGATGCATATCTTGAAAGCATGTACAGTGATGTGTCGCAGATGTACAGACTGGGTGAACAGAAGATCAGCACCGGAAGCAAGGATCTGGGTCCGTTGCCCTTAACTGCGGTGATCCTTCTCAGCTGTATCGGGATCGCCTGGCTCTGTATGGGGATTTATGTTGTCAAAAATTACCAAATGAGGTACAATTCAAATCGGTCAAAATGACCAAAAAGGTCTGCCTGCCCCAGCGGACCGGGTTAACGAGGAGAAATAGGGGCAATGTTTAGGAGGATATTATGAAAAAATTATCAGCAATCGCTCTCGCAGCAGCTCTCATGCTGTCCATGACTGCTTGCGGAAGCACATCGGATGCTAACACCCCTGCATCTGATGCCACCGTAGTCGAAACCCCTGCAGATGATACCGCAGCCGTTACCGACGAAATTGTAACCGAAGGAAACGATGACGCAGCTCAGACCACCGATGCTGAGACTGATGCAGACGCTGACGCAGAAGGCGTAATGAGTTATGCCGACTTTGCAGCAGCTGCAGTTGACACCGAAGTCACCATCATCACCTATGTTCAGGACAAGCAGGGATGGTGGGAGAATGAAGGCGTTGGAAATGCAACCTTCTATACCCAGGATCAGGACGGAGCTTATTTCCTTTACAACATGCCTTGCTCTCAGGAAGATTATGATCTCATGGTTCCCGGAACCAGGATCAAGGTTACCGGTTACAAGGCTGAGTGGTCAGGCGAAGTAGAGATCGTTGATGCTACTTACGAGATCCTTGGCGGAGATACTTTTGTTGCAACCGCTCAGGATCTTACCGACAAGATCTCAGACAATGACGCTCTTGCAGCACACATGAATCAGTATGTAACCTTTACCGGACTTACCGTTGCCGACAGAGATGGCGCAGCTTTCACCTACGGATGGGACGGATCCAGAAGCCAGGGAGATGACATCTACTTCAATCTCGCTGATGCTGAGGGAAATGTCTACACCTTCGTTGTTGAGTCTTATCTCAGAGGCGCAGATACCGATGTCTACAAGGCTGTAGAGGCATTTAACGTTGGAGACACCGTTGATATCACCGGTTTCATGTATTGGTATGAGGGACCTCAGGTTCACGTTACTATCGCTACCGTAAAGTAATTTAAGTTGTATCCAGAAGGGCCGGCATGTGATGTGCCGGCCTTTTTTACAAGAGAGGGTTCATATGAAGATAGTTATTCTGGAAAGAAACAGTGTGGGACCTGACATAAGCGTTGATATCCTTAAAGAACTCGGGGATGTCACTGCATATCCCAATACCGTAAGCGTTGAAGAAGTAAGGGAGAGGACTTCGGAAGCGGACATTGTGGTTGCTAATAAAAGTCCTATCAACGAGGCTTCATTAAGCGGATCTCCAAATGTAAAGCTGGTGTGTGAATTTGCCACCGGGTATGATAACTGTGATCTTGAATACCTTAAGAGCAGAGGGATTCCTGTCTGCAACGTTGTGGGATATTCCACCGATATGGTGGCACAGCATACCTTTACTCTTGCCCTTGCCGTTTCCCAGAAGCTGTCCTATTATGATGATTATGTGAAGTCCGGTAAGTACAGTGCGCAGGACAGGTTTTCCAATTTTGACATTCCGTTCGGTGAACTGTCGGGTAAGACCTGGGGTATTGTGGGAATGGGAAACATCGGAAGAAAGGTTGCCCAGATCGCTACGGCCTTCGGATGCAAGGTGATCTTCACATCCGTTACCGGAAACAGCACCGTTACGGAATATGAGCGGGTAAGCAAGGATGAACTTCTTCAAAGAAGCGATTATCTCTCACTTCACTGTCCCTTAAGCGACATTACAAGAAACTATATTGATGCCGACGCACTCAGGAAGATGAAGAATACCGCATACCTCATCAACGTAGCCAGGGGCAGGGTGGTGAATAATACCGATCTCTACAATGCCCTTGAAGCAGGAGAGATCGCGGGTGCGGGACTTGATGTTCTTGAGGACGAACCTTTAAGACTTACCAATCCTTTGAGTAAGATCAAGGATTCACAGAAACTGATAATCACTCCTCATCTTGCCTGGGGTTCCGTTGAAGCCAGGGAAAGATGTGTATTGGGAGTTTATGATAATATAAAAGCATTCCTGGAGGGAAACCCGATCCACGTGGTAAATGCGTGAGATGAGAGTGAACCTGACTGAAAGGCAGATTTTCAGATGTCAGATGTAAATATGAAAGATAATATGGAGAGCGCCGAAGAAGCGGTCATTGTCAGTGAACCTGCAAGAAGGCGGACTCTTGAAGACAAATTCAGGGACTGGCTTGAGTGGTGGCCCTGGGCTCATAAGATCTTCTGCAAATATGAAGAGATACTGGTCTATCTCGTGGTCGGTGTTCTGACCACCATTGTATCGTGGGTCGCATATGGCGTATGCACGCTGTTCATGGAAGTAGAGGGATCGGAATATGCCGTCAATAATGCGATAGCTAACACGATATCATGGATCGCAGGCGTGCTGTTTGCATATCCCCTTAACAGAAGCTGGGTGTTCAGAAGCACAAATCCGAAGGTCCTGAAAGAATTTCTCGGATTTGCCGCATCCAGGCTTTCAACCTGGTTCATGGATCTTGCGATCATGTATGTGACCGTCAACATCATCGGCATGGATAAGTGGATCGCCAAGATCTTCATCTCGGCGGTGATCGTTACCATTGCAAATTACGTTTTCAGCAAACTTTTGATATTTAAGAAAAAGAAGTGACGGACATGAAGAAAATCGTTATGACAGGCGGAGGAACCGCCGGACATGTCACACCCAACATCGCACTCATGCCTTCGCTGAAGGATGCCGGCTTTGAGATCTATTACATCGGTTCATATGAAGGCATGGAGAAGGGACTCATAGAGAATATCGGAGTTCCTTATTACGGAGTATCCACCGGGAAACTCCGCAGATACATGGATGTGAGAAATCTAACGGACCCTTTCAGAGTGATGAAGGGAATACGCGAGGCCAAGAAAGTGCTGAAGGAGATTGGCCCCGATGTTGTCTTTTCAAAGGGAGGATTTGTGAGCGTGCCCGTCGTGAAGGCAGCCGCTGCTCTTAAGATCCCGGTGATAGTTCATGAATCGGACTATACTCCCGGACTTGCAAACAAGCTCTGTTTTCCTTCTGCCAAATATGTATGCTGTGATTTCCCCGAGACGATGGAGATGCTCCCCGAGGGAAAAGGAATGCTGACGGGATCGCCCGTGAGAAAAGAACTGCTTTCCGGCGATCCTGAAAAGGGCCGCAGCATGTGCGGTTTTGACAACGAGAAGCCCGTGCTGATGGTGATAGGCGGAAGCCAAGGTGCAGCTGCGGTCAATCAGGCCATAAGGGATGCACTTCCGAAATTGCTGGGAAAGTTCTATGTCGTGCATCTGTGCGGCAAGGATAAGATGGACAATCTTCTTCTCACCAGGGAGGGCTATAAGCAGTTTGAATACGTGACCGACGGTCTTGCAGATCTGTTTGCAATGGCGGACATAGTGGTCTCAAGGGCAGGCGCCAATGCGATATTTGAGCTTCTGACACTTAGGAAGCCCAATATTCTCATCCCTCTTCCCGGCGGACGCGGAGACCAGATCCTGAATGCGGAATCTTTCCAGCAGCAGGGGTATTCCGTGATGATAGACCAGGATGACCTGTCGACATCATATCTGTTCAATAAGATAAATGATCTGTACGCGAATCGCGCGGGATATATAAAGACAATGTCTGCAAGTGAGCAGAACGATGCGATCGGCATAATAACCGATCTGCTTGTAAAGACTGCATCAAAAGAAGGTTGATGATGCTCCGCCCTTAGGCAGTCGCACCGAAATATGCATTTATGCCGTTTGCAATGCCTTCGGCAATGATCATTTGATAATCCGGAGAGCACAGAAGACTGAATTCGGAAGGTGTTGACATATAGCCGACTTCGATCAGCACTGAGGGTATCGTGCTGTACAGCACTACTTTCAGATCTGAATATTCTTTGACCCCTCTGGGAATCGCGCCGGTTGCAGAGAGTGCACCGGAATATACACAGCTCGCAAGAAGCGGGCTGTTTTCATTTCCGAGAACGTTGCAGTATGCACTCATTCCCGTAATGTTGCTGCTTCCCGCAAGCGCATTACAGTGAACGCTTACAAATACAGCCTCGGGATGCATGTTTTCAAATGCATAGCGGTATTCGAGGCTGACGAAGGAATCGTCGGGACGTGTGAGAAGAACGGTGTAGCCCTGAGCTTCGAGCAGGGCTTTCAGATCCATGATTATGCTGAAATTCAGATTCTTTTCATACACGCCGTTTCTTACGGCACCTGGATCTCTTCCGCCGTGACCGGCATCAAGAATGACGGTTCTGCCTGCCGGCGTACCACCTTGTGCAGGCTTATCCTCCGGCACGGATGCAGGCACATTTCCGGTGCCCAGGCGGCCTTCCGAGGCACCGTGCTGAATATAATGAAGATAATAAAGCGTCAGATCATCTCCAAAAGCTGCCTTCAGGTCAGGATACCTGCCGGCATAGGATCTTGCATCAAATGCTGCACACCCCTGTCTTCCTTCCTGCATTCCGTATTGCACGAAGTGAAATAGCGCACCCATAGGATCGTTTCCGTAGATGGCGGCTATGTCGGTATATCTGGCAGTGTAATATTCAAAATCATATACGGGTGAATAATCCGTGCCCTCAAACGAAGATAGACCGGCATTACCGGCGTGAAGCCGGCTGCCCGGAATGAAAAGAATTAAAAAAGCCGAAAGGCACAGAGTTATGAAGATAGTTCGTAAAGGATGAGTTTTCATTGTTCCTGAGCGGCTCCCGACCGCTGTTTTGGTTAAGTGACCGGCCTTTGAACTGATATAAGTATAGTGGAATCGGGGCATATCTTCAAACTCTTAAAAAAATTCTTGACAACATATACAGTTTTATGTAAAATCATTTTTGCTGTTGAAAAATTCATAGCAATGCAGGTGTAGTTCAGTGGTAGAACACCAGCCTTCCAAGCTGGATATGTGGGTCCGATTCCCATCACCTGCTTCAATGAAAAGCCTTCAGGTCAAGCCTGAGGGCTTTTTCATTGAACAGGCGAGACCTCGGCCCCAAGGGTCCGGATCTCGCCTGTCGGCTCGGTCGGTTCGCGGCTTGCGCTCCACCGGAGCGCGCTCACCCCATCACCTGCTCTCTCGGAAATCCCGTAAAGTCAAGGCTTTGCGGGTTTTTATTTTCAGTTTTACTGTGCAAAGGGGGTGCGGACAAAATCCTGGACACTTTGACACCTAAAAACGACTATGCCAAGAGGTCAAAGATATACAAAAGATCAGATTATCACCGCACTCGCTTTATATAATAACCTACAATCGATGCCTAAGGTTGTTGAACTTCTCGGATATCCTTCCGTTAGCATGTTGTGTGAGTGGAAACGGATGTATCCTGAGATGCTCAAGCAAACAAAACGTAAGAAGCCTCGTAAATGGGCTCAAGCATCCTTTCAATCATAGCGATCACTCCTCCTTTCTTGTATTTATTGTTTTTGGTTAACTGATTATGAGTTATTGAATTGTCAAGGTTCACACGTGCGCTCGGTTCATATATGCGTATCTTTTGGTACGCTTTTATATTCCTTATCATACCGTATCATTTGATACGTGTCAATATCTTTTTGTTGCGCTTTCGTATCTTTTGATATATAATTGGCTCAAATGATACGCACATCATTTATATGATCAAGTAAAAGGAGAATGCGATATGACAATCGGAGAGAATATCAGGCGAATCCGAAAAGAACGTGGT
>JAIKZQ010000047.1 GCA_024682075.1 Lachnospiraceae bacterium
CTTGAAGTCACCGTTGAGATGGGGCTTGTATTCCCTGTTTACTCTCTTGAAGCAGCTGACCGCATTATTCTCTGTTCCGCCGTAATTGCTGAAGTACTCTCTCATGAGGAATTCATCATTCTTGTAATAAGTGATGATGCCCTCACTGCTGACAGATGCCGAAGTCGAGCCGTTCTTGATGACCGCTCTCTGCTCGGTGATCTCCACCTTTGCATTCGTCTGATCTGCGGGAAGCTCATCCTTGGGACAAAGTGCCCAGAGATTGCCGCTGAACTCGTTGTTCCTGGTTGCCCTGATACGAAGTGCGTTCTTGCCCCAGCCTTCGATCCTGACCGTTTCACCGCCCTTTTTAAGTACAAGTGCATTTCCGTCCTGATAAAACATTTCTTACCTCCGTTTATATGTAAATAACCCCGTTAAAAAAGCTCTATCTTAAACACAACAGGCATTCCGTCATCAGTCACGACGTCTGTCTCTATCTTCAGCCCCTCGTCGGAATGATCCCATTTTACCGATCCTTCACCCGACAGGACCTTGACATTTTCTATCAACCCTTTAAAAGAAGCCGTTCCGTCCTCGCCGTTTTTCGCAAAGCTTCTGATAAGGTATCTTCCGTCATCCGAAGGTCTCATGGCTGCGGCGTAGATATTGCCGTTTCCTTCTGTAAACCTGAAATCGGATGAGGTATACTCAAGGCTTTCTGAATCCTTGAATCCGCCTTCTTCCCTGTTGATGCTTCCTTCTCCGAACAGCTTGTAAGGAGTCGTGCCGTAGATCATCTCACCGTTTGCATCAAGCCATTTTCCGATGCCAAGGAGAACTTCTTTTTCTTCATCGCATATCTGTCCGTCCGCCTTGGGTCCGACATTCAGAAGAAGATTACCGTTCTTCGATACGATGTCTATCAGTTCCCTGACTATGTCACGCGCAGACTTGTATGAGGCATTCTTCACATATCCCCACGAGCCGTGACATATCGGAGTATCGGACTGCCAGACATAAGCTGCGGCTCCCGCGAGTCCGCCTCTTTCTATGTCTCTTATGGAAGCACCGGGAGCAAAGCAGTCATTCTTGGAGATGATCACTCCCTTTAAGCCTTTAGAGGCCATCACGTTGTAGTAATATGCAGCCGCTGTTTTGAGGTAGGGCTTGAGCGCCTTCTGTGCTATCCACCAGTCAAAATAGAGAACCTCGGGAGCAAACCTGTCTACCATCTCACAGGTCCTTATCAGCCAGTCCTGCATGAACTCTTCGGAAGGAGCAGGATGAACATCAAAGTCCATGACGTTTTCAGGTTCGGGATTCGAAGGCCAGTAAAGGTCTCCTCTTTCAAACTCACCCTTTATGTCGGAATCGAATGCTCTTCCGTTCCCGAGAAACCACCAGTGTTCTATCCTGTGAGAGGATATTCCGAAATGCATTCCTTTCTTCGAGGCACATGCCTGCAGCTCTCCGTCTATGTCTCTGCAGGGACCTTTCTCTGCGGCATTCCAGTGTGAGATCCTGCTGGCATACATCTGGAAGCCGTCATGATGCTCACCGACGGGAACCAGATATCTTGCACCTGATCTTGCAAAGATGTCCAGCCATTCATCCGGATCGAACTTCTCACCCCTGAAACGCTCTACATAGTCTTTGTATCCCGTTTCGGAATGCGGTCCGTACTTTTCAATGTGGTGTCTCCACTCGGGTGAATCCTTGATATACATGTTTCTCGGATACCACTCATTGTTAAACTCTTCGGATGTAAAGACGCCCCAGTGAACAAAGATCCCAAACCTTGACTCAGCGAACCACACCGGAACACCGGCTTTTGAAAGTGACGCCCACTCAGGTGTAAACGGTCCGCCTTCGGCAATTTCACGTATTCTTTTTATCTCTTCATTAAGTTCAGGCATATGTCACTCAATCTTCAGAATCTTCTCCGCTCTCTGCGATCACTTCATCAACAAGATCATCAACATCTATCTCTTTTGATTCCGCCTCTATATCTGAAGATTCATCATCCAAAGCTTCTGTATCCTCAGCTGCATCAGATTTCGCCTCTGAGTTTTCATCCCCCGTCTTTGCGCTGTCCTTCTTTTCCGCAGGCTCATCTTCCTTAACGGGCTTTTGCTTTGAAAGGGCGAATCCGCAGATGATCATGATGATCGCTATCACTCCGATGATTATGCCTGCTATCAGTCTGACATCTATGTCACTTTCTTCCTCTGCAGGGATCGCTGTCTCAGGAGGTGAGACGACCACTTCCGGAGTGTCGGGTTCTTCTATCACGGGTTCAGGTTCAGGCTCAGGCTCCGGTTCAGGTTCAGGCTCTCTGGGAACCTCATAAACAGAATTCAAAGTGATCGTATATTCGATCGTCGTAGCACCTGCAAAAAGATCCGTGCCGATGCTTCCGCTTCCATCTTCATGCGCTCCGCCGTAAAGGCAAAAGGCTGAAGGATAACCGATGACCTCGGGCCATGCACTCATCTCGGGAACTTCTCCGACATCAGTGAGTGAACCGTCTATCTTAAGCGTTACTGTGGCATCCACGTAGCTGAACTCACTTTCTTCTTCGGAAGGAGCTATCACGGGTGCAACGAAATATGCATGATGCAGTGCTCTGGGAAGCGTCAGCGAAACAGTGACGGTTTCCCCAAAACCGCAAGTGGCATTAACAGCAGTAATATCTCCCGCATTTCCCTGATCGTCGGGACCGTTATATATGAGTCCGTGATCTCCGCTCTCCGAAAGGTCGCCGTCAAATCCGATAAAGACGATCGCTTCTCCTTCATAAGCGGGACCGTATGCATCCACGGAATTGATCGTGATGGTATATTCGATCTCCGTCGCACCCTTGAAAGAGTCGGGCGAAACATACTGATATCCGCCTTCGGTTATTCCGCCGTAGAGGCGCCATGCAGTCAGCTTTCCTGCTTCATCATCCTTCCAGGAAAGAGGGGGAGCGGGATCGTCTTCTGTGATGATCTCAACATCTTCACCGTCAACTTTCAAACTGACACTTGCGTCAACATTTCTGTACGCGACATTATCTCCGACGGAATAAACAACCGGTGCAATGTCCTTTATCTTAGTGATCTCTTCCGGAAGAGTCAGGGATACGGTCACTGTATCGCCTGCTCTTGCACTTGCGGTGACGGCAACTATCTCCGGAGTGTTATCCGCGCACTCGGGCCCTCCGTAGACCAGTCCACTGTCGCCTGCCTCAGCACCCGAGGCAACAAGTGATATGTAAACGATCATTTCCTCGTCATATGTTTCCTCAGCACTTACCGGGAGAACCGGAACAAGCATCAGCAAAAACAAGCCGGAAATAATGACCGATATTATCCGTTTTATTGAATAACGCATGACAAAAAACTACCTCACAATAAAATTCGGAGGACGGACTTAAATGCCCGTCCTCCGAGCCGAAACATGATTAATTACAGTCTCTCGAAAGGAACAGCCTGAGCATTCTTGCCCATTACAGCTTCGATCTTATTCTCACCGTCAACAAGCTTATCAACAGGGATAACTGCGGAATCAAGCTTCTCACCGTTTACAACGATGTAGGATACGCCCTTGCATACATGCTCGGGATTCCTGACTTCAATGAAAAGCTTCTTTCCTCTGAATGTTCTCTCAACTTCGAATCCGTCCCAGGAATCGGGGATACAGGGATCGATGAGCATTCCGTCATACTGAGGTCTGATTCCGAGGACATACTGGGTAAGTGAATAGTAAGTCCATGCAACAGCACCGGAAAGCCATGAGGTACGGCAGTTACCGGGTCTGGGAGACTCGTCGGAATAAGTGGTCTGGCCCTGTACGTAAGGCTCTGACTGACGGATCTCTGCTCTGGTGTTATAGCTTGCGGGAAGAGCAGCCTTGAGATACTTGTATGCTCTGTTTCCGTTGCCGGCAACAGTTTCTGCCATGACGCCCCAGCCCTGGGTGTGGTTGAAGATACCGCCGTTCTCCTTGATGCCGGTAGGGAATACAACGCATCCCATGACGGTCTGAGGAGTATAGACGATAGCGGGTGCACAGAGCTTGAGTCCGTACTCTGAAAAGAGCTGATCATCAACAGCATCGAGGCAGAGCTTCTCCTGGTCGTCCTTGCATGCACCGGACATAACAGCCCATACCTGAGTGTTGAGATAAACCTTGCCTTCGTCGTACTGATCGGTTCCGTAAACGGTTCCGTCCTCGCCGACTGCCCAGATCCACCACTTGCCGTCCCAAGCCTTCTTCTGGATTGCTTCGTCAAGTATGTCTCTCTGCTTAAGAGCCCATGCTGCCTCGTCTTCTTTTCCGAGGAGCTTGGAGATGTCTGCATATGTTGTAAGTCCGAGTCTGAGCTGGAATGTTACCATTACGCTCTCGCCGTGATAACCGGTCTGGAGACAGTCGTTCCAGTCAGCTGCAAGTCCTGAAGGAAGTCCGTCTGCTCCGCTTCTTTCGATGTTGAAAAGAAGGGCCTTCTTAAGGTGTCCGTAAACGGTATCCTCACCGTGATCAGCATAAGGAACTACTTCATTGAAGAAATCAATGTCACCGGTCTCCGCAACATAAGCGGGGATCGCATTGAAGAACCACTGGCAGTCGTCGGATCTGAACTCTCTTTCCTCAGGGCACTTCTCGTGTCCGGGATTATGACCGAGCTTGATGAGAGGCATTGCTCCTCCGCAATTGGTCTGACCGGAAAGCATGAGTTTAAGTCTGTCTTTTGAAAGACCGGGGATAGCCGCATTGACACCGAGTGTATCCTGAACGGAATCACGGTATCCGAGACCGTCTCTTTCTCCGTTGTAAACAAGAGATGCTGCTCTTGACCAGGAGAAAGTGATGAGGTTGTTGTAAAGTCCCCATACGTTGGCGGTGTGGTTGATATCTTCATCGGGAGTCTTAGCCTTGAAGGAAGTGAGCTTTGAATGCCAGTCTTCCTTGAGCTTTTCAAACTCCTCGTCGAATCTCTTTATCGAGCCGTACTCTGCAACGATCTTCTCACCGACTGCATTTGCATTGCCGATACCGAGAAGGATGAGAACGGTCTTCTTTTCACCGGGCTGAAGTACCATGTCGGACTGGATGGATCCGCAGGCGGTATCTCCATAGCACCATGAATCGGAGCACTGTCCTTCGATGACAGCCTTAGGCTCCTTGTAAGATCCGTAAGTTCCGAGGAACTTTTCTCTGGAAGTGTCATAGTGAGTCATGGGTGCTTCGCAGACTGCGAACCACTCCTGCTGCACAAGTCCGCCAAGCTCATACTCGGGATGCTGCTTGTAGATATTGTCATGGATGGAGTAGCCGAGGATATTGTCAGCCTTCTTGTCTGCTTCCATGATGAAAAGCGAATACTGAAGGTTTACAAGATCCTGGGTGGTATTCCACTGGCTGGCAAACTCGCAATATGTAAATGCGGAAAGATCTCTGGGCTTGTCTGATTTATTCTCTACATCCAGTCTCCAGTACTCGAAGGTCTGTCCCAAAGGAACGAAATATGTGGCATCGGTATGGATGTCAGCATAGTCAGAACTGATGATGGTGTAAGCAGTGCCGTGACGACATACATTCTTGTACTGGTCGAGAGGCTTTCCTACAGGCTGCCATGATGCTGACCAGTAATCCTTGGAATCGTTGTCTCTCAGATAGAAGTATCTTCCGGGCTGGTCCATGGGAATGGAGTTAAAACGCAGGCGCATGAATCTGCCCTGTGCTCCGGAACGGTAGAATCCGTATCCTCCGGCATTGTTGGTGATGATGGCACCATACTGGGTAGTACCAAGATAGTTACTCCAGGAAGTCGGAGTATCCGGTCTGTCTACGACATATTCGTAGGCTTCGTCGTCAAAATGTCCATACTGCATAACTTTTTCCCCTTAAAAATGTATTTTTGTATCCCCCGGTATTGAGAGACGCTACGGAAACAGTATAGCAAAAAGGCTGCTAAAAAAACAGTTTAATGAGATTAAAATCCGCTTTAAGAGCATCCGTTTTCTCTCATTGCATAAATTCAGTCAGATATTTATCTTTTCTGCCCAATACACTTGTACAATAGTTTTTTATTCGGATAAAAACAAGCAGAATATGATCAAATTATTATACTATAATACTGTTGCTGCATTGACAGCGAAAAGATGATCTCTATCTTATTTATCTCACCTAAATTTTCCGCTTCGACAGGTGTCGCACTGGCTTCATTTACGGAAAGTCCGTCTGCGACTCTGATACTTTCCGGGATTTCCGTAACCCACGAGTTATAGAGGTTGACTCTCGTACACTTTCCATCGTCAGATGTGGTATAGGGTACGCCGCTTAACGAAACAGCCTCTCCGTTTATGAATACTTCATCAATCTCAATGATACATCCCGGATAATTAGCCTCACCTCCGGCAAGTCCAAGCGCCATAAAGGTACAGCCGTTTGCGGCATGGTCCGGAGACATTTCAAGAGATACCGTATATGTACCCTCGCCTGTAATCACGGCATCATTTGCCACAACCCCGGGACTGATACTTTCAGGCGAATACTCGTCTCCGACAGAGTATTGTATGTTCCAGTCAGAGGAAGTAAACATTATCCATGCAACGGTCTCTCCATCAGGAAGGCTGAATCCCGAGTGCGCCTCCGATATTGCCTTTTCAACAGCTGCAGATGCGCTTTCCCTTATCTCTTCCGCTGTCTTTCCTTCTTCTCTCATCACATCATATTTTTGGAACAGCCTCATCATGGAATCGAATTTTACAGAAGATGAATATCTGTCAAATACAAAACCGGTATCCCAAAGAACGGGGCAATATCCGTTGATGCTGCAATTATTCAGGATATTCTCGGTATAAACATCCGCATTTGGCTGAAGCACTCCGCCATCTGCGGCTACAACACCGTATTCTCCTATTACAACGCCA